>CBDUXY010000001.1:0-45102 GCA_965371305.1 uncultured bacterium
TTCTTTCCTACCTTATTTAATATCGCATGGTTCAGGTTTATAGTTTAAAAACGACGAGAGGGTTTTTCTTGATAATGACTTGCCGCAAAAAGAATTCTTCATTCTTCCAGCGTTTTATACTCCTTTTGATTCTTCCTGTGTTTTTATTGCTGATCGGCGTTGGCAGCGCCAACGCCGGGTTTACCGACGGGCTTTTCTCTACCGAGCTTCCAATTGAGGTCAGCGGCGAGTCGGTTGTTTTTGATAGAGACAGCCAGACCTACGTTGCAAAGGGCGACGTGCTGCTTACCCAGGGCACAACCACGCTAAAGGCCGATGCCATAACCGTTGACATGCAAAAGGGGCGGGCCGTTGCAACAGGCAACGTGACAATTACCGACGACGCAGGTGATATTATCTCAGGCGAATCCATAAGTATAGACATGAACAGGAAAACGGCTATCATCGTAAAAGGCAGGCTTTTTTATAAAGAAGCAAGCCTTACAATGGGTGCAGATGAAATCAGGAAAACAGGGGCGCAGACCTATGAGCTTAAAAAGTCAATGCTTACGACCTGTGATTGTGGGCCTGGTCCGGATGGAGAAAAAGTGCCTGACTGGAGCATCAAGGCAAGAAGGATAAAGCTCGAAGTAGAAGATACCGTGACGGCCGCACACCCGGTGTTTTATATCAGAGGCGTGCCGGTACTCTATAGCCCATACATGTCGCTGCCGGCAAACACAAGGCGCAAGAGCGGGCTGCTTACTCCTGAGCTTGGGTATTCGAGCCTTCGCGGCGTTAAGTTCGACAATGAGCTTTTCTGGGCCATATCGGACTCAAGTGACATGACCTTCGAGCTTGACATAGAGACGAAAAGAGGGGTGGGAGAGGGGCTTGAGTACCGTTACGTCAGGTCAAAATACAGTTTCGGCGAGTTTAATATATATCACTTCAGTGAGCGCGACATTGACCGGGTGCGCGAGTTCAGGGTGGACGAGGCTAATCTGTTGAGACCGGAAAGTGCCGGGAGTGAGCGTTACGGCTTTGATTTTTCTCATACCGAGCGCATGGGTACCGGTCTTGTTTTTAAAGCGGACATCCGTCTTGTGAGCGACGACGAGTATTTTATAGATTTTTCAAACACGGACGCTGCTTACGGTGAAGGTGGTGACAGGTCAAAAGAGAGCCTTGAGAGTACCGCGTCTGTAACCAGGAATTTTGATTCTTATAGTTTCACTACGGAACTGCGTTATTTCGATAACCTGCTTGCAAGTGACGACGACATGGTCTTGCAGAGGTTGCCCGTAGTCAAGTTTGGCAAGACAGGCCGCCGGATTTTCAGAACACCCTTGTTTTATTCAATTGAGACTGAATTCGTAAACTTCGAGCGCGCTGACGGGGACCGGGGGCAGCGTCTTGACGTCAGTCCGCGCCTCTCTCTTCCGATGCGCCCGGGGCGTTTGTTTGAGTTTACCCCGTCCATAACTCCTCGCTTTACCGCTTACAGGGTGGAGCGAGAGACTGACCCTGCTATAACGGACAGTGGCAGCCAGACCCACGGGCGCGCCCTTTACGAGGTGAAGGCCGACCTGGTCACTACCCTTGTGCGTTATTATAAAGGAGATAAGACGCAAGGGAGTGCGCCCACGTTTCGCCACACGGTGAGGCCAAGGCTTGTTTATACTTTTGTACCGGCAACCGACCAGTCACGGCTGCCCGTGTTTGATTCGGCAGACAGGTTTGGCCCTGAAAACTCTATAAGATATTCCCTTAATACAACGCTTGCGGGTAAGCTTTCCGACTCCGGCGTGATCCATGAATACCTTTACTTCGACATAGGGCAGAGCTACGACCTGCGCGAGGCACGGGGGCACAAGAAAGTCGACCCCTCAGGCATGGAAGAGCGGTCTTTCGGCGTGATAGATGGTGAAGTCATTGTTCGTCCCACCGTGTGGTCGAGTGCAAGTTTTAAGGGTAAGTACGACGTGTATGAAGACGGTTTCGACGAGTACGACGCAAAGGTTACGGCAAGGCACCCGGCAAGGCATGAGCTTACCATGACTTACCGCTACTTAAGAGATATGCAGGAGTACTTTGAATCGCGCGCAAGGTTATGGGTTAGTGAGTCGTTGAATGTTGGGCACGTGTTTCGCCGTTCTTTTGAACGCGATGAGACGCTTGAGCAGGGTTACTTGCTCGGTTACTCTGCAAAGTGTTGGGGAGCCGAGTTAAGCTACAAACAGAGGCTTGAAGAGGACCTTGTGATGCTTACGTTTAACCTGCTCGGGATTGGCGAGGTGTTGAGTTCCAGGACGGTTTTTTAGTCAAAGCGTCCGTAAGGTGGTATAATCCCGCATGGCGGGTTTAATTCCAATGGCCTGCCACGAGGTTTCAATCAACATGCTTCTTTTTGATACCCGGTTGCTTTCGAGTAGATTTTTTCGCGCATGGCGTTCACGCACCGAAACATCAAAGCCGGTTACGTGTTGACTTAAAATAGTGGAGTGGTATTTCCCCTGTGACTGAAAAAGATTTATTTTTAAGGATAATTGGCGGTGATAGTCCGGGGCGCGAGAGGCCTGCTTTTCTGCTCCCCGGTTCACTCGTAAGTCCGGTTAGAGCAGGCGGCGGCGGCGCGTTTTCACCCAGAGTTGCTCCGCCCGGAGCAGAGGAGTTAATTCGCCTCTCTCTTGAAGTGCACGACAGGGGGGGCGTTGAAAACACAGGAGTGCCGTTTGTAATGAGGGTGCTTTCCGGCTCTTATGGAGGGGAGACGGACGAGGGTACCGGTACCGCCGCCCGGTGGAAGGAGCGCTACGCGCTTGAAGAAGTAAGCGGGTTCCGAGGACTACTAAACGCTCTTGACGGTGATACGAACAGGCTTGACGTTGTTATGGATTGCATCAGGGGCTTAAGTGAAGCGCGCCCTGACGTGCCGGTAATTGCAGACGTTTCAGGACCGGTCGCCCTGGCCTCATCCATAATACATGCCAGGACCTTCCTGACTTCCTTATCTGACGAGCCGGCGGCAGTTCATGAACTGCTTGCTTTTTTAACGGAAAATATCTCGCAGTACGTAAGCCGTCTTATTGATTGTGGTGCGAGCGCTATTTTTATAATGGAGCCGTTTGCAACGGCCGAGATCCTCGGCCCTGAGATTTTTGAAGAGTTCTCCCTCCCTTATATTAACGACGTTACAAAGACGGCCCATAAAGCGGGTTGTCCTGTAATAGTGCATATATGCGGTAAATTAAAGGGCATGGAGGCCGGGCTTAAATCACTTGAAGCCGAGTGCCTGAGCATTGACAGCACGGCGGATATAGCCGGATTGAAGCGGTTTTTGACAGGTCACAGGCTTATGGGTAATATAAGTCAATTCGTGCTGGCCTCGGGCAGCAGGCAAAGGATTACCGAAGAGAGCGAGAGAGTGCTTGGCTGCGGCGTTGATTTCCTCTCCCCGTCGTGCGGGCTTGACGACTCTATTAAGCATGAAAGCCTGCGCGTGGTAAGGGACGTGCTTGACGGATCTGTTGGATAAGGACACGACGGTAAGGGTCGGTTAAACCCGCCCTGCGGAAAAATAATTGAAAAAACAATAAACTTTCTTGATTTTCACCTGTCTTTCTGTTTAATATATTTAATTGTTTTTAAGTTCCGTGGTGGGTTAAACTCCATCATGTGGGATAAACCCCACCAAGTGGGTTTAATTACTCGTTGCCTGCGGCGGGGTAGTACATAAGCGAAGGAAGCCATAATTATGATAACAGGATTAAAACATACAGGACATAAAGCTGTAATCTTTTTTGCCGTAGCCTGCGTACTTATGTTCGGGGTGTTAATTACAGACGCAAGTGCTGAGGAGAAGTCCGGGACCGTTAAGATTGCCGTATTCCCATGGAAGGTGAACGGCGAGCAGAGTTTGTCTTACCTTGAAGCCGCGCTCTCCGACATGCTCTCCTCACGCGTTGGCTCTGCTGACGGTGTAGAGATAATGAGGGGAGACCTGTTAAGAGATGTGCTGGCCGGGCGTGAGGCGTCAACCCTTACCGAGGCGGAGGCGTTTGAAGCAGGCACTAAACTCGGTGCCGACTACGTTTTGTTCGGCAGCCTTTCCGTGATTGGAGAGGTGGTCAGCCTTGACGCAAAGCTTTTTGATATAGAAAATAAAAAAACAGAACATAGCTTTAGTACTGCCCGCGGGCTTGATAGTGTTGTAGGGCTTGTCGGTGGGCTGTCGCAAAAGGTGCTTTACGTTACAAAGGGAGTTCCTGTCGGTAGCAATGAGACGCTTACTGCTGGTGTCGGCGGCGCCACCGGGGCTGTCGGGGCGGCGGCAGGCGCGGCTGCTACCTATACGGGGCGTTTCGCGAAGAGTGCGCCACAAGTCGCGGCAGCGGGTGTCGGGCCTGGTTTTGATGCGGGCGCGTTTGACGATGATGAAGCAACAGACGACGAAGACGATGACGACGACGGTTTTATAATAAAGAAGAGAAGGAATGGCAAGAAAAAGAAGCGCTTTACCTGGACGGCGGCGCTTGGTAAGGAGACGGTCCTCGCTATCGAGACCGCAGACCTTGACGGAGACGGGGCGAAAGAGGTCCTGATACTTACGGAAACAGAAGTCAGGATTACGCACGCAGGGCCAAAGGGCCTGGAGAAACTCAAGACCATAAAGAACAAACCGGGCGTTATCAACATCTCTCTAAGCGCGTTTGAAGGCAAGGTATATGTTTCAAGGTTTAACGGGTCGAATCCGGACAGCTGCATACTTGAACACACGGGCGCCGGCTACGCCTTTAGCATGTGCGGATTATCTTATTTTATGAGGGCCGTTAGTGTTGACGGTCAGACCCCTGTGTTGCTGGGTCAGGAGTTTCGCGGGGAGTGGGGTTTTAAGAAAGATGTTGTAATTTTAAAGTTGGATAAAAACTCGGGAGTTGTTAGTACAGGAGTGCTTGATCTGCCCAGGCATGTTAACCTTTATGGTTTTGAAATATTTGACCTGGAAGAAGAGGGGCAGGCGTCCCTGGTCATGATTGATAAGAAGCGGCGCCTCCGGGTATATAAAAAGAAAGGTAACGGCTGGGAAAGGCAGTGGAAGAGTAAAGACTATTACGGCGGCACTCTTAATACAATCGAGATTGGCAGTAATGAGGAAGACTCGGGAGATTTGAAAAAAAGCGTGTACATTGAAGGTCGTTTCCGTTATGCAGACCTTGATAATGACGGCGCCAACGAGATTATAATAAAGTCTAACGTTGCGGGCGGGGTTTTTGGCCAGCGCTCGGAAAGAGTCATGAGTTTTGAGAGCGGCACGATAAAGGCCATGTACTGGGACGGAATTCTGTTTGAAGATTCCTGGGCGACAAAAGATATCGAGGGTTATCTGTCTGACTTTATTCTGGAAGATATAGACGGTGACGGCAGGGATGAGTTGTTGATTGTTGTTGTGAGCTCAGAAGGCATGTTCAGCAGTGACGTGAAGAGCTCGCTTGTGTCTTACACGTTTTCGAAGAATTAGATTTTGGTTGATAAAAAAATGACGGTGTAGCTCAGGTGGTAGAGCAGGGGTCTCATAAGCCCCGTGTCGGTGGTTCAAGTCCACCCATCGTCACCAATTTTGATAGTCAGGCAGGGCCGGTTTGAAAAAACCGGCCCTGTTTTTATTTGCTCATCTACGGCTCTCTCCACTCCCGTCCGTCCCTTTGTATGAGTTCGTCTGCCTCCTTCGGCCCGAAGCTTCCGGGCGAGTAGTTTGGAAAGCAGCCTGGGTCAAGCGTCTCCCAGCCGTTGAGTATACCAGTTATGAACTCCCAGGATGCCTCTATAGCGTCGCGGTGGGGAAACAACGTTGAGTCCCCGACCATGCAGTCGTAAAGCAGCCGTTCGTATGCCTCGGGAAGCTCCACCGAGTAGTTCTCTTTATATGAAAAATCCATTTCAACGGTGTCCATTTTATCCACACTTCCAGGCAGCTTGATGTTAAATGAAAATCGTATACCTTCGTCCGGCTGGATTTTGAGTTCAAGCACGTTGTTTTGCGGGCACCCGGTCTCAGACTCGGTAAAAAGGCAATGGGGAACGGCCTTGAAATGTATGGCAATCTCCGTTGCCCTTGTCTTGAGTGCCTTGCCGGTCCTGATATAAAACGGCACATCCGACCACCGCCAGTTGTCTATGAATAGTTTTAGTGCGACAAAGGTCTCGACCGTTGAATCAGGGGAGACGTATTTTTCAGTTCTGTACATCCGGTGCGTCTCTCCGTCCACCACTCCTGCGCCGTATTGTCCCCTGACCGTCATCTCTCTTACTTCGTCTGCACTTATCGGCCGAAGCGATTCAATGAGTTCTATTTTTTTTCTTTGTATGGTGTCGGCTTCCATGTTGTTTGGAGGTTCCATGGCAAAGAGGGCGAGTAGTTGTAATATATGGTTCTGCACCATGTCGCGCAGAGTCCCTGACTCTTCAAAGTATTTGCCGCGCGAGCCGACGCCGTCCTTTTCGGCAACGGTGATCTGAACGTGGTCAATGTAGCGACGGTTCCAGATGGGTTCGTATATGCCGTTTGCAAACCGGAAAAAGAGCAGGTTCTGCACGGTCTCTTTGCCAAGGTAGTGGTCTATTCGGTAGACCTGTTCTTCACGGAAGTGTTTTGCAAGCAGGGTGTTGAGTTTCCTTGCCGTTGTGATGTCGCGCCCAAAGGGTTTCTCTATGATGATGCGAGGTAGTGGTGCCAAGCCTGAGTCTGTTTGTGTCTTGCCCTGCGCGTCAGTATGCAGGCCGGTTTGTACGTCCGGCGCGCAGTGCCCTGCGTCGGTCGCTCTTTGTCCCGGCCCTGGTCCGCCTGCCCTGTCGAGTTGTTCTATTATGGTGCGAAAAAAAGTAGGTGGTGTCGCAAGGTAAAAAATTTTCACCAATGGGGCGCCGCCGCTTTTGGCCTGCGTGGCGTCTATTTGCGCAAGTTTTTCAAATAAAGCGCTGAAACCTGCCTTGTCGTCAAACGAGGCGGAAACGAACCTTGCCCCGGAGAGCAGCTCGTCAAGGGCTTCCTCGTCTATTGGCTCGTGTCCGTGTATGTTGTGGTTTGAAAATTCCTCTATTGCCTTACGCGCAAAGTCGGCAAAACCCTCGTCGGTAAGTTTTCTTGTTGCGTAACCGATAATGTTGAAGTCGGGCGATAACATGCCAAGGGTTTTAAGCCTGTACAGGGCGGGCAGCAGTTTTTTCCTTGAGAGGTCGCCGGTGGCGCCGAAGATCACCATCGTAGTGGGCGGAGCCTGTTTTTCTTGATTGGATATCTGTGGCGAGGTCTTTATTGTAGTATCCGGCATGGTCTCTTATCCTTTGTTTCAACCCTGTTAAACTCTAACAGAAGTGGCTGAAATGTCAATTGATTTGCATATCCATTTTAAGTCGCTTGGGCTTGAGGGCAGGGTGTACATGTTTAATGATCGGGCAATGTTTCTATCTCTATACTCCCTCCCTCGCCGGGCAGACGCATGGGACGCGCGGGTTGTGGGTGGGGAGGGGATGTGGAACTTTAGCCTAATGTGTGGTTTATATGCTTTTTTACTGGACACTCAACATGTTTTTTGTTTAAGTTTTCAGCTTGACATGTTAAAATATAAAAAGTTTTTTTACATTTTTTTTCTTTAAATATGGCATAAAGCGTGGGAGGTTTGATGTATCGCAGCAAGTTTGGTTTAACAGCGTTATGCATATTTTTGCTTTGCGTTTGCGTGGTCGTTTTCGAGCTTGCCTCTGACGTCGGCGCAACCGGCGGTGCGTTTTACTGGGTAAAACACGGCGGCGGCACAACCGACGGCAACACCCCTCACGACGTCGGCAACGGCCCTGGAGTCGACCGTTCCGCTAATCCTGATTACACCACCTATTATAACGAAGGTGAGCCGCTTGAGGGTGGACGCTACATAGCTGGCGAATGCACCCATTGTCATGAACCTCACGCAAGTTTTGGCACGACCGAGCCCGACCCTAACACAGGCCAGGATCTTGGCCCTGACGCCTATCTTGCCTTTAAGTCCTATGGTGATACCGATAATTACGCCGAACTCTGCTGGTACTGCCATGAGAATTTTTCTGACATAAACACCTCCGGAAGTCCTCTTGGGTACGGCCGTTTTGAGTTCTACAAGGGCAAGGCCGTTTTTCAGACTTCAAGCCATTATCTTAGTTCTGACTTCATATGGCCCGAAATATCCGGAGCGGATATCCATCCGCGCAAAAACAGAGGAAACATGTCTTCCGGCAATGAAGGCAGTTGTCTTAACTGTCACACTCCGCACGGCATCATGGAACCAACCGGCGGCACCGAGTACGATAAAACTGCCGTACCTATTGCTCCTACTAACATGCACCTTGCCGTTAATAACGCCTCGGTCAGCGTTGATAACGTAATCCCTCGTCAGTTGATTGCCTGGGAAGAGGCGCTTTGCGAGAACTGCCACGACGCAAGCGGGCCTGCCATAGATATTCAGAGCGAGATAAATAAGCGTCCAACAAGCGGCGGCGGCGGGGGCGGCACCGGTTCGGGCCATCCTGTAGACGATACCGGCTACGCCGGGTTGCACGTTGTGACCGAGGGCGTGCCAATAGGAACGAAACATGTTGAGTGTTACGACTGTCATAACCCCCATGCCGTAAGTGGACACGGTAGTAGCGGTACGGTCGGTAACGCCGATTTCAACCGTCTTGCCGGCATGAAGTACGTTAAGATAGACGGTGCTGTTACGGAGAACGAGACCGAGGGGCGAGAGCCTTACGTGTATGAGCTTTGCCTGCGTTGCCACGGCAATGGTTATACGACTTTTATAGAGCCTGACGTTTTTGCAGGTATATATGACGAAGCCGGGCAGCCAAACGCGGCCAACTTACAGCCGCTTCGTACCACGGCGGGAGACCCTGCGTCGGCAAACACATGGGGCAGCAACAAAAGGCTTGAATTCGATCCGACAAGCATAGGCACTCAGGCGCTCTGTAACCCTTATATTGTTGAAGCCTGGTCCGACTGCAGCCCGACAAATTCTGTCTCTAATAATAACTCGGCCTTTCATCCGGTGGTTGAGCGTGGTAGGAACCAGAGTGATGAGATTGAAAGGCAACTCACTCCTGCCGGGCTTTCAAGGACCAACTCGATACAGTGTACGGATTGCCACAATAACGACGCGACAAACGTAGCCCAGGGGCCGGTGACGGAGTCAAACGTCACAAGGGCGGACGATATTGTGCCCCCAAACTGGGTTGGAACCGACCCGGTCGGCCCTCACGCCTCTGACCCTGCAGCCGTAGGAGGCTATAAAACTCGCAGGATACTCAGGGCTAACTACAATACAACGCTTGGGATATGGGTGAATCCATGTCCTATTGCTCCCATGAGTGGGCCTAACAACGGTTGCTGGGACAAGCCTTTTGCATCTTATGATCCGGACAATTTTGCCCTTTGTTTCCTGTGTCATGATTCAGACGCCTTTGAATGTCAACCCGCGACTAATACAGACTGCGACGGATCTTGGGATATCTCGACAAATCCCAAGACCAACTTCGCAAGTATATTTGAAAACTCTAACCTGCACGCAGCCCACATAGCCGGCAATGGCGACGTTACAGGAGGGACGACCACGACCTGTGCCAATTGTCACTATAACGTGCATTCTAATTTAGAAGCTGCCAATACCATGTATGACGACTCCAGTTTTGCAGACTGGACAAGGAACAATGACGGTTCGCGCTTGATCAACTTCTCTCCGATAGTACAGCCGACGACCAACTGGGGCACAATCCTTACCAGACCTTTCTGGGGCTGCGCCATATGGACAAGTGTTCAGAGGAAGGGCTGTGATTTTAACTGCCACGGGTTTGAACAGCAGATTTATTATACTGCCCCGAACGTCGGCACTACCTGTCCGTAGGGTGTTTGTGCGTCCCTGACGCTTGCAAGCGGCGTAAGGTGTTTTTTTTATATGCATAATGTTTTTCAAGAGGGGGTGTGTGAGATGAGAAATTTTTTGATTATATTGTGCGCCGTGTTTTTAATGGGTATGGCTACGGTCGAGGCCAAGACCAGACCGGGCGACTTTGACAGGCCGGGTGACACCCCTGCTGCCGAGCGTAATAATTGCGGCGAGTGCCATGCCAGAAACCGCGGCGGAGCCGCCGGTGTTACCCCCCCTGCAAACCACCGCCGGGGCGCGCTTAAGGACTGCCTTGGAAACTATATAACAAGGCCGGGACAGTTCCCCTGCACGTCCAACAAGAAGTAGAGAAAGCTGTTTTTAATCTTTTCCTGTTCTTACCGGGCCTTTCTTTCACCTCACTCCCGCCTTTATGTCAGGCGTGAAGACGCCTCTCTATGACTCTTTTACTTTTGTGCGTAATTCTGCCCTGGTTTTCTCCTGTGTTTTCTCCTGCGTTTTACTTTGGCACGCAAGTTCCCAATTCTGAAAAACCAACGTTAAACAATCGTTATTGCACGTCCCTACCCCCTTTATCGGATAGAAATGTATTGAACTTCAGGTGGCAGATATGATATTTTAATAATATTTGTTTTTGTAGGCAGTTTTATACAAAATCGGCGTAAATTCCTGTATGTAAGCTTTTTTGCGTGTGTAATGATAGTAAAACACTACCTCAAAGCTTTATTACGGAGTATCAGAAGCAATTATGTTGGAAAAACCTCTGAGCCAGGATATGTGGCAATAGACTCGCTATGCGGGTTAATGGAGTGTGTGTGTGAAAAAGCAAACCGGATTGCTGTGTTTGTTGTTTGCCGTGCTTGTGTTGGTTGCTTCATGTGCCGAGTTTATTGATGAATTGCCATCTCGAATTCAGGTCACAGGCGAACCAAGACTTTTGTTTTACATCCATTCCACCTCCAGCTCTCCGGTGGACATAGATTTTACGGTTATGGAACTGGCGGTAAAGAACTCATCCGGCGTGTGGATTACCGCGCTTGACGAGCCTGTCACCTTACGTTCCGTCTCCCTGTCAAACTCTCAAAGGCTTCTTGGTGAGGCCTTCGTTCCTGAAGGCCTATACAGCGAGTTAAGGATGACTGTGTCCGCCGCTTCTATAAGAAGCGGCGTTTCCAGGGCAAGTCTGAGTGTTGCCGACCAAGGTGTGCTTGAACCGAACTCGATTGAACTTAATTTAACAACCGGTCAGTCCACTGTCGTAACTCTTGCCTGGAACCCCAATGAATCGATTGAAAAAAGGGTCTTGTTTAATCCTGACATTAAAGTCGATCCTCAGAGGTCTTCTGCAAGGGAGCTGATAATGTTTGTTTCCAACAGTGGCTCTGATTACGTCTCCGTGCTTGATATGAGCCTTGAAAGGGTTACTGCCGCCGTGAGTGTTGGTAGTCGCCCTATGGGCATGACGCTTAATGCTACGGGAGATACGCTCTATGTGGTTAACAGCGCGTCAAGGACCATATCTGTGGTTGACCCCATACACTTCGAGCAAAGAGATTTGATAGACATTGCCGGAGGCATTGAGCCGACCGACGTAGTGTTTGTGCCGGACGGGGAGGACTCTATCGAGGGCAAGCTCTATGTTACAAACCGGATGTCAAACGATATAGCCGTTATAAGCACGTATACGAGAAGGCTTTTAAAGATGCTTCAGGTCGGTCTCGCCCCGTCTCATATTGTTGCAAACCCTGAGAGAAAAGAAGTCTATGTGACAAATGAGTTCTCAAACACAGTGAGCATAATAAGCACTGTTGATGATACGGTTACCGCGAATCTGCGGGTGAATGGACCTCCTGTAGGGCTTGCCCTTAACAGCGACGACAACATGCTCTACGTTTTTATAGAGGCCTCTAACTCGGTAGCTGTACTGTCTACTATAGACAGGGTGCTTGTTGAAACCATAGCGCTTGAGCAGGGACCGGCCAGGGGTGTCGTTGGGTTCGATAATAGACTTTTTGTAGGCAGTAGTTCTTCAGATACCATGACGTTTTTGACCCGGGATAACGTTATTATCAGAACGATTGATTCGGGCGCAGACCCTTCCGGGTTCTCCGTGGATGAGATAAGAAATAGACTATATGTGACTAATACCGGAGACGATACCGTCTCTGTCGTGGACCCGCTTGGGCATAGAATTGTTAAAGACCTGCAGGTGGGCAAGGGCCCTTACGGCATCGTGCAGATGGAAAGATGATATGAGATCAAGGCTTATATATACACATATAGCAGTGGTAGTTTTGTTGGCCCTGCTTGGCGTTTCGCGGCAGGCCTACGCCGAATTAGGTATTGGGGCTAATTTGTCTTATATTCAGACCAAGACGGATGTCGGCGGGGTAACGAGAGAGACTTCAGATACCAAGCAGAGTTATCACCTTAACCTCGGCCATGACATACCCCTTACACATACTATACATTTTTCAGGTGATCTTGTATGGTCGGAGATAGAGACCTCGGGCGGTGAAAAGAGAAGAAGCATATATCCCGTGTTTACCCTTAACTTCTCTCCGCCCAAGATGTACAATATAGGATTCGGTTATTCCCGTACTGACGTGAACCCCTCCGGCGGGGACCAGATTACCAGCACCAATATGAACGTATCTTTCCTCCATCCACCGTCGCGCAGGATCCCGCAGTTTTTGATAAGCTACAATGTGTCGACCACGGAGGATCAGGACGCTCCGAAGAGCATAGACAATGTCAATAGGTCTTTAAGCGGTTCGACCCAGTATTCAACGCGTATTGCAGATACGTCGCTTTCAGGTAATTATACGGCCAGTTTTTCGCAGTCCGAGGACAAGTTAAATGATATTTCCGGAGAAAGCATATCACACAGGATCACGCTCAACGCTGCCAGGAGATTCATGAAAAACAAGATATCTACGAGTGCTAACTTCGGCTATACCTTAAGCGACAGCACAAACGAGAGTACAGGCGGCAAGTCGAGGTTTGAAAGAAGAGAGGTTGCTAATATGGGGCTTGCAATCAACTCGGCCGTCCCTGCCGCCGTTACTCTTGGTGTTGAGGCCGAACTTATAGACAACGGGCGCGCCACTGCGGTCACGCCCCTGATAGATATTAATAATGCCGACTGGAACATAGGTCTGGGTTTCGTATCGCCGGAACAGATCCATGCTATTGATATCTTCGTGAACACCACTTTGGCAGAGGAGACCAATATAAAAAACGGTCTTTATGACTTCGGGTGGGCCCTTTATACAAGCAACGACAATATAACCTGGAGCTTTGCCGGAGCCCCGGTGCCTACTTATAATTCGTTTTATAACAGGTTTGAGTTTGATTTTGCCGACATTTCGGCAAGGTACTTCAAACTTGTTAATACGGCCGGTAACGGAGCAGAGGATATAAACGTTACAGAAATACAGGCCTACGGGTTTTTCCTGAGTAATCCGAAAAAGAGTTTTACTTCTACCTTGACGAGACAGTTCGGGTGGGGTAATGTGAGTTATTCTCCTACAAAACGAATGAATCTGGGCGCAGTGTTCGGGTTTGACCGCAGTGTCAGGGAGTCTGTCGCCGCTTCCGAGGCTGAAGACTTATACACCATGTTTAGTTTGAGTATGTCGTATACGGTTATACCAAAGTATTTGAGGATGTCTTCCTCTTATTCGGCAAACAGGTGGACGTCGGAAAGTGACAGTGAGACATCAAGCGACGTGTATTCTGTTAGTTTTGCCTCGACACCTATGAATGCTATAAACACGAGTCTTAGTTTCTCTCACGGGGAAAGTGGAATTAACGGTGTAACGCAGACAAAGAGCGATGGTGCAGCCTTGGGGGCTTTTTTAAGGGTATACCCGGGGGTTGATTTTAATTTTAGTTCGAGCATGAATCAATCTGAAAACCTTGTGCTTGATTCGGAGTCAAATAGTAGAAGTTTTGCATGGAACATGAAGCTTGTGCCATGGAAAAAGGTGACGACCGTCTTGAACGGAGGCGTCACCCATACTACTACCAAGGCAAAAGGCACTACAACGTCTTCGTCGTCGCAAAACTTTAGCGTGACGGCCTCTTATGCACCGTCCAGGTTCTTTTTTGTGTCTACTTCGCAAAACATTGATCCTACAAGGACTCAGAGCTACGGAGCAACATGGGTGCCAACTTCTAAAATACAGTTTGGCGTAAGGATGAGCAAGACGGAGACCACGAATGGATACGGAGGGACTATTAGTTGGCAACCGTTTTCGCGCCTGAATTTGCACGGTGGGTATAATGCCACTTTAATTGATAACGCCACTAACGATAAAAACGAGTCCGTGTTTGCCCGTGCCTCGATTTCCTTATAAAACAAGGGGGCTTAACCTTGCGGGGCGCGTGCGCGTTACAAATTGTATGATGGCTTTTTATGACTGAATGTTTTGCTTTTTTTACTGAGTCTGCCACAGGGTTTGCTCAACGCAGCACTTGTATTATGTGCTACTTGATAACAGGAAAAGAATTGAAAAAAGGAGCGTAATATTGTATAATTTTAAGTATATGAAGCGCACTTCAGTTACTTCAGTATTATTCTTGTTAATTGTAGGGTTATGTCTTTTGTCAGGATGTACCGGGCGGGCGGTCAGGTACGTTAACACCGAGGCCGATTTTTCGTACATCAAAAATGTCGCTATCTTGCCGTTTAATAATCTTACTTCTGATAAGTTTGCAGGGGAGAAGGTGCGTTCGGCAATGATGGTCGATTTATTATCGAGAAATGTCTTTGAAGTAACAGAGCAGGGCGAGGTAAGTAAGGCCCTGACACAGGTTTTGAGGGCTACAGGCGCAAGTGAAGGTATGGTTGTGGACTTTGATAGGGAGACCATTAAGCTTCTGGGCGAGCGTCTGGGCGTTCAGGCAATTATAGTTGGAAGCGTTGAGGAGTTTCACGGCTCAAGGGGAGCGTCTGGAGGTGAGGTGACACTTTCCGTAAGGATGCTCGATACCAGTTCCGGTGTAGTGCTCTGGCAGGTAAGGATAACCGTCCTGGGAGCAAGCGTGGCCAGAAGGATTATAGGTTTTGAGGCCAGGGACAAGAGTATCTTAACGCAAAAGATTGTAAAACGCGCGCTTGACACACTCCTGTAGACGCGAGGTGCCGGCCAAGGGGGGGCAAGTGGAGTAAAGGTGGGCCAAGGGGAGTAAAGGTGGAGCCAAGGGGAGCCAAGGTGGGCCAAGGGGAGTTTTAGAACTTTATCGGGGAATCTTCAATATGAGTTATAAAGACATTTCAAATTTTATTAAACATGCAGCTTGCTGCAAAAAGTTCATAAAGGCTGCGTCACGTTCTGGAGGATATATTTCCACCGTTGGTATCCAGGTGGTTTTATTTGCAGCGTTCCTGGCGTTTTTAACGCTTATCTATCCCTCCTCAGCAACGGCCTCCGGCATAGCCACCCTTTATACAAACGAGTATACCTACAATAACGGTAATGGTAATAGTAACGGCGCCAAGGGATATAACAGCAATGGTAACGGCAACGGTATGTCCGTTCCCTATCCGGTCGTTATTAAGAGCATTGCCATACTTCCTCTGGAAAACCTGTCTGAAAACAAGTTCGCAGCCGATATAATCAGAGAAGACATAAAAAAAGAATTCAAGAGTAAAGGTCTCGTATACATTGCCGACGACTCGAGTGTCGAGCGTTTCCTTGCCAAAAGGCGTATTCGCTATACAGGGGCCATGAAAAGGGTCTCGGTAAGGGAGATGGGTAAGGTCATGGGTGTGGACGCCGTACTGGTCGGTTCTGCAAATTACTTTAGCGCTATTGGCGAGCGGGTGATAGTCGGGATCAGTTTAAGAATTTTAAGCACGCTTGACGGAAGCATCATGTGGGCCGATAATCTTACCTATACAGGCCATGACTTCGAGGGTTTGCTCGGCCTTGGTATTATCAGGTCAACCGACATACTTGCGGCCCTTGTTGTAAAGGACCTTGTCAAGGGCATAGAGGACAGGTTTTTTATAAGGGAGAGTGCCTTCAGCCCCTTTGAGATAGAAAGGGTCATAACCTATCCGACCATAGGGAGTGCAAAGGATAAGCGGGAGATCAGGGTGGAGTTCCTCCCTCTTGCCGATGAACCGGAAAAGGTGCTCGTCATAATAGGGGGAGAAGAGGTCGTGCTTGAGCGTGTACGCGACAACAGTTACAGGGCGGATATATACGCCCCTGAAAAAGAGGGCACGTATATAGTGGACGTTATTGCCATGAATCAGTCTGACACCCCGTTTCCGTTTTCCGCGGTAGCTAAGATTATAGTTGACAATACACCTCCCAAAGTCTCTCTTAACGTTGACAAGAGGCTTTTTTCGTATGCCAAAAAAGGCGGATACGTCATGTTTGAAGCAAAACTCCTGAGTTACGAGGAAATCGATGAATGGAAGGTGCAGATCATTGACTCTGAAGGCAACACGGTTCGCAGCGATAAGGGTTTTGGCGGCATCCCCCAAAAAATGATATGGAGGGGGGAGACAGACAACAACAATACTTACGTAAAGGATGGGGTCTATACCCTTAAACTCATTGTAATGGATACTGCCGGCAATGAGACGGAGGTCAGCGACGAGATAGTGGTAAAGAGCCGTCCTCCTGAGATAAGTATAAACGTTGACGTTGTTGACCGGAAAGTCATATTCAGTTTTGAATATGACAAGAGTGAGCCTATAGATAACTGGCTTGTCGCCATCAAGGACAGGGAAGGTAATACTATTAAGATAGCCAAGGGTGATAACAACCTTATCCCTGAGGTGTTTGAGTATGAAATAGTAGATGAATTCGATTTAAGGGAGCTGGTCTTCAATATATTGGTGGAAGATAAGGCCGGTAATATTTTTAAGATGAGAAAGACCATACCGTCGCTTTTCTCAAGGAAAATACCTCTTGCTGATTTGATGGGAAAAGACCGCGTGTGGCAGGACTTTTAGTCCACCTGGTGGGTTTAGCCCACTGGTGGTTTTAAATGTCAGGTAGACTCTGATTTATCGGTATTGAGTGAAGAGACCTGGGCCGGGTGAAGAGATCTGGGCCGGATGAAGAGATCTGGGCCGGATGAAGAGATCTGGACTGGATGAAGAGTCCTGGACTGGGTGAAGAGTCCTGGGCCGGGTCAAAGGTAGTTCTGTTAATTCCCAAATAAATAGTTAGTTTCGCATGGCGGGCTACAAGCCCACCATGTGGGTATAATGCCCCGTAGCTGGGCTCAGGTTTTTTTCAACATTTTCCTTTTGATGCCTGGTAGCTTTCTGCGAGGTAGTTTGCTGGTTCCGGTGGTTATAGATGTTCTGCTGGTTTTTTTTGACTTTTTGCGGAAATTGGTGAAATAAATATGGAGATTATTTCTGCCGGTGTTATAATGCCGGTATTATAAATATGCACTATGTCTGCTCGCGTGGTGGTTGTGTATGGACGCGTGGCATTGTTTCGGAGTTTGTTCCTTTTTTAAAGGCTTCGCTTGCAGCAGTTAGCTGGAGATACTCCTGTTTGCATTAGTAAGGGTCCGTCAATTAATTGCAAGGGCGGTGCGAGGGGGGAGGGGCGCAAGGGGACTTTTTAAGTTAAGAGGTTTCATGGGGCATGAAGGCTTCCCGTATTTTTAAAATTGTATTTGTTTGCCTGTGTCTTGCTGCTTTTGTGGGTGGTTGTTCCGGCAGACAAAGGGCGCGTCGTTCGGAACTCGAGGGCCTGAGGCTTAAGAAGATCGTGGTGCTTCCGTTCCACAACATAAGCGGCAGGAACGATGCAGGCAAGATAGTTGCAGACACCTTCGTGTCGGAACTTTTTAAAAACAAGAATTACCGTGTTGAAGAGCCGGGTAACGTGATGCAGTTCATGATTCATGAGCGCATTGATACTATCGGGGAGATGGAAGTGCAGATGATAAGGATCCTCGGTATGCGGCTTAACGCAGATGCGGTTATTGTCGGCACTGTCGAGGAGTTTGATGACGGACTGAGATCAGGAGGGGTTCCGACTGTTTCCGTGACTGCAAGGATGGTGGATTCAAGGACCGGGCGCGTTGTGTGGGCCGGTTATAAGAAAAGAAGAGGAGATGAATATACTATTATTTTCGGAATTGGTTCTGTAAGGAGCGCTCCGGCGCTTGTGCAGAAAGTTGCTGCCGAATTGATAGATACTATAACATGGTAAAAGAGATTCCTTCAAAAATGGCGGTAAAAGAATTATCAACAATAAAGACATTCAATGGCGAGTTGGGAAAAAACGCATGTTTTACGAATTGTCTGCGACAAGCGGTTTCCGTTAAAAAAATTGCCTCCTGCGCTGTTACGGTGTTTTTTGTCGCAGTGTTTTTTTTATGCATGCAAGGCCAGGCTCACAGCGCCTGGCCTTTTGGGAAAGCGACCGATGTGGAATCTGCTGATGTAGAAGCTACCGGGCAAGCATACGTCGCCAGGGTTGGTGACAGGGTTATAACGACCGAATTTTTCTTAGACAAAGTGAACAAGCTCCATATGAGCGAGCGCGTTGGCAGGGTGCTTAAAGAGAGCAAGGGCAAGGGGTTTGTCAGGGAAGATTACAGGAAGTTCCTGGATGAACTTATCAATGAAAATTTGATGGAAATAGAGGCCTTAAGACTTGGCCTTGAGTCGAATCCAGTGGTGCTGAGCAAGATGCATACTTACAAGATTAACCTCTTTCTAGGGCGTCTTAGAAGGGAAGAAGTTACGGGCAAGGTTATTGAGGTGTCTGAGAGTGAGCTGATTGAGGAGTATAGACGCAAACAGATTAAAGAAGGCAAGAAGCCTGCCGCTGATGATGACGAGGCAATGAAGGAGTCCTTGCTTCTCCCTGGCGCGCACCTGAGAAAGGGCTTTAAGCGCGACATAATTGCTCGTAAAAGGGCTTCACTTGAAAAGAAGTTCTTTAAGAGCCTGCGTAAAAAAGCCAGGGTGAAGATATATAAGGACGCCTTGATGCAGGTCTCCTCTGATATGGCAGACCCGTTAGGCACAGTTGTTGCAAAAGTAAACGGCGAGTACATAAGCGCATCGGAAGTGCTCAGGCTCATTGTAAATTCAGGCGGTGATAAGGCAGGTGTTGAAAAAAGGACTAAGATAGCGGAAAAAATTATTCTGCACAAGTTGCTTGACCGCGAGTCCTTAAGGCGCGGTTACGAGAAAGACCCTGTTTTTAAGACTATGATAGCCCAGTACAAGCGCGAGCGCCTTATTGACGTATTTAAAAGAAAAGTCGTTTTGCCGCTTGTAAAGGTTGAAGAAAAAGATATTTTGAACTATTATAATGATAATCAGGATGAATTCAAGCTGCCCGAGGTCTTCAGGCTTTTCTTGATCTCTACGAGCAGTGCCGATGATACGAACAGTATAGCAAGGGAGCTTGAAAGGGGCGCGGACTTTGAGTACCTGGCAAAGCTTAAGTCAAATGACGGGTCCCGCAATGACGGTGGCGACGTTGGGTGGATGTCTGGCGGCGCTTTCCCGGCCTCCGTGCGTAAACAGCTCAATGAGGCAAAAAAAGGAGATTTAATCGGCCCCTTTGCCATGAGGAACAGGTATTATGTGGTCCGTTATCACGAAACCAGAGATGGTGGATCCAAGCCCCTTAAAAAAGTCAGGAAGGGCATAGATAAAAAGCTTGGTACGCAGATGTACAAGGACAGATTGTCTGAATATATGGTTCGTTTGAGAGAGATGCAGTTTGTTGAGATTAACGAACAAGAACTTGTCAGGATTTCCGCTAAATAGTCAGGGAGGACTCTTTGTGAGGTTTAGCCGATTCTTATTTATACCTTTACTTCTTCTGGCAGTGTTTGTGCTGACAGGGTGTCCTCCGTCCAAGCCCAGGATTGTCAGGAAGCACTGCGTCGATTGCCACTCAACTCAGTACGCCGAGTACCTTAAAGGCAAAGCTCATCAGCCGATTAAGGATAAAGATTGTGAGAGCTGCCACTACTCGCACGGCCTTATAGCGACCGTATCTTTAAAGGCCGATGATTCCTCTCTGTGTTACCAGTGCCACGACAAGGACAGGGCGAGAATAGAGAAGGGTACGATGCACTCCGCCCTTAAAGAGGGCACCTGTCTTGATTGTCATTCTCCTCATACGTCCAATTTTCCGGGGCTTACGCGGCTTGAAGGCAATAGCTTGTGTTACAAGTGCCACGATAGTACGGTTTTTAACAAAAAAACCACTCATGCAGCCGTTGCAAAAGGTTGTGATACATGTCACGACCCCCATTCCTCGGAGCACGGTTTTAATCTGCTTTCAAGCGGTAATGAGCTTTGTCTTTCGTGCCATGATCCGGAAAAATCAAGTATCAGAAAAGCTCACTTCGGATACAGCGTGGGTGGTACGGATTGTCTCTCCTGCCATACGCCGCACGCATCCGACAGCGATAGCCTTACAAGGACTAATTCACACGCCCCTTACGTTGAGCGTAAATGTACGGATTGCCATAACCCGGCAGGCAGTGAAAATGAACTCTCAACCGTGCTTGAAAAATCGGAGTTGTGTTACTCCTGCCATAAAGACAAAAAACAGGCCTATAACAAATCCGTTATACACGACCCGCTTTCAAAAGGGGATTGTACGTCGTGCCATAACCCGCACACGTCGGACCAGAAAAATGAACTTCTACTACCCGAACGTCCGCTTTGTTACACCTGTCACACGGAAAGCCGCAAGGAGCATGAAAGGAGGTTCCTGCACACGGCCATCAGTGAGTCGTCGTGCACGGGGTGTCATGACCCCCATGCCTCTGAGAATCAAAATGTGCTGAAGGCGGTTGGGGCTGAACTGTGCTACAGGTGTCATGAAAGAACTGTTTTCCTTTCAAAGTCGCAGGTGCATGACCCTGTTCAGAAGGACTCGTGCGTGGTGTGTCACGACCCTCATGCCTCAAACGAACCGGCCGTGCTTGCAAAGCCTGAAGGAGAGCTTTGCTACAGTTGTCATACAGAGCAGAAAATAACTTTTGACCTGCTCTCTCAGCATACGCTTGTGAAAAAAGGCAGTTGCAGCGGATGCCACACGCCGCATTCCGGAGATGAAAATAAACTGCTCAAGGCAGATACTCTTTCGCTTTGTCTTACGTGTCACGATAACGTGCCAAAGCCGTTTTATTCCATGGGAGTACACCCTATAGTAAATGAGGGCAGGTGTTACGAGTGTCACGACCCGCATGCAAGCAACAATCCGCTTCAGCTTGTGGCTATGGGGAAAGACTTGTGTTACAGGTGTCACGCAGCAGTTGAAAAAGAACTGGAAAAAACAAGGCTCACTCATGAACCGGCGAAAAAAGGTAAGTGCGTGACCTGTCACAGACCGCACGGAGCCAACATTGACCACGCCCTTGCCAGGCCCGAGGATTCGCTTTGTTTCTCATGCCACAAGGACCTTGAAGAAGGTATGAAGAAAGAAGACGTATTTTCTCATGACGTGGTGAAAAAGGGCATGTGTCTTAACTGTCATTCCGGGCATGCGTCAAAGTACAGGAATCTGCTTACCAGCAGTGGTAGGAAAATTTGCATGGATTGTCACGATGTGAAGGCAGGTACGCCGGTTGCCAACGCTCACGGTGCGATACCGATTGCCGGATCGGATTGTCTGGGTTGCCACGAGCCGCATTACGGTAAAGACAGGAAGCTTTTGCATGAAAACATGCATGAGCCGTTTGAAAAAGGTGATTGTAATAGTTGTCACGCAAAACTATAAGCGTTAGCACACGGCTGGTGCTGTTATGTTTATATGAGTATCTTTAACACCGTGAGCCCGGGAGCTGATTGATGAATTTGCCCGCCGCAGGTGCTGCGCACGGCAGATAATAAAATATTCTTTGTTCCGTTTGCAAAGAAGACCGTTGCTGAATTTGCGCACCGCAGGTGTTCGCGCGCCGCAGGTGCTACGTTAGTATATGTTAATAATAAAGGGATACTAATACTTAAGACATGCACGGATTAATTGACATAAAAGGCAGGCTTAAAAGGATAGTGGCTGGGGCCTTATCTCCAGTGGTGACGCCGGAGGAGGCGACGCTCAAAGAGACGTACGCGGGCAGGCGCAAAAAGGGATTGGCCGCTGTTTGCTCTCTGGCGTTTGTTGTGTTTGTTTGTGTTGCTTTTATTCCGAATGTAAGTTTTGGCGCAACGAAGAAAAATACCCGCTCGCTTTGCCTTGAATGTCACTCGGGCGCAAGGGCCCTTGTATCGCGCAGGAACGTGCATAAGCCGGTTAAAATGGGGCTTTGTACGGCGTGCCATAACCCTCATGCCTCAAGCCATGCAAAACTTATCGGTTATGGCCAGGAGGAACTCTGTTATACCTGTCACGATGCAAACAGGCTTATTAAGGGTAAGGTAGTGCATAAACCCGTGAGTGATGGTCAATGCGCTGAATGTCACGACCCCCATTCTTCCAACTACCGGGGGCTTATGAAGCAGGGGGGGAGTAGTGCTTGCTTCTCGTGCCACGACAGGGAGAAGGTTATTAAAGGCAAGATAGTCCACCCGGAGGTTGCAAAGGGCAACTGCCGCACCTGTCACCTGCCGCACGCCTCGGACAGGGAAGGGCTGCTTACCAGAGACAGGAACGACCTGTGCACGAAATGTCATAAAAACCCCAAGCAGTCTTCTCACAGCAAGATTAAGACTAAAGGGAGCGACTGTATTGGCTGTCACAGCCCCCACGCCTCCGATAACATTGGGCTTCTCCGGTCGTTTAGGCACAAGCCGTTTGCCGACGGGCGCTGTAGTGTGTGTCATTCAAGCACTGGCAAGGTGAAGGATAAGAGTACGGCAATGTGTGTTCAGTGTCACGAGTCGACGTTGCCGAGTTTTAACAAGAGATACACACATCTCTTCCCCGGTCCCGGCGAAAATGCCTGTACCAATTGCCATACGCCGCATGCAGCGGACAAGAAGTCCCTTATTAAAGATAAAGACTCACGTGTTTGTTATTCATGTCATATGGATACCAGGCATTTTGTCGAACAAAGCGAGTTTAAGCATAGCAATATAAACGATTGTCAGGACTGTCACGTCTCTCACGGCTCCAATACCCGCTTTTTTATGCGCGATGAGGACGGGGGATGTTTGAACCAGGGCTGTCACGCCTCTCAGGGCGCTTTTACCCACCCGGTTGGAGAAGGGGTGATAGATCCGAGATTGAATACCGAGATGAACTGCGTTAGTTGTCACAATCCAATGGGTTCGCCCGAGGATCTGATCTTGAGGGGTGAAAGAGAGATGGGGTTATGTATACAATGTCACCAGATGTAGAGGCAAAAAAAATGTCTTTCGGGTTATTCAGGACCGCGCTGCGCGCCGTGGTTATGGCTGTCCTTTTCACCATACTCGCTTGCGCGTTTATGCCGGGTGTCTCCAATTCGGCCGTAAACAAGCGTGCCGTACTCTTGTCCGTTATAATGGGTGATGAACTCATGGGTGGTTTTAACGAGCCTGCGGCCCTTTTCTTTGACGAGAATAAAAAAAGGATCTACATAGCCGACACCGGGAATGACAGGCTTGTTTCGATTGGTGACGGGTTTATTTTCCTCTCGGAGTTGACGGATCCCGGTTTCACCATGCCTCTCTCTGTTGTAAAAAACGATGCAGGTGTGTTTTTCGTGCTTGACGGAAACAGGGGGAAGATCGTTGTAATAGATGCTGCTAACAAGATTGTGAAGGACCTTGAAGTGAAGGGTGTTCCTGATGCAGGAAACAAGTTTGTCCCCGGTCGTATGGCTATAGGGCCTGCTGATGGGCGACTCTATGTTGCCGACAGGCTTAATAAAAGGCTCCTTATCATCAACGCGGACGATGGGACGGTCACAGGACAGTTAGCCGTTAAAAAAACTGATTTTAACGGTGTTAGTGATTTAAGGGTAGACCGGCGTGGATACGTATACGTGCTTGACTCTGTTGCTGCCATGGTTCATGTGTTTGATGATAAGGGTAAGCTTATATCAAGCTTTGGCGGCAGGAAAGGAGTAGCGGCTCTTACCTTCCCCGTGAGTTTGGCCGTCGATAATAATAGCGGCGAGATCTACGTGCTTGACCGTCATTCCGGTAAAATATTTGTCTTTGATCTGAAGGGCAGGCTGCATAATGTTTTCCTGAACAGGGGGTTTAACAATTCAGAGCTCTACACTCCCGACTATTTGTTTATTGACGCCTCCTCCGTACTTTATGTTATTGATGGCAGAAGGATTCAGATTTTTAGAATTGAAGAAGTCAGATAATGCGTATTTTCAGCCTTTCCATAATACTTGTCTTTGTTGTTGTCCTTGCAGCAGGGTGTTTAAAGGATGTTGACGCACCCGAGCCAACCCCTGGCCTTGATACCGTACCTTTTTATAAAATCGGAACACATGAGTTTAATACCAAAGCGGCCCTTAACAGCCGCGAGAGAAAAGACGTTGAGTCCCAAAGGCAGTTCAGGGCTGCCGTTAAAGCGCGGGTCAGGCAAACAGGCATTAATATAGAGATACCGGATCCATGGGTGCCTCCGGTAAAGGTCAGGAACGAAGACCTTCCTCCCTCTTTAAGGGCTTTTCCAAAGGACTACTTCGGTTACCCGGATTGGACCGCTGCGGTTAAAGAAGAGCTTATAAAGCCAAGGGCCTCGCTTCCTGGTGAGATTGAGGTGAAAGAGCAAATATACGATAGAGACATCTTGTTTCAGATAAACGACAGGCTTATGGCCAACGTACTTTTTCCTCATAAGATACATACCTACTGGCTTTCCTGCAAGATATGCCACCCCAAGATATTCAAGGCCAAGAAGGGTGAGAATAACTTTACCATGTACGATATCTGGAACGGCAAGTTCTGCGGCAGATGTCACGGTAAGGTCGCCTTTCAACCCAAGGGATACAATAACTGCAAAAGATGCCACAGCCAGGGCAAGAGTACCATGGGCATACAATAATTTATATTTGACTTTTTCTCGATTTATGGTATCTTGGTAGAAAGTGCTATTTTTGCTACTTTTGCTACTTTCACGCATTTTTATATCTTTTTGAGGGAGTTTTCAACCGGGATATGGATATTAACGGTAACGGATCCAATATGATAAGTGGAGCAAGCGACATTAAAGCGGGCATAAAAGTGCTCGTGGTTGATGACAATGTTCAGAATCTTGAACTGTTAGAGGGGTTGCTTACTGGACGCGGTTATGAGATTGAGAAGGCTTATAACGGCAAGGAGGCCCTTGAAAAGGTTAAGGCTAACCCGCCCGAGATCATACTGCTTGATATTCTTATGCCGATTATGAATGGTTACGAGGTCTGCAAGGTGCTTAAGCAGGACAACGAAACCAAGTTTATTCCGGTAATAATGTTAACAGCCCTCGATAGTATAGAAGACAAGGTCAGGGGTATTGAGGCCGGTGCGGACGATTTCATAACGAAACCATTCCAAAGACCTGAACTGCTTGCCAGGGTAAAGTCGCTTGCCCGCGTCAAGGGGCTTATAGATGAGTTGGAAAACGCCCAGAACGTGCTCTTCTCTCTTGCCATTGCCCTTGATTATAACGACCCTTATACGCACGGACATTCTCAGAGGGTGGCGGACTTCTCGGGAAGGCTTGCCGAGTACATAGGTCTTCCTGTTGCCGAGCAGGAGCTTTTAAGGAACGCCGGGATTCTGCATGACATAGGGAAAATAGCGACTGACAAGAGTATTCTTCATAAACCGGGCGCTCTTAACGGTACTGAGTACAGACACGTTAGAGAGCACCCTGTTGTTGGCGAGAAGATTTGCGAGCCGCTTAAGTTTGCCAAACTGATGCTTCCTATTATACGCGGTCATCATGAAAAGTATGACGGCACGGGTTACCCGGACGGCCTTGTGGGAGATGAAATCCCTATTGGCGCCAGGATAATGGCCATAGCTGACGTCTACGACGCCCTTACCTCGGTGCGGCCTTACAGAAGCGATATACCGAGCGAGGTCGCACTTGAAGTTATCAAGGCGGAGGCAGTAAAGGGGTACTGGGACAAGGAACTCCTTGCGGCCTTTAGAGGTATGCTGAGCGACAGCGGGAGTGAGCCGCACGATCAAACGCATATTACTTGATTCTTAACACTATTCTCAATTCTCAGTGTTTTTTTTAAATTCTTTTTTTCACAGCGCCCTCAAGCTGATTTACAATCCACTAACAATAGAAAAACACCCCTTACAGCACGTCAGGTTTTCTCCTACGTAAACGTACTTATTATGTCCTATAAAAACACCAGGTATGTGAATTTAGAAAATACTGCTTTCGGTTAATTAGTCAATGATTTTAAGGGATTTATACCGAATTGCGTGGGTGGCATTTTTTATCTTTTTTCTGTTGACATCATTATTAAAAACTGTTAATATTAAAGTAATGTAAGTATAATAAAGAAGCAATACGTTTGTGTGGTTCATGGAAGTAAGGTCGATTGGTTGGACAGGGGTGAGTTAAGCGCTTGATATTATTAAGTAAATATTTTCAAATGTAAGCCAATTGAAAGTTAATAGCGTTCACTCATCAGCATCGGCAATAAATTGCGTTAAAGCACAGACGAACTTAATAGTTTTTAATAAAATAAAAAAAAGAAAACACAACTAAGGAGGCACTTCATGAAGAGATTATTGCAAATAACCCTGCTTGTCATGGCAGTTGCCGGGTTTACCTTTCTGATGGCAACACCGTCGGAAGCGCTTCACAAGAACCCGAACAACACGCTTGTATGTGGCGGTTGTCACACCATGCACAATAGTCAGGCTAATTTATCACTTGGAGGAAGCAATGGTACGGCCAGCAATGGTGGTGCCTTGATACTCTTAAGAGGTAATGTCACAAGCAGATCACAGATTCATAACCTGTGTTTGCAGTGTCACGGAAGTAACGGTCAGCAGTCAGTGGCTCTCTTCCCTGACGAGTTTGCCGGAGGTGACGAGCACCCGGCTCCAAAGGTATATATAGACGGCCAGGGTGGAGCAGGTAACGGTTTCGACGGCGCAACGTTCGGCAGCATCGGCGCAGGCGGGGACTTCTCCTCTGAGCTTACCGGTGATAGTGACGGATGGGCTGCTGATGATACTGACGGTACTGACGTCGGTGTTGGACAGGGACACAGTCTCGGTCTGGTCAACCCGCGTCCTCCTGGATTTGATAACGATGAAGACAGTTCGGGCGCAACAAGCCTTGACTACTTTACCTGTACGTCATGTCACGACCCGCACGGTGCGTTTAATGGCCCAACTGCACTTGCCAACCAGTTCCGTAACCTCAGGACCGTACCGACAGGTTCTCTGGAACCTGGAGACATAATACTCAACACCGCTGTCAGGAGTTATGTTGGATACGGCAGTTGTCAGGGTAACGGGGATGACTTTGAGACCGGTATAACCAACGGTTCGGATGCAACCGCTATCTGGCCTGTATACAAACTCGGTGAGGCTACACACGTCACTGGAAATGGCTCAAGTGCATGTGACAGTGCAGGCGGAAACGTTAACTCTTACGGTGTTAGCACCGGCGCTGCAACAGACGGTATAGCCAACTGGTGTGCGGCATGTCACGATTACTGGCATGAAGGTAACGAGGCCACTAACGGCCCTGTTGCAGCAGGTCCTGGCGCTGACTGGAGAAGGCATCCTGTTGACAGGCTTCTCTATGACGGCAGCAGGCTTTCAGGCGGAGGTGTCACCATTATAGACGCTGCAAACTACTATGACACTAACCTGGTTTTAGGTGGCGGTAGGTTGCCGATTGCTTCGACTATAGCGCTTGGTTCAGACCCGATCTACTATATGGAGGTTTCTGGCACAGACGAGTTAACCAGTAAGGTTTTCTGTCTGTCCTGTCACTTCGCTCATGGCGGTCCGAACTACGACCTTCTGAGGTGGGATTATCTCTCAGACGTCGATACTGCCACTACGCAGATACAGACAGGCAACGCCATAGCATCTAACGTTGGTTGTCAGCTCTGTCATAACAGGTAATACGAGATAGTATATACATAGCATGTAGGCATAGAGAAAAAGGGGAAGGCATTAGCCTTCCCCTTTTTTTTATGTTTTCAGTTACCTGGTTAATTTTGATATAATAATAATACAACTCTTTAATTGTGTTATAAAATATGACTGCTTATTTTCTACTACTTTTAAATTCAATATAAAAAAATACGATATGAAACGTCAAAGAAAATTAAAATTCTTACAGAAAATCTTCCGATACGGATTTCTTTTCATTTTATTTTATCTTTTCTGTGCCTTTACGCCAACTGATGCGCGCGGCGTATCAGAGCGGGCAGAGGCGTTTGTTTTTCCTGTCGGGGCAGAGTCTTTTACCAGGCTTGCCTCACTTGAAGATCAAGCCGGTCCATCTGCTTTTCAAACACCTTTAGACGCGGCAGAGCAGGAAGAAGGCGTAACGGATAAATCCGTTCCCGGGGAAGTAATCACGGATAAGCCAATTCCGGACGAGTCAGTCCGGGATGAAACGCCGGAGAAACTACCTGAGCAAGCAGAAGACGACAGTTCGTTAATTAACCAGCCGTCGTCTTCATCAACCGGGCCAGGGCCGGGCATTGACGAAGCACAGGAAGGTGACTCTGTTGAAATAGACGTAAAGGATCCTATAAGTGACAAGTCAAAAGATCCATCTGTTGAGCCTTTCGAGCTCCCACCTCCTCCTGAAACCGAGTCGGAAGACAGTTATTACGAAGAAGGTCTTGATGAGGAGATCGGGACAGAAGAAGACCTGATAATTGACGAAGATATAACAGAGGAGATAATAGAACCTGAGCCTGACGAAGTCATACCGCAGGAGCCTGAAACTCCCAAACCGGAGTTAGAGCCTGCCAGGCAAGATGAGGGTGCGGGCGACCCCTCGCCTCCCGTAGACGCTGAGGTAGTTGGCGACGGGGATGTTAAGGGTGGCGAAGCGGCAGAACCTGACGAAGTTGAGCCAGGCGCCGTCGACAGTGCTGAAACGGAAGAGGACGAGGAGGAGCGAAAAGGGCCGATTGATATCAGGCTTAAATATGTCTTTGGTATTAATGCAAAATTAAGCGGCAAGCAACTTTCCTGGGTTGACCAGATAGTAATTGACTCGAACAACAATGAAATCTATTTGCTTGATTCCGGCAATAAAAGGATTGTCATAACCGACAGCGAAGGTGGTTACCTGTATCATTTTAACTTTGGAATTGCCGGCATAAAGTACCCTCTTGCCATGGACGTTGACACTGCAACCGGCGATATATATATTGCAGAGGGTAAAAGAATAGTAGTGCTTGATTACAGAGGGAAGTTCATTAGAAACCTGGAACTCTCCAGGATTCCGAATGTAGAGAAGATAAAGATACAGTCGATGGCTTTGTTGCGCACTGAAGATGACGAGCTTAACATTTATATAGGCGACGTCCAGTATAAGCGTATTATCGTTATAAGCAGTGATGGCGAACTTGTGCGTGTTTATGAAGACAAGTTAAAGGGTGTTGCAGTTAATATAGGGGACCTCTATGTTGATAATGACCGTATTATGTGGCTTGATGTGGCACGTTTTGCCGTCTTTCATCTAAGCAGCGATGGAAAGGAGTTCAAAGGGTTTGGCAGGGTTTCAAGCCTGTTAGGTGGCTTCAGTATGCCTTCGGATATTGCCGTAGACCTGCAGCGAGAGCGCGTGATCGTGGTTGATGGAAATAGGATGATGGTCATTATCTTTGACATGGATGGCAACGCTCTGTTTGAATTCGGAGGACCTCTTATATTTAGTTGGCCAAGGGCGGTTGCAGTGGACGAGTTTGGGCGAATCTATGTGGCTGATAACAGCGGCATTATACGCGTGTTTGAGGTAGTTATTATGGAGTAACAAGCTTCTTTTATCTGCAAAATTTACGTATGGCCGCAACTAAAGGCGCTTGCAGCCGGGTGAGAGAGAGTCCCGGAACAAGCACGGGGGAGGGGGAGAGAAGTCAACTACACCTGAGTCAAGCTACGGGGTATAAAAAGGTGGTATGTTAATAAAGGCATCTGAGCCAGGCTGCGGAGCATCAAACCCACAGGGTGGGCTCTGTAGCCCGCCATGCGGGTGAAGGAGAAGAGAGAGAGGGGGGAGAACAGACACCTCCTTTCTGCGCTTTTACGCGGCGCATGCGTAGTCTGTTTTCTGTTCTTACAAACACCTCTATCGGTTGATTCCTATGCTTCTTGCGACAAGAGATTTTTATTCACGTTTTGAACTGGTATTTTTCCTTGTAATATTGCTTGTACTTGTTTTTGCCGTACATAGGCGAAACGTAGTATGGGCCGACGAGGTTAGTAGTTGGCGAAATGCCAGGCTTGCTTCACCCGGAAAGGTCAGGCCGATCAATAATTATGCCAACGCCCTTAGAGACGACGCAGGGGATCCGCGTTCCGCAATAAAGGAGTACAGAGAGGCGATAAGGGTTGCCCCTCTTCAGGTGCCCCCGAGGTCCAATCTGGCTGTGGCGTATTTAATGCTTGGTATGTATGATGAGGCCGTAATTGAGCTTGAAGTGGCAGTTAGTATGATGCCGGACCATCATGTGCTTCACGGTAATCTGGGCTATGCGTATTTGAAAAAACGGAGGTGGAAGATGGCAAAAACCGAGTTCGAGACAGCGCTCAAGCTTAAGCCCGGTTACAGACTTGCCATAGAGAATCTAAAGTGGCTTGAGCTTGGTGGGCTTGTTTGAGCGCCCTTGCCACAGATACCGGTACCGGACGTCTTAACGTTCACGCCGTGGAATTTGTGTTCCTTATCCTTGCGTTAATTGCCTGTGTTGTTGTCGGTTATATCAGGAACGGGTACTGGGCCGATGAGTTCAGCATCTGGACCGATACGGCCCTTAAATCCCCTGAAAAGGTAAGACCTCTTAACGAAGTCGGCAGACGTTATATGGACAGAGGCGAGTTCGACCTTGCGCTTGAATACCTGAGTAAAGCTTCTTCGGCAAATTATTATTACGCCCCTGCTCACAGTAATAAGGGGGAGATTTATTATCAGCTTGGTCGTTGGAGCAGGGCGCAGGATGAGTTAGAGCTTGCAATCAAGTTCGGACCTCCTTACGAGGACCTGCACAGGAGCCTCGGGTTTGCCTATATGAGAACCGGTCAGGTCGGTGCGGCAATAAAAGAATTTAAAAAGGCAGTTTTACTTATGCCACGACACGAAAATTTTATAGATTCTGTAAAGCTTGCATATAATAACGAGGGTTTTTTCTATTTCGATAGGCGGGATTTTAAGAGTGCCCTTGTGCTTCATGAGCTTGCCGCCTCTCTTGACCCAGGGTACGCCAACGCCCGGTACGGCCTTGCCCTTGCTCATGAGGGGCTTGGTACGAATGAAAGGGCGCTTTATTACTGGCGTGAATACCTGAGACTTGCGCCGCAGGAGAGCCGTGAGTGGCGTGCCCTTGCCAGGGCCCATATAGAAGAGTTATCGGCTCGCAAGGAGTCGCAATGAACGTTTCCCTTGCCGCAAGGATAGAAGGGGTTGTGCTTTGCGCAATATGTGTTTGCGTCCTGATTATGTCGTTTGCACGTAACAGGGTTTGGGAGGAGGAGTTTACCCTGTGGATGGACGTTTCCGTTAAAAATCCGGCCTCTGTCAGGTCTTACAACAACATAGGTTCGGCTCTGATGGATAAGGCGCGTTTTGCCGAAGCAGTGCCGTATTTAATAAAGGCGGTTGCAGCCGACCCGAGGCGTCAGGTGCCGCACTTCAACCTTGCCCTCTCTTATATGCGAACTGGCAGGGTCGGGCTTGCCGAAATAGAGCTTTTAAAGACGCTTGAAGTTAGCGACGTATTAAAGAAGGGGCACTACGGTCAGGGGTCACTTTCGCAGACATATGACTTAAAGTCACACGGTAACCTCGGCAATATATTTACGTTCAAGGGGGAGTTTGAAAAGGCTCTCTATCACTTTGAAAAGGCAATTGCGCTTGCACCGGATAATGCCTCTCTTCATTACAACCTGGGGCTTGCTTACAAGAAGATGGGGCGTATGGACGAAGCAGCCGCCCGGTTCAGTACCGTGCTCAAGTTGTCTCCTGATGACAAGGGGGCTCGCTGGAATTTGATGCAGATTCAGCGCGGTAGAGATTTGGTGGAACCTCAAAAAGGCGGGCGCAGACAACATGGGGTCCGGCAGGGGACAAACAGGCCGGAATGAGCAGGATATGAAATTTTATACATATATGTTTTTAAATGTTTTTTTGGCGGCTTTTTTAGCCATGCCTTCGTTTGCAGCGCCAGAGGCGGAGTCTTCCTCTCCGTTACCTTCTCTTAGGCCAAGGTACAAGTTCTCCATAACCAGGTTCTACAAGGACGCGTTAAAGAACCCTATCGGGATTTTTATGGATAACGCGAACGAAGAGTTTTACGTTGCGGATAGAGACCGTTCTGAGATATTTGTCTTCAACACGGACGGTTCGCCGGTCTTTAGATTTGGCGACAGAGAGACCCTCTCAGGCATAAACGACCTGGTGGTTCGTGACGACCTTATTTACATCTCGCGCGAGGGCAGGCCCTTTATAGACGTCTTGAACCTGAGAGGAGTTTTTCAAAGAAGGCTTGATCCCGGTATAGTCGATTTCAAACCCGGTAAGATGGATATTGACGAGGCCGGCAATATTTACGTAGTGAATAAAAAGCTTGGTAACTGTGTTGTCATAGACAGCAATGAGGAGTTTGTTCTTACGATTGGAGGCGGTCTGAAGTCTCTTTCAGGTGTGAGCGCCGGTGGTGGGTTTGTCTATTTCGTGTCCCCGTTTTATGGTAGGATAATACATGTTTTTAACGATCGTGGCGAACATATAATGAACTTTGAGGGGCTTGAAGGGCAAGGTGGCACGCTTGGCCTGCCTGTCGGAATAAAAGTTGACGGGGCAGGCAATATCTGGATAGCAGACACTATTAAAGGTATTGTCATTTATGATAAAAACGGTAAGAAAACAGGCAGTTTCGGCTATTCAGGGCCGTTTTATCAAAGGCTCAAATTGCCTGTTGAGATTGACTTGAGCAACTCTGGTATGATATATTTAATAGATAAGGGTAATAAACGTATAAGTGTGTTTAAATGAAAAAAAAGGGCGTTAGAAGCTCTTTTGAGGTAAAATATGGGGGAAAATTTTAATGAATTACTCCGTAGCTTGCTACAGGGTATCAAAAGGAAATATGATCCTAAAAACCCCGCAACAAGCTACGCGAAATTAACCCCGCCATCTGGGATTAAAAACATGAATTACTGCGTGCGCGTCCTTGGTGGTTGTTTTTTTCTAATTATTTTTTTATTTTTTTCCTCTTTCATCACCAATGCCGGTGAATACCACGCGACAAGTGAAGAGACCTATTCGGGCACGGAGACCCTTGCCTGCTCACAGTGCCATACCATGCACGGCTCTCAGGGAGGCACTGACTCTCTTTTTTATGTCGGAGGCGGGCCGAATCTTAAACTCTTGAGGGCTTCATCCATACTTAACCTGTGTCTTTTCTGTCACGGTGACACCAACCCGGGTCCTGTTGAGTGGGATAGCAGAACTCCGCCTCAGATAGTAGATAACAAGCAGGGACCTGCTGCGGCAAGTTACGTGCCTTCCGGTGGGGACTTTATGGATAGAACCGTTGTAAATGAGGCCAACCGCCACAGCTTGGATAAAGACGTTTCGGCCGCAATCGATGAGCCGCCCGGATACAACGGCACATGGAGCGACGTTGTCACCCGTTACAGTCCTAAATTTAACTGCCTTTACTGTCATGACCAGCACGGCAACAGTAATTTCAGGAATCTCAGGTACGACCCCGGAACTCCTGAAAACGATAATCGTAACGACCCTGACCGTGTTGTGATTACTTTTGCGTACGACCCGGTGTCCGACCCCGACGACAATACCAAGGACGTTAATTACTGGGGCCCTGGGGCGGACACGCCGGTTGGTAACAAATTTACAAGAACGAACGTCAGGTTTCGCAGGGCGCCGCTTGATACAGATTTGCCCGTAAGGGGCATATCGGCTTTTTGCGGTAAGTGCCATATGGATTTTTGGGGCGAGAGCGGGGATGCAAACGTCGGTGGTTCTATTTCGGGTGGACTCGGTGCCGGGGATGACAATTCCGCCTCAGACAGTCCCTGGGTAAGACACCCTGTTGACGATATAAGTATCGGGCTTGCAAATTCAAACCTCCACGCAGACCTTTCAAACTGGAGCGGTATCGCCGCAACCGCCAAGGCCCGCCACATAGACCCGACAGACACGGGTGATTTCGGCGAGGACCAGCCTTTTTGCCTCTCCTGTCATTACGCCCACGGCGGCGGCAACCCGAACTTCGCGGGAGTCTCTGAGTACGACCACAGTAACCTTGCCATGAAGGACAGCACGGGATTGGTGAATATAGATCCTTCTTATGATACCGCAAGCGGCAGGATTAGAAACGTCTGTCAGCAGTGCCATAACCAGTAACCACCTTCTCTAAAGGCTTGGAATCCCTGCCAGAGCAAAATATTTTTTAGTGAGGTAAGACTATAAATCATGAGAGTTCTTTTATTTATTAAAACAGCGCTTCAGGGCGTTTTGTTCGTTTTGCTGATTGTTTCGGTATCCACTGCATTTGCCGCAGCCGACCATTTGCACGGCAAGGGGCATGAAGGCTTAGCGGTTTCACAACACAGGGCACAGGACGGAGCAGGGCAAGCGAGAAGCGTCGCCAGGGCAAAGGCAGAGTTAAAAAGGCTCGAACTTGTCTATAAACAGGGCGGAGGCACGTGGCAGGACTTAAACAGGCTTGGTGTCCTCTACCTTCATGAGAGAAACTATACCGAGTCGATTAAAATGCTGCGTCAGGCAACGTTAAGAAAGCCAGGGCATCAGAAAGCACACGAATCGCTCGGCATGGCCTATTTTAGAAACGGTGAGTTTGACATGGCAGCCAAATCCTGGGGCAGGGCAAGTGAGATTGCGCCGCAAGTAGCTTATTTAAAGATGCTTGTCAAGACTGCTCGGGAAAAATCTGGGCTTTTAAAAGAGGCAGAGAAACTTAAAAATGATCTGAAAAAACCAGGTGCGCCTTTTGAAAAACGCCGTGATCTTGCAATCCTTTACGCCCGTACCGGTAGGCTTGACCTGGCAACTTTTGAGCTTTTAAAGGCAATAGAAAAGAACCCCGAGGTGGCCGGACTGCACGATATCCTTGCACGTATTTATGCAAGGATAGGGGATTACAAGAGGGCCGTCGCCACTGAGAAGATCGCAGTGAAACTTAGTCCGGATAACGAGACCTTCAGAAAAACCCTTGCCGAGATGGAAAACCTCTCCAGCGCCATTGCAAAGGGTGAGTTTCACGATAGAGGTGGTTCGGAAGAAAAGCCTTCAGAATAACACAGGGGGGGGGGTAAAAACCTGCTACAGCACCTTTGTTAAAGAGTGTTTTACACGTTTTTTGGTCGAGATGTATTTTTTTTCTTGCAACTTTGAATGAAATCTTGTTACAGTACTCAGTATCATAATATATCAACCATTATATATTCTAATCAAAAGGAGAAAAAAAGATGCCGGCAAAACCATTAACCAAGTCTCAGGTAATTGATCATCTTTCAAAGAAATCAGGTCTAACAAAAAAAGTCACCACAGAGTTTATTAACGAGTTGTCACTTCTTGCCTACAAACAGGCCAAGAATGATTTCACCATTCCAGGCATAGGAAAACTCGTTGTGGTCAAGAGAAAAGCCAGAAAAGGCAGAAATCCTCAGACCGGCGAAGAGATAAAGATACCGGCTAAAAAGATTTTGAAGTTCAAAGTATCAAAGGCTTGCAAGGACGCTGTACTTGGCTAACGGCTGATTTTTCAAGAGGCGGCAAGGGGCGGCAAGGGGCGGTTAGGACTGTTTAATTGGAATATGAATTCATTTTATAGAATATTATACACTCAGTCTAACCGCCCATTTCTTTTCATTTTATGTTAGCTTTGTACTGTTTTGTTTAAGAGTTATGGTTTGTTTACCTCCCCCCTTTTCTCCTTTTCCGTTGAATCCCCTTTTTTGTACCGTCTTTGTCCAACAATTAATCCCGCTCTGTTTTGTTGTGTATTTTAAAGATAATATGCTTGTATTTCCTTGCCCTTTTCCCTATGGTGTGTTAATTTTCATGCATGAACGTACTCGTTACAGGCGGCGCCGGTTTTATCGGCTCACATCTTGTTCACGCTCTACTTCGCAGGGGGGAGAGGGTTATTGTAATAGACGACTTTAACGACTATTACGACCCGGCACTCAAGCGTGAAAACGTAGAGCCTTTTCTTGAAAACCCGAACTTCAAGCTGCACGAAGCGGACATAAGAGACCGTAAAACCCTTGACGGTATACTCAGCGAAGACCCCCCGCACGTGGTCTGTCACCTTGCGGCAAGGGCAGGGGTGAGGCCCTCTATTAAAGACCCCATCCTTTATGAAGAGGTCAACACGCTTGGCACTCTTAATATCCTTGAGGCCGTAAAGGGGTTGAAGCTGAAGAACTTCGTTTTTGCCTCCTCTTCATCCGTATACGGCATAAACTCAAAAATTCCATTCTCAGAGGACGACAGGATCGAGAGTACCATAAGCCCTTACGCCGCCACTAAAAGGGCGTGTGAGCTTCTCCTGTACTCTTACGCTCATCTATATTCAATTCCTGTAACCTGCCTTCGTTTTTTTACCGTTTACGGCGAGCGGGGAAGGCCGGATATGGCTATTGCCCGCTTTACCGGCTTTATTAACGAGGGCCGCGAGGTGCCTGTGTACGGCGACGGCACGGCAAGGCGCGACTTTACATTCATAAGCGACATCATAACCGGCCTTGTGGCATCGGTCTATACGCCTTTCCCGTATGAGATTATAAACCTTGGCGGCGCCCATACCATAGAGGTAAACGAACTTATCACAATTATTGAGAGCAAGCTTGGGAAGACCGCCAAGATAAGGCATATGGCCGTTGCCGCGGGAGATCCGCCCGTGACCTCGGCAGACGTTACCAAGGCGCAAAATCTCATTGCCTTTAAGCCTGCCGTCACTATTGAAGAAGGCATCGAGCGTTACGTAAAGTGGTACCTTAAAAGAGAAGAAGACCACCAGCCGGCCTGACCGTGCTACAGAGCCCACCCTGTGGAGCCGCTTGCCCCGGAATCTTTATTGATATACCACATTTTTAAGCCCCGTAGCTTGGCTCAGGGGTAGAAGACGTCTCAGGAGTGATCAATAAACATGAAAAAAATATTTATTACCGACATAAAGCAGGGTGAAAGGGTGCGGGACACTTTTCTTGTGTCCAAGAAAGAAACAGGCGTTAGCAAGACCGGTAAGCCCTATCTTTCGCTTCGCTTTTGCGATAACACGGGCGAGCTTGAGGCCCGTGTCTGGGACGACGCAGAGGCCATAGGGGCTAACTTCGACCTAAACGACGTGGTAAAAGTCACGGCCCATGCCACAAGTTATCGCGGCATGGTGCAGCTTAACGTAACGTCGGTCACAAAATCCGCCCCCGGGGAGTATAAAATAGGCGATTACCTGCCTGCCTCGGAGCGAGACGCGGATGAGATGATGGCAGAGGTTGACTTGGCTGTATCGCAAATGACGGACACGCATCTGCGCGCCCTGTTAACTGCCATGCTTTCTGATCCGGACCTGCGCCCTCGCTTTATGCTTGCCCCGGCTGCAAAGGCCATGCACCACCCCTTCATAAGCGGGCTTCTGGAGCACGTAGCGTCTCTTTGCAAGCTTGGAGAACTCGTTTGCTCTCATTATAAAAAACTGAATAAAGACCTGCTCACAGCCGGTCTTATCCTGCACGACATAGGTAAGATATACGAGCTTAGTTACGACCGGTCGATTGGTTATACAGATGAAGGTCGGCTTATCGGGCATATAACGATCGGGGTTGAGCTAATAGACGACTGGATAAAAAAGACCCCGGAGTTCCCTGACAAGCTCGCAATGCTTCTAAAACACATGATACTTTCCCACCACGGCATCCTTGAATACGGCTCGCCAAAGAGGCCAAAGACCCTTGAGGCCCTTGTGCTGCATTTCCTTGACGACATGGACGCAAAGGTTAATACGTTCGAGACCCTGATTTACGGCGACTCAGGGCAGGGCGACTGGTCCGATTACCAGCGCTTGCTTGAGAGGTATGTGTATAAGGGCAGGTACGAGCCGCAGGCAGGGTCAGGCGCAGCCCCGGTTGCGCCCTTAAACCCTGACGACGCGCCCGCGCCCGAGTTCGGCCCTGACACAGAGAAGTCCGCCAAAACTGGCGAAGACATGAAGCTTTTTTAGCCCGCATTGTGGGTTTAATTGTTGTTGTACGTGATAACTGATTTTGGTTGTATTAACCGGCAATTCGGGAGGAAACCCTTTTGAAGCCAGGTCCCTTACACAGATTTTTTCTAATCCCCTGTTTTATCCTTTTCTTTCTTTTCATAATTTCAAGTTGCGACAAACCAAGCTATGATTCTCTTGCAAGGGCTTCGAAGGCCGGGAAAATAGAGGCAGTGCGCGATCAGATTAAAATGGGCGTTGACGTAAACGAGATGACCTTGGACGGTTATACTGCGTTAATGTTGGCGTCAAGGGAAGGGCATACGGAAGTAGTGAGGTTGCTTATTGAAAGCGGCGCAGATGTTAATCTCCGAAAAGACAATAATACTTATACGGCACTGTTGCTTGCGAGCAATATGGATATAATACGGATACTGGTAAAGAGTGGGGCTGATTTAAATGTAAGGAGTGAGCAAGGACATAACGTATTAAGTGATGCTTTAGAAGAAGGCAAGATAGAACTGGTAAGATTTTTTGTTGAAAGCGGTATTAATGTAGATATAAAGGGAATTTATGACAGAACTGCATTAATAACAGCGGCAGAGAATGGGCACGTAGAGATTGCAAATTTGATGATTGAGAAAGGCGCAGACGTTAATGAAAAAGACGAGCATGGTAGAACAGCCCTGGACTCGGCTGAACGTATGGATATCATTAAGATGATCGTTGAAAAGGGTGGTATGTCTGGTAAGGGGGAAGATAATTATAATGATCCGATGGCTTCTGCGGTTAATCGGGGGGATTTTGAAGCGGTTAAGTTTTTTATAGAGCTTGGCGCAGATGTAAACGAAGAAGAATATACGGAAGGGATCCCATACGTTGTAGTAGCTGCAATGAAAGGTCGTCTGGACATTTTAAAACTTTTGCATAAACACGGAGCGAATTTAAACGTCAGTCATGATGAGTTGGCAATGAGCCCGATTGCCCTTGCTGTTAAAAATAAAAATACAGAGATGTTAACGTTTCTATTAGAGAGTGGGGCCGATATAAACGGTGGGCATGGCGTGCCACCGATTGTAGTTGCATCTAAAGACTGGGATGTTGAAACAATAAAGTTTCTGATTGAAAAAGGGGCCGACGTTAACGCTCAATTTGTAAGTGAGTATCATGGAACAGGAGGAACCGTTTTGATGTCTGCGTTTGCCAGGAAGGACATGGATTTTGCCAACTATCTCCTGAAGCACGGCGCGGATGTGAATGCGAAAGGTATATTTGATTATACTGCTCTTATGGGAGCGGCAGCAAAAGGAGATACAGACGTTGCACAGTTTTTAATTAATAATGGCGTTGATATAAATGCAAGTAATTTGTCCGGTTCTACTGCTCTGGGCATGGCAGCAGGAAGCGAGCAATTTGAGTTAATGAAGTTGCTTATTAAAAACGGCGCTGATATCAATTCAAAGGAAGGTGACGGTAATCCAGCGCTTTTGACGGCTTCATTTAATGGAAAAATAGAATCTGTAAAGTTTCTTCTTAAGAATGGAGCAGAGGTGGATGCAAGGAATAAACGTGGAGGGACTGCACTTATGCAAGCCGCTGCATTTGACCATTTAGATATCGCGAAGTTTCTCCTGGAAAATGGTGCAGACGTGAATGCAAAATATAATAGTGGTGAAAGCGTATTAATGCTTGTAGTTAGAATGAATCGCCCTGCAATTGTGGAGGAACTCATTAAAAACAAAGCTGATATAAACGCAAAAGATAAAGACGGGCACACGGCTCTGTGGCATGCTCAGGATAAAAGCCGGGGTAATATCTTGAAACTCCTTAAGGCCGCCGGAGCAAAATATGAGACAAACCAGGAAAAAAACTAAAACAAGAAAACCGTGCTTGTTTTAGATTCTGGTGCTGATATAATACAATGTGGAGTTGTGTAAACATGTCGAAAAATCTTTTTGATTTTAAGGCGGTTGGGGCCTTTGCCGTGCTTGTTTTAGTTGCTTCGGGTTGCGCAAGGCCGCCGGTCGTAGAGGAGGCGCCTTTGCTCGCTGCGGCTGCTATGAGCGGCGACGCCGAGCAGGTGCGCGAGCTTGTAAAAGGCGGCGCCGACCTTGAGGCAAGGAGCGAGGACGGCACAAGTTTTCTTATGGCAGCCGTGTGGAAGGGGCAGGCAGGCGTTGTGCGAGAGCTTGTGACCTCCGGAGCGGACGTAAATGTTCGCAATGACAGCGGTATGTCTGCAATCTCGGTTGCTTCGGCCATGGGGCACAGCGAGGTAGTTGTTTTCCTGATTGAAAACAAGGCCGACGTGAACAGTGAAGACCTTGGCGGATGGACGGCGCTTCGGCTTGCCGCGTGGAACGGTCACGGCGATGTTGTTGGTATCCTGGCAGGCGCCGGGGCTTACGTGAATGCGCGCGACGACGACGGACGCACAGCTTTAATGAACGCCGCGTGGCGCGGGCACGCGGATATGGTAAGAGTGCTCATAAAAAACGGGGCGGACGTGAGCTTTAAGGATAAGGGCGGTATGACTGCTCTTTTGCTTGCGCAAATAAAAGGCCACACTAAAGTTGTTGAAGTGCTAAAGAACGCGGCCGTTAAAGAGTAGTCAGGATTTGTTGTTCTTATTTAATCCCGCATGGCGGGTTTGATGACCACAGCTTGCTGCGAGGTTTAACCATTATATTTACTTTTGATACCTTGCCTCTTGCTGCGAGGTGTTGCATTGGAGCCGGGACTTGAGAGCTAGTAGCTTTTTTAAATTCAAATTAAAGAATATTTTTATAGGTGCGGCAATGATTGCGGTCTTTTCTCTATCCGCTTCAAGTGCATTTGGCGCCTATATGACCGTGCTTGGCCAGGCCGCGTGGGAGGGTAATACAGCCGAGGTGCGTTTGTTGCTTGCTCAGGGTGCGGATGTGAACGGGGTAAGCTCAGGCGACCGTACCGCTCTTATGGCCGCTTCCTTTCATGGGCATATGGATATTGTAAGGCTCCTTATAAGGTCTGGAGCCGATGTTGACCTGAAAGACAGGGACGGCAAAACGGCCCTTATAAGTGCGTCGCACTGGGGGCAAATGGATGCGGTAAAGACGCTGATTGCTGCCGAGGCCAATACAAATTTAAAGAGTAATAATGGAACGACCGCTTTAATGGTAGCCGGTTTTCAGGGTCGTACCGCCATTGTGGAAGTCCTTTTAAAGGCGGGCGCAGACGTGGATAAAAGGAACAGGTCGGGGAAAACGGCTTTGCTTCAGTCGGCGTTATGGGGCAGGAACTATGAAACGGTAAGGGCGCTTGTTAAGGGGGCGGCGGACGTGAATATCCGCGATGACAAAGGTATCTCGGCCTTGATGATTGCCGTTCGAAAAGGTCATATAGAGATTATAAAGATTTTAGTTGAGGCAGGGGCCGAGTTTGTCTCCGAGGCAACGACGGCTGCCTTGAGTCCGCTCGGGAAGGCTGCTAAACAAGGCGATATCGAGCGTATAAGGATATTTCTTAAGGCCGGGGCCAACGTTAATAAACAGGCCGACGACGGCACAACGGCCCTTATGGTAGCGGCGAGGTACGGGCGCGGTAAAGTTGTAAATTACCTTGTTAGAAGGGGAGCGGACGTGAATACAGGGGCTAACGACGGCACGAGCGCCCTTATGGAGGGGGTCGCTTCCAGAAACATCGAAGTCGTAAGGCACTTGATATTAAAGGGAGCGCACGTAAACGCACGGAAAAGAAACGGGGCTACCGCACTTATGGAGGCGACTTATATTGGTAATGTCGCAAGCGTCGGGGTGCTTATAGATAACGGCGCAGACGTGAACGCAAGGACTAACCGCAACTGGACGGCGCTTAAGTTTGCACGGTTAAAGGGTAACGAAGTCATGGAAAAGATCTTGCGCAGGGCAGGGGCAAGGCATTGAACCGGCCGGGGTGACGGGTTTTCAAATTTTTAAACTGACAGGTGCCATGAAAACATCCAATCTTTTTTCAATTCGTATTTTCCTGAGTTTTTCAATTCTTTTTTATATTTTAATTTTATCTGTTCCGGGTGCCAGAGGCGCAGAGGTGAGTTCGCTTCACGATGCTGCAAAGTCGGGTAACTTGGAAGCAGTACGTTTTTTAATTGAAAAAGGTGCGGACGTAAATAGTAAAAACGAGCTTAATGATACACCATTGTTTGAAGCCGCAAAGATTGGGAATCTGGATATAGTAAAGTTGTTTGTTGAAAACGGTGCTAAGATAGATTTCATTGATTTTACAATGGGTGGTTATCCAACAAAGTCGGCTATGTATCCTGCAATATTTAGAGGGAATATAGAAGTTGTTAGATACCTTCTACAAAATAACGCAAGTGTTAATGGAATAGAGTTTGGTGAAGGTAGATCTTATTTGCAATATGCGATAGACAAAGGACATGATGATATTGCAAAACTTTTGATTGACAAGGGTGCAAATATCAAGTCATTTCATCGTTCCGGCAAAACGGCAATTAGTTTTGCGGCATGGAATAGGAATATGGAAATTTTCAATTATCTTCTTGAAAAGGGTGATGACATAAACGGTAACGGTGGCATCCCTCCTATTATTATAGCTGCGCAAAGTTTGGATAAGGAGTTTATAGAATTACTTATAGAAAAAGGCGCTGATGTGAATATACAACACATAAATGAATATTATGGATATGAAGGTGAGTCGGTACTTATGTATGTACTGCACAAGCAGGATTTATCTTTTGCGCAATATCTTATTAAGCGCGGTGCTGATGTTGACGCAAAAAATATGGACGGTGAAACCGCTTTGATGAAAGCTGCTGAATTTAATCGTCCTGATGTCGTAAGGTTTCTTGTTGAGAACGGCGCTGATTTGAATGTCAAAAGCGCCTTTGGCAAGACCGCCCTTAAGTATGCAAGGGAAAATAAACACCACGATGTTGCTGATATCCTCAAGACCGCCGGGGCAAAGGAGTAAACCTACTTATCATCTTCCGGCACTGGCGGGCTGCACACAGGGCAATAGGGCTCGCCCATGTCAAGGGCGCAGATATGACCGCATTCCGGGCAGCAGATACACTCGCTGGCAGGTTTGCCGCAGTTATTGCATATTTCTATTTTCTCATTCATGACGAACCTCCGTTCGTTCTTTATTTGTTTCAGGGTTCGCATCTGTCTCTTATTCTATTATAATACCATTGTTTTAGTTCTGCAAATAACGTTGCTCATATTCAAGCGCCGCCTGTTTGCCTTTGTTTTCGTTTACTGTTTGCAAAACTATTAGCCCGATTAAAAAGAATCCGCCAAGCATCAGAACGCTTAGCCGTTGGCTGCCCGTGCTTGCCGCGACCTCTCCATAAAGTATAGGGCCGATTACCGCTGCGAACTTCCCGACAAGTGAGAAAAATCCGAAAAACTCGGCATTTTTGCCGTGCGGGGTAAACAGCCCGAGCATGGCTCTGCTTGTTGACTGGTTCGCCCCGAGCCCTGCTCCCGCAACAAGACCAATGATATAAAAGCCTGTTTTTGTCTGCACAAGGTAGGCAGCAACGCTTATACCTATCCACACGACAAGGGTCGCGGAGACTATGATCTTTGCCCCGAACCTGTCGGTTAAAGGGCCGGATACTAGCGCCCCCAGCCCCGCCGTAACCTGTGTTATGAGAAAGTATATCACAAGTTCTCCGGGTGTGAAGCCAAGGGTCTTGCTTGCAAACAAGGCGCTGAAGACTATGACCGTGTTGATGCCGTCGGTATAGAGGAGGTAGCAGAGGAAATACTTCACAAGCTCGCGAAATTTTTTTAATTCGTGAAAAGTATTTGAGAGACGTTTGAAACCGCTGCCGGGGTTTTCATTCCCGGCCGTTGTTTGCCGTCTGTTTTTTCTCTCTTTCAGGTTCAAGAAAGCAGGGATGGAGAAGATAAGGAAAAACCCGGCGGTAATCGGAAAACTCAGGCGGTAGTTAAGCAGGTTTGCCTGGCTAAAGCCGTCTTTAATTAACGGGTATACGATGAGCAGCGAAATCAACCCGCCGACGTAACCAAGTGCCCATCCGTAGGCCGAGATGCGCCCGATGTTTTTTCTTGTTGAGATGTCTATAAGGAACGAGTTGTAAAAATGCACGGCCCCGTTAAAGCCGATGTTCGAGAGGGTAAAGAGTGTTATGGCAAGAAAGATTGTTCCCGCACCCGTAAAAAAAAGCAAGGCCGTAGCTGTTATACTTAGCAGGGTAAAACCCATGAGGAATTTTTTCTTCTGCCCCCGGCTATCGGCAATAGCGCCGAGCAGGGGCGCAACTATGGCTACGGAGAGCATGGAGAGCGAGTAGCTCCAGCCCCAGAGCCTTTCGCCGTGGTTTCCTGCGCCGCCGGCTACCACCACTTGAGTGAAAAAAACCGAAAAGGCAACGGTTACGATAATAGTCGTGTACGAGGAGTTGGCAAAGTCGTACAGGCACCAGGCGAACACTTCTTTACGTGTAATTTTGCTGCTTTCGTCCAAAGGAACTCCTGATTATTTCTGCCTCCGTGAGTGAAGCGTCAGGTTCATGCCTGTGGGGCAAAGATCTGCGAGTGTTTTAAAAACTCAGGCGCCGTTGTCCCAGGGCCTGATCAGGCGTAATTTTATCCGTAAAAACTTGCCAAACACCTTAACATATAACATAATATGAATGAATGGGACAGGACTTGATCTTCGCCGTGATGTTGTTTTACGGGTATTACATACAGAGGCACTCTCTCTTTTTGCCGTTTAGTTAACACAAATGGAAAAGTGTGGGATTTTATGGCTGAAGACTGGAAAAATATCTCCATAAGCGGGGCCCTTTCATGGGTCATGAAGCTTATACTTATTGGGCTTTTGCCTTACGAGCTGTATGTGGGCG
>CBDUXY010000002.1:0-41805 GCA_965371305.1 uncultured bacterium
AACGACGAGCCGAGGAAGCAACACAGGTCTGAGAAGTTTTGACGTTCTGTCAGGGCGTCAGAACAATCCAGACCAAGGCGTGAGGAAGGTTTGGAGTTGAGGTAGTACTTTATAGTACGCCGAAACGACGAACCAAGGAGCAACGATGGTATGGGAAGTTGTGACGCTCTGTCCCCTGCCCCTACGCCTTCTTTGTACTAACCTTGTGTGGGTCTTCGACTGGATTAACAAGGCTAATGATCGTCTCGCCCGGTTTCGGCTCAATCGGGCTGTCCGGCGTAAACACGGAGAGTTCCTTCTTTTCGTTTATACGAAACAGCGGTATGGCATTGGTCCTGTGAAAGGCCTTGAACTCCTCGAAGTCAAACTCCTCGGTCAGGTGCGTACATTTTATGACCGCACCCTTCCTGAACCTCTCGCTTATTACCGGATAGGTCACTTCTTTATCAAAAAGCAGGCGCCCACGCATGGTCTGGGAGACCTTTTTTTCGTCTAAGGGGGCAAGCTGATAAACCCTGTTGCGGCCGAATATATCGGCAAAATGTATGACCGCCAGAGAGTTTACGTTATCGTTATAAGTCATGGCGAAAAACCTGCCCATGCCGCCAAGTTCGATCGCCATAGGCAGAGCCTCGGAAAGTACGTTGCCGTGATAGGCCGGGATTCCCTCAAGCCTTGCCTGTGCGACGTTAACCCTGTTGTTGTCCGCAAGTTGCACCAGAAAACCCTCGTTCATAAGCGTCGTTGCCATGGCGCGCGCCCACTCGTGCGCTCCTGCTATAAACACGCCCTGCGGGTTGGGTGTGGCAAGCCCAAGCTTTGCGGCAATCGGCCCTGCAGCAAGTCCGTAAATCCCAACGGTCCCGATTATAACCATAAAAGTAAGTGGGGCGAGCAACTGCGCCTGTTCGTAACCAAGGTCCATAAGGCGAATTGAAAAAACTGAAATGATAGCAGCCGCCACAATACCCCTCGGGGCCATGCACATTAAGAAAAAACGCTCCTTCGCCTTAAGCCCACTCCCGATGGTCGAGAGGAAAACCGCAACCGGCCTTGCTACCACAATAAGCAGGGCAAGAAAACCGATTGCAGGCAGGCTTATATAAGTCATGTCGGTGAGTCTGAGCCGGGAAGCAAGGATAATAAACAATATGCCTATTAAAAGCACCCTGAGGTTTTCCTTGAACTCGACGATGTGCCTTATCGCGACTTTTTCCTGGTTTGCAAGTATAAAGCCCATAAGGGTTACGGCAAGCAGGCCGGACTCAGCCATAAAGAAGTCCGAGAGTGAGAAAATAACAAATACGAACATCAAGGCTACAGGGTTTTGCAGGTAATCGGGTATCCAGTAACGCTTCAGGAGGGCCATCATTGCGTAAGCCCCGGCGGCCCCGCCAAGACCGCCGACAATAATGGTCTTAACTATACTTACGACTGAGGCCTCCAGAAACCCGCCCGACACAATGCCCTCGAACACAAGGACTGCGAGCGTGACCCCTATCGGGTCTATTATTATGCCCTCCCACTTAAGTATTGGCCCGATATGTCCCATCGGCCTTACCGAACGAAGCAGCGGTATAATAACGGTAGGACCCGAGACAACAAGCACAGCCCCGAGCAAAAGGGATAGGGAAAAATCAAGCCCGACAAGATAATGAGCGCCAAGAGTGCCTATAACCCAGGTGACAACGGTGCCGACTGATACCAGGTTCCTTACGACGTGTCCGTGCCCCCGAAGCTCGGCTATCTTAAGCGAGAGCCCGCCCTCGAAAAGTATCAGAGCAACCGACATGCTTATGAAAGGGTGCAGCAGATCGCCAAGCACCTCGTCAGGATTAAAAAGTCCGCTTACCGGGCCAAGCAAAAAACCAAAACACAGGAGCAGGAGTATGGCGGGTATACGCACGCGCCATGCAAGCCACTGCGCGCCTATACCGGCAACAAACAGGATGGATATACCAATGAGTAAATGCTCTGTCAAGACCCTCTCCGTTTAATCAGGCATGGTGGGTGGTTCATGTATAAGGCAACTTGAGCTTGATGCGATTTGCTGATATTATACAAAAAGACCCGGATAAAACACTAAAAAAAATCATCAGAAAACCAGATCACACCGACCATGATTATACTATAAAAGAGGCGTTTTGTGGACGATTTAAAAAGAAAAATTTCAGGACTTTATGCAATTATCGACTTAGCGACACTTGACCGGAAAGACCTTGAACAAGACCTTACGAAAGTCGCTGAAAAAACCACCCGCGAGCTCGTGGGTTTAAACAGCGGTGGCGGGGCCGGTATTGTGCAGCTTCGGGCAAAACAAGACGCAAAGACCCAGGAGACTCTTTTGCTTGCAAAAGAATTAAAAAGGATCTGCAAGGCCGGCGGGGCATTATTTATTATAAACGACCGAGCTGACATTGCCCTGCTCTGCGGGGCCGACGGAGTTCATCTCGGTCAGGATAACATTACACCTGAAGCTGCAAGAAAGGTCCTCGGTAATAAAGCCATAATAGGGCTTTCCACCCATACGATAGAGCAGGCCAAAGAGGCGGCAGGGCTTGCCGACAGAGGGATTATAGATTACATTTCATTTGGGCCGGTATTTGCAACCGGTACGAAAAGAGACGCAAGCCCGGTTGTTGGAATTGAAAAACTAAAGCAAGTTACACGGCTGACAAAGGTGCCTGTGTGCGCAATCGGTGGCATTACGCAAGACAACCTGCCATCTGTAATACAGGCCGGAGCCGCCATGATTGCCATGATCTCAGAGGTCCTGCTTGCAAGCGATATACCTGAAAAAGTCAAAGCCCTTGCAACCACCATAGAGTCTTTAAAACAATGACGGAATTAAGACATTTTGGTGGGCACAGCCCACCCTTGTATGCCGTATCTACATAAAAGGCATACCGGGAAAAATCAAGAGTATTACAAACCTTATTAAGACAGCAAGAAAACCGCCAGTAGCTGAACAGCCCTTTGCAGGCGATACGAAAACAAAAAAACGGCTGCCGGTAAGAAGGAGAAATCAAAACTTACCGGCAACCGCGACGTTACATCCGTCAACCAAACGACTGTATATAGTGCAACCGGCATTTATAACCACTCGTCCATGCCTGAAATATGCACGAACATACCGGACTTAAAACCTCTTCTATTCTTATTATAGCAGAATTTTTCTACCCTGCTACTTAAGACGAATATAAACCGGCCCAGTTGCCGGAATTATTACATATTGTAGCCGCTCTCCTCGTGCTGGGACAGGTCAAGGCCCATGGCCTCTTCATCCTTAGTAACCCTGAGTCCTATTACCTTATCTATTATCTTAAGCAGAATAAAGCTGACTACCACAGAGATTGCTATTGTTGCGGCAACCCCTTTGAGCTGAATAAGAAACTGCCCCGGGTTGCCGAAAAACGCGCCCTTTGATTCAACCGAAGCAAAAAGCCCTACGGCAAGTGCGCCCCATATGCCGCCAACACCGTGTATGCCAAAGACGTCAAGCGTATCGTCGTAACCAAGCTTTGGCTTGACAATGCCTACGGCTATATAGCAGACAATTCCTCCGCCAAGTCCCATAATGATTGCCGACATGGGGCCTACGAATCCGGCCGCCGGGGTAATTGCTACAAGCCCCGCCACTGCCCCTGACACAAGACCCAGAGCCGTTGGCTTGCCTCTGAGTATCCATTCAAGCGTGACCCATGCAAGCCCACCTGCCGCTGCCGAAGTGTTGGTCGTAACAAGGGCAAGGGCCGCAAAACCGTCCGCGGCAAGTGCGCTGCCAGCGTTAAACCCGAACCACCCGAACCACAAAAGCCCTGTGCCAAGAAGCGTGAGACCAAGGTTATGAGGAGGCTTATGCTCCCTTGGATAACCCTTTCTCTTGCCAAGTATTATACATGCAACAAGGGCGGAAACACCGCTGCTTATATGGACGACCGTGCCCCCGGCGTAATCAAGTGCGCCGTCAGCGCCAAGCCATCCGCCGCCCCACACCCAGTGACATATAGGGTCGTACACAAGTGTCGTCCATAACAATCCGAATATTATAAGGGCCGAGAACTTCATCCTCTCCGCAACGGCCCCTGTAATAAGGGCTACGGTGATAATGGCGAACATGCCCTGAAACATCATGAATAATAAATGAGGGATGGTGCCGCTTGGCTCCATCCCAACGCCGCTAAGGCCCAGGTAATTAAGCCCTCCTACAAAGCCGCCTATATCCGTCCCGAACGAAAGCGAATATCCCCACAACACCCACTGTAAACTAATCAAACAAAGCAGTATAAAGCTGTGCATCATGGTGCCGAGAAAGTTCTTTTTACCGACCATGCCTGCGTAGAAAAACGCAAGTCCCGGCGTCATAAGCAGCACAAGGGCCGTTGAAACAAGTATGAAGGCCGTGTCGCCCGAATTTATTGTAGCCACTGCAGCCTCGGCTGCCTCAGCGACTTCTTCGTTTGCAAACACCAGACCCGGCAAACCAATCAATAAAACACCCGCTGCTGCAAACAACCAGACTGCCGCTTTTGTAATTCTTTCCATCTTACTTATCCTCCTTTTTTCGTTAACAAGGAGATAAGTATAAACTTTTTGATTTTTAAAATAAACTAAAAACATCTGCCAGGGAGAGTTTTTTTCACCCCTCTCCCTGACAGAGTCAAAAACTTACTGCTATTTCTTCCTTATAATCCCTGACTACAGGGATTATATAAAGGCTGCTATCCTAACGATGTATCTGGAAGTCAGGATATGCGTTACTACCGTGCTCGCCGATGTCGAGACCTTCCTTCTCTTCATCCGCGGAAACGCGAAGACCAATGGTTAGTTTAATAACGGTAAAGATGATGAAGGCCGCTATAACGGTAACCACTCCGTAGGCAATGACACCGATTAATTGCGTCCCAAAGCTGTGATCGGGATTAGAGCTGAATATCCCAACGGCCAGGGTGCCCCAAATACCACAAACCAGGTGGACCGAAGTAGCCCCGACCGGATCATCTATTTTAAGCTTGGTATCGATGATGATAACGGCCATGACAACGAGACCCCCGGCAATCAACCCGACGATGGCTGAAGAGCCTACCGGTATAACATCGGCCCCGGCCGTAATCCCGACCAGACCGGCCAGACATCCGTTTAGTACCATGGACAGGTCCGGCTTCTTTTGGACGAACAGGGAGACAATAAACGCCCCGACTATTCCGGCAGCCGCCGCAATGCACGTTGTGACCAGGACAAAGGATACCGGACCTGGGTCGGCCGACAGCACGGAACCCCCGTTAAACCCGAACCAACCCAACCACAACAGGAAGACCCCGATAGTGGCCAGAGGCAGGCTATGGCCGGGAATGGCTTTGGCCTTACCTCCCACATATTTGCCTATTCTGGGACCAAGGAGAATTGCGCCGACCAACGCGGCCCAGCCTCCAACGGAATGGACCAGCGTTGAACCTGCAAAATCATAGAAACCCATTGCATCCAACCATCCGCCACCCCACTTCCAGCTGCCCACGAAAGGATAGACCAATCCTACGAAGAATATCGAGAAGAGCAGAAAACTTTTTAGTTTCACACGTCCGGCCACCGCCCCGGAGACGATCGTGGCGCCTGTCGCGGCAAACATCGCTTGGAAGAGGAAGTCGGTCCAATAGGTATAGGCGCCGCCCGCATATTCGATCAATCCGGCAGCACCTTCAGGGGCTGCAACACCAAAGCCTGCGAACCCCAACCAATTTCCAAAGATCCATGAATCACCGGGATACATCAGGTTAAATCCGATGATTGCATACGTAAGCAAGCCGATAGCCACAATCATTGTGTTTTTGCACAGGATATTTATCGTGTTCTTTGATTGTGTGAGGCCCACTTCCAGTGTGGCAAAACCGAGATGCATGATAAAGACCAGGAATGTAGCCACCATCATCCATATATTATTGGCGACGAACAATGCCTCAGCACCACTGGTTGCCTCGGCCGCCGCCTCATCCGCAAACGCTACTTTAGATAAGAGCATAAGCCCTAATACTATTAATGCTCCTAACAGAGGAGCCTTCTTTTTTATCACTTTGTATCCTCCCTCGTTACTCATGTGTGTTTCTATTGTCTATTGTTTGTTAGAGCGCTTCGCGCCCGGTCTCACCGGTGCGAATTCTCACAGTTTCCTCAATAGACGAAACAAATATCTTGCCGTCGCCTATCTTATCGGTCTTAGCGGCACTCATTATAGCCTCTACAACTTTCGGGGCCATCTCTTCGGTCGTCACTACCTCGACCTTTACCTTTGGCAGAAAATCCACCGTATATTCGGCCCCCCTGTAAAGCTCGGTATGGCCTTTTTGTCTTCCAAACCCCATTACCTCGGTAACGGTTATGCCTTCGATATTTATTTCCTGAAACGCATTTTTAACGTCGTCGAGTTTAAATGGTCTAATTATTGCTTCTATCTTTTTCATTTCACTTTCACCTCACGTCTCTTTCATTTAAGAGATTTTTGACAAACGGGTGGTGTCAGGTCAAATAACCGGCACTTCACTGTGCCTGTCCGACCTCTTTTAAAACCCGTAAAAAAATGTCATTCTATTTGAAGGCCATACTGCGCCTTAGAAGGATATAGCCACTCCAATTCCGCCGTAAGTAACGTCACTTTCCTTGTCGTGACTGTACATCTCGATTGCGTCTTCTGCGTCACTACTAAGGGCTGTGGTGTGGGATATCTTGGGTGTTATGCTTATATTGTCCTTAACAGGGATGGTTACGGAAGCGCTCAGCTCTCCGTTGTAAAAACCGTTAAAGTCATCGACCTTACCGTCGCCGTCAATATCGGCCTCCATAACCTTGTTTCCGAAGTTAGCACCAGCCGAGGCGCCGAGGTCAAGCGAGAGCTTGTCGCCCAGGGGTATGGAATGACCTATTGAAACCACGGAAAAGGCGCCCTCGCCAAGGTCAAAATCGTAATAGACAGTCAGAGACGGACTTAAGATGGTGTCAAGGCCAACAGATACGTAGACCTCCTGCGTGTCGGCAATACCGTCAAGGGCGTAGTATATATAGCCTGCCTCAACCGAGTAGCCTTCATAACTACGACCGTAAGTAAGGGTAAGGTCTGTCTCAACGTTTTCGTTTATCTCGTTATCGTAGCTTGCCCACAGGTTGGCGCCAAAGCTGCCGGCCGTTATGCCTACGGACGGTTGGATCACACCTTCATTACCACCCCAGTTAATTCCCCTCCATACGTAGGTGGACATGAAATCAGCAGAGGCTTCACCCTCGCCCTCAAACGCCTGTGCGTTTGTCACTCCAAAACTTAAAATAATTACTAACAAAAATAATGCGGCAAGTTTCTTGAAACTCATCTCTTTCCTCCGGGCTGAAAATAATTTGCGAAAATCCGCGTGAATAAAATGAAGAAGGTTTTCGTAGCCCCCTCTCTCTCTGTTGCACCTTTAAACCTCCGGGCCACACCCGGACAATCTTTGCTTAATCTCTCACGGCGTCCATCTGGCGGGATTTAAGTTTCCGCAACTTGCTGCGTGAGAGTACATTTTAAAAACTTAATTATATGACTGCCGTAACTACCGTTCCACTCGCCAAGAGACATACAGAGGCTTTGACTACATACGCAGAAACCTTGAAAACACCGCGTCACCGAACCTGTTTAAGGCCGTTATTTTTTCTTCGACCCTGTCTTCTATGTCGTTTGATGATATAAGACCGGTTAACCCATCAAGTTCTTCTTTATTAATATCAAGCCAGTCACGTATCATCATTTCCGTTACTTCAAGGTGAAACTGCATTGCATAAGCGTTTTTGCCTATTTTTATCAGCTGGTTAGGAAAAAGCTTGCTTGAAGCAAGCCTTGTAGCGCCTGGTGGCAGGTCAAACGTATCGCCGTGCCACTGAAACACGCTTAGCTCGGTACTGCTTCCGAGTAAAAGCGGGTCCCTTAATCCAGCCTGCGTAAGTGAGATGTCATACCAGCCAATCTCCTTTGTATCTCCACTGTACACACGCGCTCCCGCGGCCCTTGCCATAAGCTGCGCCCCAAGACATACCCCTATAATCGGTATACCCTTTTTTAACGCAAATTCTATAAGACGAAGCTCGTCTTTAAGGTAAGGGTAGAGAGTATCGTCCATTGCGCCCATCGGCCCGCCAAGCACCATGACTGCACTGTCAGGCCCTATTGAGTCGGGAACGGGGTCGCCTTTATAAGGCAACAAAACATGGGCTTGAATGCCGTACTTTCTAAGCGTACCCTTAAAAATGCCGGCGCTCTCATGAGGCACCTGCTGGATTATATAGACCTCTCTAATTCTCTCCCCGGTAGACTTATCCATGCTTTACCTCTCTAACACTTCTTTCTGAAAGGTGCTTATGATTATCTCCGCCACCTGCTTCATGGAAGTCCTTTTATCCATGCTCGTTTTTTGTATACGCGTATATGCCTCCTGTTCGTTAAGCCCCTCGCGTTCCATAAGCAACCCCTTTGCTTTTTCCACTACTTTCCTTGATTCAAGGGTTGCTTTTAGTGCTTTATTCTCATCTTTTAAGGCCTCGAACTCTTCATGCCTTGAGATTGCAAGCTCTATAGCGGTGAAAAGCTCCTTATCTCTTACAGGTTTTGTCAGGTAGGCAAGTACGCCTGCCTTGACCGCCCGCTCGCCGTGTTCTTTATCAAGTCCCGTCAGGAGTATGATAGGGGTCGGACAACTCTCCCTTATCTCTTCAGCAGCCTCCAGACCATCCATGTTAGGCATGCTTATATCCATTATTACGACGTGCGGCCTGTGTTCAAGACAGATCTCAAGGGCCTGCGTTCCGTCGGACCCCTCGGCAACCACCTCATAGCCTCTTTCCTCAAGTAGTCCCTTTAGCGCTAATCTGATGCTTTCTTCATCATCGACTATGACTACTTTTTCCATTTCCATATTTCCTACCTCCTTTTCTTATATTGCAAGTATTATGCCAAATTGCAACATACCGTTTTTTAAGTGTTTTTTCATAAGAGTCTCCAATCGATCAAGTTATGTGTTTAAAATTTGAGCAAATAAAATGATTTCATGCCGTAAAACAGGGCAATCAAGAAGAAAGCGCATACAAGGTGGGTCAACCTGTTCTTTTTATAGCGCTTCTATACAACTCAATATACTTCACGGCAGAACTGCGCCATGAAAAATCACACCCCATGGCCCTGCTGACGAGCCCTGCCCACTCTTTCTTGTCACTATAAACAGTGGTAGCCTGAGAAACCTTCCTTAAAAGTGCATTTGAACTGTAGCGCTTAAACTTAAATCCGTTACCAGCACTCTGTTTGGCACCTTTACCAGGCTTAAACTCCTTAATGGTATCGGAAAGTCCGCCAGTGTCTCTGACTATAGGGATAGTGCCGTAACGAAGGCTGTATATCTGGTTCAGACCGCAAGGCTCGTAACGCGACGGCATCAGAAACATATCGGACCCTGCCTCTATCTTGTGCGCCAGCGTGTTGTTAAAGGTTATTTTTACGCCAAGTTTTTCCGGATACCTTTTGGCAAGCTTTTCAAACAGATCGTGGTACTTTTTCTCGCCGGTGCCGAGCAAAACTATGACAAGATCAAGCTTCATAAGACTGTTCATGGCCTTCGAAAGAATGTCAAAACCCTTCTGATCGGCAAGGCGCGAGATTATACCGATAACAGGAGTTGTTGGCTTTGACTTCAACCCGTATTCCTTCAGCAGATCTTTTTTGCATTCGCCCTTGCCCTTCATGTCTGCCACTGAGTATTTTCTGGCTATAAATCCGTCCACCTCAGGGTTCCACACTTTATAATCAACGCCGTTTATTACTCCAAAAAGTTCATGCTGTCTTTCGGTCAAAATCCCCTCAAGCCCGCAACCGTATTCAGGCGTTTGTATCTCTTTACTGTAGGCATTACTAACCGTTGTAATTACGTCCGAATACACAATGCCCGCCTTCAGGAGATTAATCCTGCCCCAGAACTCAACGCCGTCCATGGCAAACATATCCTGCGGAAGCCCTGTCAAATCAAAAAAACTTGCAGGGAACAATCCCTGGTAGGCCAGGTTGTGGATGGTAAAAACACAGGCGGTATCCGGCAACACGTCACGGTACAGGCTCTTTAAATACGCAGGGATAAGCCCTGACTGCCAGTCGTTGCAATGCATTACGTCAGGGGCAAGCCCAAGCTTGATAGTAGCTTCCATGACCGCTCTGGAGAAAAACACAAAACGCTCGAGGTTATCGAAATAATCCTCTTGAGGGGTTGCGTAAAGATAAGTCCTGTCAAAATACTCGTCACGTTTAACGAAATATACCGTCACGCCGCCTGACTTGGCAGAAAAAATCTCTGCCTCAAGAACTCTCCTGCCTACAGGTACGCTTACCTTTACGCCTGTTGGCAAAAGCTCCGCGCCGCAATCCACGACGTCTCTGTAAAGCGGCATAAAGAGTGTTACGTCGCAGCCAAGCTCTGCGAGCGCCTGCGGCAGCGCACCGGCAACGTCAGCAAGCCCGCCTGTTTTTGCAAAAGGCGTTGCCTCGGAAGAAGCTACCACTACCTTTATATTTTTCTTTTTAGACATAAGTCTTTAAAATATCAGAAAAAACCACCCCTATCAACAAATAAAAACCCTTAAAGCCCTTATAGATTAAACAGGGCGTAACTGTTCCGTTATTAGACGTAACCATTAATAAAGACAAATTCCAAACACCTGCCATAACTTACCGATTGCCTGCCCCATGCCTTATATGATAAATTATAATATTAAGGTATCGATGAAGAAAAAAGAGCCGCCGGCATTAACGTCCCGCATTAACATTCCGCATTAACATTCGACGTTAATTGTCCCCTCAACCGGCATCACACAGAGGACGCTTTCCACCATGTCATTTTTAAAAGAACTCAACCCGTCGCAACTTGAGGCGGTAACTTATCTTGACGGGCCCCTGCTCGTGCTTGCAGGGGCCGGAAGCGGCAAGACGAAAGTCCTTGCTACGCGCATTGCAAACCTTGTTGAAAACCACGGCGTACCGGCAAGCGGTATTCTGGCCGTTACCTTCACCAACAAGGCGGCAGGCGAGATGCGAGAGCGGCTTGGAGCTCTGCTTGGGAACAAGGCCTCCGACATGTGGCTTGGTACTTTCCACTCGCTCGGCCTTCGCATCTTGAGGCGAGACGGACACCTCCTTGGCCTAACGCGAGACATGACCATCTACGACGACTCCGACCAGCTGCGGCTCATAAAGCTAATAATGGAAGAGCTTAAAATAAGCGAGAAGGCCATCTCCCCCAAGGCCATCCTCTACCGCATAAACCAGGCCAAAAACGAAGTCCTGACGCCTGAGGAGTATCAACTTCAATCGTCCGACTTTTTTGCCGAGCGCGTGGCCCGTGTCTTCACCCTTTACCAGAAAAAGCTTGAGCAGATGTCCGCCGTTGACTTTGGCGACCTGATAGTTGCCCCGACAAGGCTGTTCCAGCGTTATCCCAAGATCCTTGAACAGTACCAGAACCGCTTCCGGCACATACTCGTTGACGAATACCAGGACACGAACAAGGCGCAATACGTCCTTATGAACTCGCTTGCCGCCGGGCACGAAAACCTCTGCGCCGTGGGAGACCCGGACCAGAGCATATACGCGTGGCGGGGTGCCGACATACGTAACATCATGGAGTTCGAAGAAGACTGGCCCGACGCGACCGTATTCAAGCTTGAACAGAACTACCGATCCACCGGAAACATCCTTAACGCTGCAAACTCGGTAATCGCGCGGAACGCAAAACGCTACGAGAAAAACCTCTGGACAGACAACCCCGAAGGCACGCTTGTGCGCTGCGAGCAATTGGAGAGCGAACACAAAGAGGCAAAGACCGTTATTAAACTCATGCACGAGACCATCGGGCGGGAGCAGGACTACACATTCGGGGACTTCGCCGTGTTTTACCGCACAAACGCCCAGTCAAGGGTCTTTGAAGAACAATTCATAAGAGAAGGCCTGCCTTATGCCATAATCGGCGGGGTCAGGTTTTACGAACGCCGCGAGATAAAAGACGCGCTTTGTTATTTAAAAATAGTCGCCAATCCAAAAGACGCGCTTAGTTTTAAACGCATCATAAACACCCCGGCGCGCGGCGTTGGCTCTGTGACGTTAGCGAACCTCGACAACCTTGCCATCGAGCACGGCATTACCTTTTACGAAGCGTTCGGCGAAGCCATAAAGATGGGCAAACTTAAAAAACCCGAGCAGCTTAAATTATTTAACGCCCTTCAGGCCGCACGCGAGCAGCTTGGCAATACCCCTTTGCACGAAGTCGCCCTCACTTTGCTTGAAGATGCAGGATACATCGGCATGTGGGAGAAAGAGGCGCAAAAGTCGTCTGGGGGTGATTCAGATGGCGCTTACGGACGTATCGAAAACCTGCACGAGCTAATTTCAGCCATGAAGGACTTTGAGGAAGAATTTATGGACGAAAACGTCGCCCTCTCGGACTTCCTCGACCGCGCAGCCCTTATAAGCGACGTTGACTCCTACGAAGGCCAGGCAAACCGCATTACCTTAATGACGCTCCATTCGGCAAAGGGGTTAGAATTCCCGGTCGTATTCATGTGCGGACTGGAAGAGGGGCTTTTCCCCCATTCCCGGAGCCTCGACAGTGAAGACGAACTTGAAGAGGAACGCCGGCTTTGTTACGTCGGCATGACGCGCGCCAAGGAAAAATTGTTTATGCTGTCGGCTCGTACACGCACGGTGTTTGGAGTTGAAAAGTACCAGACGTCGTCGCGGTTCATAGACGAAGTGGCGGACGAGTTCATAGAAAGAGAGGACTCAGGGGTTGGCGGCGGATACGGCAGTGGTTATGCCAGTGGGTTTAAACGAACCGGCGCGGGCGCAAGCGCAAGAAATTCCGCAAAACATTCAAACGAACCTTACTACGTGTTTGACGAGAGCCAGGAGCAGACTTATACGGACGACTACGCCGACCAGTCGTACCAAGACCCGTCATCTGGTGGCGGGTCTACAACAGGTTCTCAAACCGTAGCCCCGTTTGCAATAGGCTCTTACGTCTCCCACCCCAAATTCGGCAGAGGCATCATAAAAGCCCGCGAGGGTTCGGGCGAGAAGTCAAAGCTCACCATACATTTCCAGAGTGTGGGGCCGAAGAAACTTGTCCTGAAGTATGCTCCATTGACTCCTGCCTAGCCTTTTAAGGGTTCACGCCCATAAATGCACATATACATTGTCAGGACTTCGTCCTCAAATCCTCACATACCGTTCAGTATGCTGCGGTTTAAGGCCTTGCCCTTCCTTGCCTATGAGACATTTATGAGCGCGAAGGGGGGTTTTTTTACATCTTGAGCAAATTTCCCCACAATCAACCCGGCACAACATGGAGCGTAGTAAACATTTGACACACCACCACATATTGTGTTAATTATATATTGTTCTGTTTATCCAAACAGAACCAATATTTACAATATTAACTAACATTGGTGGGCAAGAAACATCAACACACTATTTTATTTAATCAGGAGAAAAGAATGTCGATTTTGGAATTTTTTACATCTAAGACCGGATTGGTGAGTTTTGGTGGAAATTTAGACGATTCAGAGACAAAACACTGCCACGAGATTATAAAGACATTTGCGAATATGCTTTCTGAGTATGCAAAAGAAGTACAAATTCCTGCTTCAATTTTAAAAATTAAACAAGCATCATATCTTCAAACAGTCAAATATAAATCCAAGTATTACTTTTTATTTGTTGATGCTCCAGGAAGAAACACTCTAATTTATAGCGATGTTAAGTCCACTAGTAGATTTTCTTTGTCACATCTTTTAAATGATATTACGGTTGAGAAAGGAGACGTTATTTATAATTTTTCAATCCCAACAAAACTATCTGAAGATTCCCAAAAAACATATCTAAAACAAGCAGTAAGATCATATATTGAACCTATTTTAGTATCTCAAATGAACCCAGAAGTAAAAGATGCCGAGGAAACGGGCTCTTTCCAAGACATATCCACTGGTATGAAGAAATTTTATAAAAACTTTCCTGCACCCCAGAAAACAGCATTTATAATGATGCAAATTTCAAAAACAAAACAACACGATGATATACTTAATGCAATTAAAAATATTCTAAAAAAATATAACATTATCGGAATGCGTGCTGACGATACGGATTACATGGACGACCTTTTTGCTAATATCAAAGTATATATGAACGCTTGTACTTTTGGTATTGCAGTATTTGAAAGAATCACAAAAAATGATTTTAACCCTAACGTATCACTTGAAGTAGGTTATATGTTAGGTAAACCAAAGAAAGTTCTTTTATTAAAGGACAGCACACTAAAAACATTACCAACAGACCTTACTGGAAAATTGTATAAAGAATTTGACACAGGAGATATTGAAAACACCATACCTCCGCAAATTGAAAAATGGCTTGCAGATAAAAGTTATCTGTAAACCAAAATGAAAGAAATGAAAGGGGACAGATTTATTTAATCTCTCCCTGCATACACAGCAAGACAAGTATCAAATCCATAATACCGATTACTGGTTGGCAATATTACTTAAGAGGTATGAAATATGGAAAGGAATAATATGGACAATCAAACACAATTACTTCTTGAAAAATGGGAAAAATAGGGACAGCGACCATTTAATTCCGTAATGTTTCTGTTCGTACCCGCGCTGAAATTCCCCTCACCCCTCAGCCAACCAGTCTAACCTGCACCCACCATTTTGCTTTGCCTTTCAACCCTGTGGGGATATGATGGTCACAAGGCTTAAAGAAGAGCGGGTGAGCGTACGAGGGGGCATGAGCACAGCGATTTAGGCGGGTTAAGCGAACTGGGCAGAGGCGGCCACAGCTTTTTGACAGCATATCCCCATAAAGCGACCCAAAAGAATAAAGTCCGGAGCGCCGGTCGCAACTGCACTTTGTTTTCATTTACTTGGATTCCAGCATTAAAAAAGAAGAAAGATTATTTTTTTACCCCACAAAGCGACCCAAAAGAGCAATGTCCGAAGCGCCGGTCGCAACCGCACTTAAAACCACCATCCTCCCCCCTCACCCAACAGATCGATTACTATTCTACACATATTCAAAAATTTTATGCTTCCAAAAAATTGCAAAATCTTATTAAAAGATTGCAAAATCTTACTAATGGTTTATAATTTAATGATTGATATAGATTCACTTTAAGAACACTCATCCAGCGGAGCAGTGTTGCTCCCTCAACTCTGTCTTATAATTTGTCGTGTTTTCACGCCCGCAAAGGCACAGTCGGTCATTTAACCAGACAGGAAACAACCAGGCCTTTGCCCTTACAGTTTGGGGAGAACTTATGAAGCACCGCGATTTAGCCGGGCAACAAGGCCTCAGCAGGACCAGAAAGGCACCGCGACATAAAAGACTTCTGAATGCAAAAACCCGTTGGATAATTCGCTGGATGATTGGGGTCACAATCAGCGTCGCAATTGGCCTCACTTTATTTCATTTTATTATAGACACGTAGGGTGGTCTGCGCCCACCCTTTTACTCCCCCCCATGCCTGCGGTGTTACCTGAAAACACTCCTGATCACCGGAAGCACACACACCACCTCTTACTTAACATGCAATTTGACATTATTCATACTTTTGCCGTTTATTGACAAGTGTAAAACAGTGTTATAGTATATGAAGTGTCAGAGGAGCCTGGAAAATGAAAGAGAAAAAAGACAGCAGCTCAAAGGATGCGGGCAATATAGAAGATCAAAGGGATAGCAAGAGAGTGCACTTTGACGCGACCGTGCACCTTGGCAATTCTCCTGAAGCCAAAGACGAAGACACTTCGCACATAATCGACATCTCCCGCACAGGCATTGGCGTAAGGACTTCAAAAACGCTTAAAACCGGCGACACGTTACAGATCTACATCGACCACGACTATGACGTATACAAGGCTGAAGGTCTTGTGGAATGGACAATAAACGTCTCGCCTTTTATTACCTGGCTGATTAAAAACAAGGCGGGTATAAAATTCATGCAGGCCGACCAGAGGATAATCAACCTGTACGAGAGCGAGTCAGGGACAGGCCGGGTTCCGGGTTTAAACAACAACGAGATACCTGTATATGAGGGCCCGGTTATTGCCGAGCGATGCCGCAACAAAAACTGCGGACAGATACTCTTTACAAGAACCCCCGATAACATCAAAAAAGGCTGGGCCATCTGCTCTGAAAACCCGCCGCAGCTTGAATCAACCGGGGAGGAACTCTTTTACACCTGCCCCCATTGCAAGGCCAAGAACAGGGTTTACAGCGATTACCTGCACCGCAAAACCTGCATAAGAGGCATCATAACAGAATAAACCTGCGAGTTTTACACACCGCGCACCCTGTATGTCCAAATCAGCGAAAATACAAGCTCACTATTCTTGAAATTTCTTTTAGCCCCTTTTTCCAGACAATAAATTCACTTATTTCAACATAGTTTCAGTGAAATTATCTTTCTATGATATTTTTTTAATTGAATTATATGTTTTTTTATATATAATCATACACCTGAAGAAACGATTTAACTAACTCAACAGTTATTCACTTAAATAGGAGAAAGACATGTCGTGGTTTAAAAAACAACAATCCATGGTTCTTGCCATTTTTCTTGTAGCCTTTCTGGCTCTTGTAAGCGGCTGCGCAACCACCAAAAACATGGCTATCAACAAAGAGACGCAAGCACTTGACTACTCCGAGGAATCCATCATGCTTATGTCCCTTAAGACTTCAAACGAAAAAAGACCTCATTACGTACCTTATGTTTACAGCATAGACATCTCAGCTAACGGTAAAGAATCAGAGGAGCTATTTCGTTTTAAAGTGGATAAGCCTATCAAGCGTGTCAAAAGCGACTTCAATGAATATTTGCTCAGCTTTCAGCTTGCTCCAGGCAATTACAAAATCAAACTGTTAAATTGTACGAGCGGCATATTCCCTGCCATTGGGACATGCTACGTCCCGGTTCACACTGAATTCGAAGTCGCCCCCGGCAAAATAGTTTATATGGGACGCATAGAAGCAACGAACAGGGACAAGAAAAGCAAGGAAGAATTAAGAGCCGGTCCGGTTTTTCCTCTTTTAGACCAGGTCTTAACCGGCTTCTCCACAGGTAGCTTTGACGTGAACATATACGACAACTATGATAAAGACATCAGCCTTTTTGAACAAAACTTTCCATTAATTAACGGTCAAACAGTAGAAAAAAACGTACTACCCCCCTGGGTAAGGCCATTAAAAGAGAAAGCGCAAGTGAATGAACAAAATAAAGATGACGAAAGTTTTTAACAATTAAGTTATGAGCGGGTCATGACTGATGACTATCATGACTCGCTTCCAGGCTCTCTATCTTTTCCAAAAGCTCCTCCATCTTCAAGTAACAATCGTCAATCTCTTTTTGCACCAGGCTTGCCGCATCAAAAGCCTCCCGGACTTGCGCGCCGTAGCCAATCTCCTCAGACACGCTCTGGGCATATTCATTTTTTTCTTTAAGACTTGCCTCAAGCCCACTAAGCACGTCTTCTGTTTTTTCATATTTCTTTTTTAACGACTTTATTTTTTTAATCCTGTCTTTCAGGCGCCTTGAATTTATGTGTTTGCCGGCTTTGCCTGCGTTCTCCGGTTTTTTCTTTTTTAAGGCCGCTTCTTCCTCCCAGCCGACTTTCTCTAAAAACTCATCGTACGTGCCGTAAAAGAACTGTGCGCCTGCCTCACTAAAGACCACAAGCTTATTTACAAGGCCGCGAAGCATCTCCTCGTTATGGGTAACAAGCACGACGGCTCCTTTGAACCTTGCTATCTCTTCCGTCATCACCTCTATGGACTGCATATCAAGGTGGTTCGACGGCTCGTCAAGAAATAATAAGTTTGCCGGGTGGGCAAGCACCTTACCGAGCAGGACGCGGCTTTGCTCTCCTCCTGACAACACGCTTATTTTCTTATCCGCAACGCTGCCCGGGAACATCATGGCCCCGCATATGCCGCGGCTCTTTGCAATACCCAGGTCCGGGTTGGCGGCGGCAATCTCCTGGGCAATGGTGTTGTCCGGGCTTAAGTCCTTTCTGTTTGTCTGCCGGTAATAACCGATGACAGAGTCCGGGTGTGTACGAATGGTTCCACGCATGCCTGCACCCGCGTCAACTCCTGACAAAACGTTTAAGAGCGTTGTCTTGCCCTTTCCGTTCCGGCCTATTACGCCAAGTCTATCCCCCGGCTTAACGGTAAAACCAAGGTTGGAGAAGAGTTCGTCTTCACGCTCGCCCGTATATGAGAAGGCAAGCCCTGTAACCTCCATCAGCGCCTTTGCCCGCGTCAGGGCATAATTAAAACAAAACCCGAGCCTGTACTCGGGACTGATCCTGTCGACTAATTTTATCTTTTCAATCTGCTTTTGTTTGGACTTTGCCTGAGCCGCCTTCGTTGCCTTTGCCCCGAACCTGTCAACGAACTTTTGCAGGTCTCGTATCTTTTTCTCCTGGTTCTGCCGGGTCTTTTCCTGGTTTTCATCTTCAAGAGAAAGCCGGTCATAGAACTTACCGGTCTGACCCCTTATCTTGCTAAGCCTGCCCCTTTGAATGCCCATCGTATGAGTCGTAACCGTGTCCATAAAGTCCCGGTCATGGGTTATGAGTATCGCTTCGCCGCGAAAAGTCTTCAGGAACCTCCTGAGCCAGCGAAGACTCAGGATGTCGAGGTAGTTAGTCGGCTCGTCAAGAAGAAGCATGTTGGGGTTTTGAAGCAGAGTTTTTGTAAGATTTATGCGGAGCTGAAAACCGCCGGAAAACTCCGACGGCGGACGCGAGAGGTCACCACTGGCAAAACCAAGGCCAAAGAGTATTTTCTCGGCCTTATAAAAATCATAACGTTCTTCTTCGCTAAGCACCTGGCAGCATTCCTCAAGAAGTGTCGCCTTTGTAAAGTTTATATGCTGGTCAAGATAACCGAGGCGGTATCCCTTTGGAACGGAAAAAGCGCCGCCGTCCTGGTGCTCAAGGCCGGTTAGTATCTTCATTAGCGTGGACTTGCCCGAGCCGTTTCGCCCGACAAGACCTACAATCTCACCCCTGGAAACGGAAAAGGAAACGTCTGTGAATAATGACACGCCGTTATATGACTTTGAAAGTTCTGATACCTGAAGCATAACTTGGAATTTTATCATAAAAACAGAGTTTAAGTATATGAAAAACCGGCAACAAGTTTTTTTTAAAGCATTCAGAGCGGGCCTCAGGCAAGAGTCTTGCTAGCCTTAACAATATAAATTAATGGCGCGTGACGACAAATAAGGAAATATTTTTTAACTCATTAGTACGGCCTCAGGCAAGAGTCTTGCTAGCCTTAACAATATAAATTAATGGCGCATGACGACAAATAAGGAAATATTTTTTAACTCATTAGTACGGCCTCAGGCCGCGGTGTTGCAAATTTCACAATAAAAACCGACAACATCTGATACAAAACACATATACGCTTTTTTTTACATTGCAACGGCCTCAGGCCGTAACAGCTTGACTTGTCAGGAAAAAACGACTATTATCGATTTATCATGACGGTTATAAAAAAAGCGGTTTTCCCAACAGGCGGACTTGGCACCAGGTTCCTGCCGGCAACGAAGTCCATACCAAAGGAGATGCTCCCGTTGGTGGACAAACCCCTCATACAATACTGCGTTGAGGAGGCAAAGCGGGCAGGACTGAATGAAATAGTTTTTGTCACAGGCCGCGGCAAACGCGCCATAGAAGACCACTTCGACATTTCATTTGAACTTGAAACACTCCTTGAAGAAAAGAAGCAAAAACAGACACTGCAGATGGTCAGAGCAATATCCGAAGACGTTCAATACGTCTACATCAGGCAAAAACGGCCGCTTGGCCTCGGGCACGCCATACTATGCGCAAAAAACGTTATAGGCAATGAGCCCTTTGCGGTTTTGCTCGGAGATGATATAATTTATTCAAAGGTCCCCGCGATGAAACAAATGACGCGCGTATTCAAAAAATATAACACGTCGATTATTGCGGTTCAAAAGGTTCCGAAAAACCAGACTCATTTATACGGCATGATAAAAGGAGAACAAGTCGCACCAAAGGTCTATAAAGTGACCGACCTTGTTGAAAAGCCAAAGAAAAACCCTCCGTCAAGCCTGGCCATAATTGGCCGCTACATCCTTATGCCGGAGATTTTCGAGAGCCTTGAGAAAACAAAACCCGGCAGGGGCGGCGAAGTACAGCTCACAGACGCCATAAAAGGTCTTCTTAAGACCCAGGACGTATACGCCTATGAATTCGAAGGCACGCGCTTTGACGCAGGAGACAAGAGCGGCTTTATAAAGGCCAACATATACCTGGCGCTTAAACGAGCGGACCTCAAGGCCGAGATCAGAAAGTTTATAAAGGAACTTGTCCTGTAACATCTCAAGTGGACAGATTTAGCAATCAGTTTTTAATTTACTAAGCTCTAAAGATTTGCAAAATAAATATTGCATCATTCGCCGTACGCGTAGCACCTTAACTTTAAAAAGAGGGCGCATCATAATGGCAAAAAGTTCCAAAAAATCTCCTCCCGGTCAGAGCGCGACAGGCCAGAATTCAAGCATGATACAGTTCATCATGGAGAGCCTTGACAACATCCCTGCGGCACGCGGCGTAGAGCCTCTCGGCCACGTCCCGTACGTCGACATGTACTCGACCGAGAAAGACTTCATAGTGGAGGCCGAGATGCCGGGCGTCCGACAGGAAGACATTGAGATTACTATTTTTAAAAACACCCTGAGCATAAAGGCGCTTAAGTACGAGTGTTTTGATGAGTCAAACATTAATTACGTATGTATGGAAAGAAGTTTCGGCAAGGTATTTCGGAGCGTTGACATACCGTGCCCTGTAAATTCCGATGGCATAAAGGCTGTTTACAAGATGGGCATTTTGAAAATCACACTACCCAAGATTAAAGATAAACGGAACAGGGCAAAAAAAATTAAAATAGAATCCAGCTGAAAGCGAGGTTATCGACCATGAGTGAAGAAGAAACAAAAGGCGCCCGGGATGGCGGCCTGGAAATCGGGGTAGAAGGCAACGCAGACGAAAGCACCGTAAATACGGAAGACCAGTTAATCATCCCTGAGATGCTCCCTTTGCTTCCCATAAGGGACATAGTCATATTCCCGTATATGATAGTGCCCCTGTTCGTGGGTCGGGAAAAGTCCATTAACGCAATCGACTCGGCCCTCACCAAAGACAGACTGATTTTCATGGCCACTCAGCGCGACGTCAGCAAAGAAGATCCCAATCCCGAAGACCTCTATACGTTTGGCACCGTCGGCATGATCATGCGTATGCTGAAGGTCCCGGACGGACGCGTCAAAATACTTGTTCAAGGTCTCACAAGGGGCAAGGTAAAGACCTTTTTGCAGACAAATCCGTTCTACACGGTGGACATCGCCAAGGTGACGGAGACAATCGTGGACAAGAGCTCGCCGGAGACCGAGGCCCTTATGCGCAACGTGCGCGAGTTAATGGAAAAGCTCTCCTCGCTCGGACGCATAGTGTTCCCTGAAGTCATGATGGTGCTTGAAGACATCACAGACCCGGGCCGCCTCGCAGACCTGGTAGCGGCCAACCTCGGACTCAAGATAGACGACGCGCAAAAGGTACTTGAGATACTCGACCCGATAAGCCGCCTTGACCGGGTAAACGACCTGATCTCAAAAGAGCTTCAAGTATCGAAGATGCAGGCCCGCATCCAGACCTCTGCCAAGGAAGAGATGGACCGCACCCAGAGGGAATATTACCTGAGAGAGCAGCTCAAGGCCATCAAGACCGAACTTGGCGAATTCGAGGAGATAAGTGAGGACGGCGACGACTTTCGCGAAAAGATTAAGCAGGTGAAAATGCCGGCAGAGATCGAAAAAGAAGCCCTCAAACATGCCGACAGATTAAGCAGCATGCACCCTGACGCTGCAGAGGCGACCATTACGAGGACCTACCTTGAATGGCTCGTAGAGCTTCCCTGGTCAAAATCAACGCGCGAAACCATAAGCATTAAAAAAGCGGCCGACGTGCTCAATAAAGACCACTACGACCTTGAAAAAGTAAAGGAAAGAATACTTGAGTACCTGGCCGTAAGAAAGCTCAAGAAAAAGACAAAAGGCCCGATACTTTGTTTTGTAGGTCCTCCGGGGGTCGGAAAGACCTCTCTCGGACGCTCGATTGCAAGGGCCATGGGCAGGAAGTTCGTAAGAATATCCCTGGGCGGTATAAGGGACGAGGCAGAAATTCGCGGACACAGACGCACCTACGTCGGCGCCCTTCCGGGCAGGATAATCCAGGGCATGAAACAGGCGGGCACGATCAACCCGGTCTTTATGCTCGACGAGATAGACAAGATAGGGGCTGACTTCAGAGGCGACCCATCTTCTGCGTTGCTCGAAGTCCTCGACCCTGAACAGAACTATGCCTTCAGCGACCATTACTTGAACGTACCGTTTGACCTCTCAAGGGTAATGTTCATAACCACGGCCAACATGATGGACCCGATACCAGGCCCGCTAAGGGACCGGATGGAGATAATCAATTTACCCGGCTACACGTCGGATGAAAAACTCGTCATAGCCAAACGCTACCTGGTTCCAAGGCAGATTGACGAAAACGGCCTCTCCGACAAACTCATCTCTATAAACGACGATACGATAAAAAACATCATAGACGAATATACGCGCGAGGCAGGGCTCAGGAATCTGGAACGGGAGATTGCATCCGTGTGCAGAAAGGTCGCAAAAAAAGTAGCCGAAGGCAAAAAAACCAGCACAAGAATTACGCCTGCAAAACTAAGCGACTACCTTGGCTCTCCAAGGCACCTGCCCGAGGCAGAGCAGGAGACCGACGAAGTCGGGGTTGCAACCGGCCTTGCATGGACCCCGGTTGGAGGCGAGATACTATATATAGAGACGACCATCATGAAGGGTCGCGGACAACTGACCCTTACCGGGCACCTTGGCGACGTAATGAAAGAAAGCGCGCAAGCGGCCCTTAGCTACACAAGGACCCGAGCAAAGGAACTCGGCCTTAAAGAGGGCTTTTACAAGAACCTTGACATACACATACACGTCCCTGCAGGGGCCATTCCAAAAGACGGCCCTTCGGCCGGCATTACCATGGCAGCTTCTCTTATATCAGCGATAACGAAAACGCCTATAAGAAAAGACGTTGCAATGACAGGGGAGATTACGCTGCGCGGGCGCATACTGCCAATCGGAGGACTCAAGGAAAAATGCCTGGCAGCTCTCCGGGCCAACATGAAAACAGTCGTGCTGCCCGAGAGAAACAGGAATGACCTTGACGACATACCAAAAAACGTCAAGAAAGAGCTTGAACTCATACTCGTAGGGCACATGGACGACGCGCTTGAGCATATCCTGATTAAAAAGAAAAAACCCGGTAAAAAATCCGGTAAAAAACCAGGCACAAAAAAAGCAGTGACCAGGGCAAAAGCAGGAACAAAGAAAAAGACCCGTTCCAAGAAAATTCAGCCAGGGGCGTAAGACACCGTTAAAGAAGATGCAACTTAAAGATATAGGGGAGAAACGTCTTATAGAACATATTGCCGATATGTTCGGCAAGCCCAGTCCCAGGGTGCTTAAGGGGATAGGAGACGACACATCGGTTACGCTTTGCGCTAATGGCAGCGACGGAAAATGTCTTCTGGCAACAACCGACACACTTGCCCAGGGCGTGCACTTCACCCTGGCAACGACCGGGGCCCTGGCGCTTGGCAGGAAACTCGTAAGCGTCTCCCTCTCAGACGTTGCGGCAATGGGCGCAACCCCATTGTTTTTACTGTTGTCACTATCCATGCCGCAACAAACTGATGAAGATTTTTTCAACTCCCTGCACGACGGAATAAAAGAGCGCTGCGACGAATTTAACGTTGCCCTTATAGGGGGTAACACAACTGCCAGTAAAAGTGATATTATATTAACGGGTACCGTCCTTGGTGAGGCGGACAAGGACCGGGTTATATACAGGGGCGGGGCAAGGCCGGGCGACGACATATACGTTACCGGCACACTTGGCGACTCAGCCCTTGGTCTTGAAGTTTTAACCGGAGCAGGGACGAAACAAGCGGCAGACAAAGTAGATAACGGGCGGTTTAAACGCCAGATAAAAAAACACACAGACCCGGAGCCGAGAGTTATTGCAGGGGCCTTGCTTTCAAAACGCTCCATTGCAAACGCAATGACGGACTTAAGCGACGGGCTTGCAACAGATTTAGAGACCCTTTGCCGTGAAAGCCGTGTCAGGGCCGAAGTGAAATCAGACGACATTACGCTGTCGAATGAACTAAGAGAATATATAAAAGTTCATCCCGAAGCGCGTTGCCTGCCCCTTACGGGCGCTGAGGACTACGAGCTTCTCTTTACCGCAAATAAAGAGAAACACAAACTGGTAACAGAACTCTTCGGTGAGCTCAAACTCCAGGTAACCAGAATCGGAAGTATAAAGGGGGAAGAAGTTACCTCTGGGGTAAAATCCGGGACAAGCTCCGGGGTGAAGTTTGGGGTGAAATTTATCGACAATAACAATGAAGAAATAATTCTCCTGAAGAAAGGTTACGAACACTTCAAGTAATACCCCCTCCAACAGTACCTGGGGGGAAATTAAGCCCGCCATGCGGGGAAAAACAAGAATCGAAAGGTTATAAAAAAGGTTACGAACACTTCAAGTAATACCCCCTCCAACAGCACCTGGGGGGAATCAAACCCGCCATGCGGGAAAAAACAGGAATCGAACGGTTTAAAAAAAGGTTACGAACACTTCAAGTAATACCCCCTCCAACAGCACCTGGGGGGGAATCAAACCCGCTATGCGGGAAAGAACGGTAACCGAAAGGTCAGAGCACACATCGCATTCACCAAAAAACGAGCGAGGCGACAATGGATACCCCGAAAGATAAAAATGACGACGACAACTTTGACGAAGACCCTCTTGGCATTGGGAACAAGACTGAGTCACGGTTTCAGAACCAGGAGCAGGACCAGGTCGCGAGTGAGAAAGAAGACCCTTTAGCCGCCCCTGACGACGGTGACTTCTGGGACGACATTGGCAGCGACGACGACACGTTAAAATCCCCTAATGAGGACCGCGTAGAGGACGATGTAAACGACAACAATTACATCGACGAACCCGATTCCGTCGGCGAACCTGATTCATTCGGCTTACCGCCTGAAGACAACCTTGAAGACACGGACGACACTAACCAGGGAGAGACGGACACAGACGCAGGCGACGATAAACCGGAGGACGAACCGGACGATAAACCGGAAAATGAACCGTACGACGACACGGACGAGCCAATAGACCTGTCAGACGACGACGTGTGGCCCGAGGAGGACGAGGAGGAGGAAACGACCGGAGAAGAGGAAGCGGACGTGGCAGTGTCGGAAGAAGCAGACGCTGAGAGTAACGATAACACACGTACAAATGAGGAACATCTCTCCGAAGACGCTGTTGAAGCTTTAAGGGATAACGACGACAAGAGCGGCTCTGACAGCGCCCCTGCCAACGCTCCTGCAGACACCTCCGGCAGTTTTAATGTGCCACTTGGCTATAAGTTCATCTTCAGCATTCTCATTGTTGTGGCCATAGCCGGAGTACTCCCCACATATATAAAAGGACTCTACGACGTCCCTGAATATGAAACGGCCCTGAGCCTGTTTTTTGCTCTCGTAATAGGACTGATTTTAGGCTCTGCCTTCACGCGCCGCTTTACAAAGGACTTTAACCGTCTGATCAAGACTGCAAACCGCATTGGCAAAGGGGACCTTCGCCACACGGACACCGAGCATCTCGCAAAAAAGAAGTTTACCGACGAAACAAACGAACTTGACCATGCCCTTGGCATCTTATTCACGAACTTAAGGGGCCTTGTCGAAAATGTCAAACACACGGTTGACAACCTCTCAGAGGCCCAGGAAACCCTTGATGAGATCATAACCAAAGGCCACGAGACCTCGCAAAATGTTATAAACTGTTCATCAAAGATATTTGACGGGGCCCTTGAGCAGGCAAGCCACGTTGAAAGCACGTCCAAGATTATCAAGGAAGTCGCCCACATGGCTGACGAGACCACGGCCGAAGTTAACGACACGGTCGATGCGTCAAACCGGGTACACTCCATGATTCAGAGCAGCGCAAACTCCGCTACAAGCGCCATTGAAAAAATGGAAACCATCTTTAAAGGCATAGAGAAAACAGAGATCGCCGCAGAGCAGCTGAAAGAAAAAATTAGCGACATACCAAAAGTACTCGACGTCATAACCCACATCTCACGTCAGACAGACCTGCTTGCCCTGAACGCAACCATAGAAGCGAGCAAGGCCGGGGAACACGGGCGCGGGTTCGCCATAGTTGCAGAAGAAGTGCGTAGGTTTGCCGACAACACGGCCAAGAGCGTTGAGGACGTCTCACGCATAGTGCACGGCCTGAAAACAGACGTAGCCGGCGTGGTGAAGACCGCAAGCGAAGGTACGGCCTCTCTTAAAGAAGGGCGCGACGATATAAGAAAGATCAGGGACGTACTCGGGGACATTGGCATATTCACGGCAGGAGTGTCAGAGAAATCCGAACTCATACTCAGACTCACCCAGAAACAAAAAGAGGGCTCCGAGCAAAGCGTAAACATTATAGAAAAGGTCGCTCAGATAGCTCACGAAAACCTCTCAGCGAGCGAATTGGTCGACCAGGCAGTTGAAAAACACGGAACAGCGCTGGATGAGACCCTTGAGGCCTCAAAAAAGCTCTCAACCCTTTCGGAAGAACTCCAGGAAGTCGTATCCAGATTCAAGATCGACTGAATTACCGTGCGCAGCACCTGCGGTGGGCGCCTGCGGCGGGCGAATGAGTTAACAGACTTTATTTTAACAAACCAAACAAATAACCATTATATCATTTACCGTGCGCAGCACCTGCGGTGGGCAGATTCAGTAATCAGCTTTTGCGCTTACGGAGCTAAAGATTTACAAATAAACATTGTATTATCTGCCGTGCGCAGCACCTGCCTAAAATTGAACCCACAGGGCTGGTTTAAACCCACCCTGCGCCCTAAAAAGTGAAAGAGAGTGACCGGATGTTACTTTTCAATATAGATGACAGACGTTTTGCGCTTGGACTTGAACTGGTGGAAAACGTAGTTGAGTCCGAAAAGATTTATTTGCTGCCATCTGGCAGAAAACCTGTCATAGGGGCGATATCGAACAGGGGCGAGGCTATCTGCGTCGTAAGCCTCAGAGACCTGTTTGCCCTCGAAGGCGACACCGCTGCTCCTTACAGAATAGTAATTGTAAAAGAAGGCGACCGGATACTCGGACTTTGTGCCAGAGGCAGCGAGATAATACTCATGCATAACAGAGGGGAAGAAAGTTTAAGCATTGAGCCGACCGGGAGCAAATATACTTCAGGAATTGTCGAATTAGTCAACAAGAAATACGAGATGCTTGACTTTGAGACGATCTACAACGACATTTCAAAACAGTTGGCAAAAAGATTTTAACGCCTGCGCAGCACGAATTTTGCAATTGGCTTTTGTGTTTACGGGGCTAAAGACACACAAATAAACATTATATCATCTGCCGTGCGCAGCACCTTTAATTCTTGAGAAGAGTAAAAAAAGAAAATGGACCGTTCACAATTTAAATCGATTTTTCTTCAGGAGACCTACGACAGGCTTGCAAGCATAGAGAAAAGACTCACTACGCTTGAAACCGGCAAAGGGGACCTGAACACCGTGGATGCGCTTTTCAGGAGTTACCACTCGATAAAGGGCATGTGCGCCTCCATGGGTTATGAGTCTTTAAAAGACTTCTCACACCTTCAGGAAGACCTGCTTGAAAAAATAAGAAACAATAAAAAGGGCCTTACCTCTGACGTCTTCTCTTCACTTTTTGAGGCTCTCGATACGATGAAGGGCATGGTACAGATGGTGGAAGACGATATCGATCTTGAAGACCTTGACATTAGCGAGATCAGGGACAAGATCAATCATCTAATAAAACTGCAGGATAAACCTGAAGGGCTTAGCTGGTTCGGTCAAGAAAACGAGACCATGCCTGCGCCGCTTCAGACCACCTCAGAACCGAGCGCGTCAGAGCCGGGCGCGGCTTTGCCGCAGAGTCAGTCAGAGACACCTCAATCACCCCCCTCGCCAACGAAGCAGCCAACCATCAGGCTCTCGCCCATAATGAAAGTGGAGCGGCGCGTGTTCGACGAACTGCTTAAACTAAACGGCGACCTCGTAACCGTGTTCTCGGGTATAAAGATGCTTGCCATGAGGTCCAAGTCCGTGGATCTGTCCGAGAGGGCCCACAAGCTTGAGAGAATTATAGAACAGCTAAACTCCAATTTATTGTCAACAAGGATGCTCCAGTTCTATAACCTGACGCAAAACCTGCCAAGCGTGGTGCGGGACATTACCAGACAGAGCAACAAGGACGTCGAACTAAAGATAGAAGGCGGCGAAGTAAGCCTTGATATGTCCGTGCTCGAAGGAGTCGCCTCCCCTCTTATCCATATCATAAGAAACGCCCTGGACCACGGCATAGAATCGCCGCAAGAAAGGGAGAACATAGGCAAACCCGTAAAAGGCACGATAACCGTCCAGGCCTTTGACAAAAGAGACAACATTTCCATTGTCGTATCGGATGACGGACGCGGCATAGACATTCACAGGTTAAAAGAGCGGGCACGCCTGGCCGGGATGCCTGGCGAGCAGCTTGCCGCTATGAGCGAGAAAGAAGCGGTACGGCTGATTTGTGTGCCCGGAATAAGCCTTTCCGACACTGTAACGGATGTTTCCGGCAGGGGCGTTGGCATGGACGTTGTAAAGAGCTCGGTCGAAGGCGTTGGCGGCACGCTTGAGATAAAGTCCAACCTTGGCAAAGGTACGACCATCATAATGACTCTTCCACGCATGGCCTCCATTATTAAAATACTGCTTTTAAAACTTTCCGATGAACTGATAGCCATACCTATTACAAGAATTGAACGGATAATCGAATACACCACAGCCATGGTGACAGAGGGCAAGTATAAATACAACGGCAAGAAAATACCGGTTAACGACCTCTCCATGCTTCTCGACATTAATACAGGCTCTGTCAACGGAAGTGGCAAACTTATCGTGCTTGAAAGCGGCGAAGACGAGGGTGAGTTTTACGGCGTACTTGTCCAGGACGCAGGAACAGAGATCGACGCTTATATACGTCCCCTCTCAAACCTTTTCAAACACCTTAAAGGTATAATCGGTTACACCGTGACCGACGACAAACGCCCCGTGTTTGTGCTTGATACGTCACAGCTTGAATCCATATCTTTCGGGACGGGAGACGCTTAGCCTGTGAACGTAAAGGCTTTAAAAAAGCTGCTTGCCGGTGTCAGCACGGGCAAAGTCAACGTAGCTGCTGCTTTGCAAAAACTAAAGGAACTTCCGTTTGACGACGAACTTCCGTTTGCTACAATCGACACCCACCGCTCGCTCAGGCAGGGTTTTCCCGAGGTAATCTACGGTCAGGGCAAGACAACGGCGCAGATCAGAAAAATAGCGCTTGCCATGAAAAAAAGGAAAGAAAACGTCCTTATAACCCGCCTTGACGCCAAAAAAGCCGCAACTCTCAAAAAGACCTTTTCCCCATCCAAAGACGCCGAATATAACAAGACTGCACGCACGTTATTTATCAAAAGCCACGGAATAAAAGAAACAGGTAGGGGCGACGTGCTTGTCATAAGTGCCGGCACCTCGGACGTGCCCGTTGCCGAAGAAGCAGCCGTAACGGCCGAGTCAATGGGTAACAAAGTCGGGCGCATGTACGATGTCGGGGTCTCCGGCATCCACCGCCTGCTTCATAAAAAAGAAGAGCTCTTTTCCGCAAACGTGCTTATCGTCGTTGCGGGTATGGAAGGCGCCCTGCCAAGTGTCGTAGCAGGGCTTGTGGACAGGCCCGTCATTGCCGTACCAACGAGCATCGGCTACGGGGCCAACCTTGGCGGCATTACAACGCTGCTTGCAATGCTTAACTCCTGCGCCTCGGGCATAACCGTGGTAAACATCGACAACGGCTTTGGCGCGGGGTACGCGGCAAGCCTTATTAATAAGGAATAATGTGAAAAAAACGGCTGGTAATCTATGCGCTTATCACTATGCCTTCCCATCACAGATAGACAGATAAAAATTATTTAAAAGGCTACAGCAAAATGAAAATCTTGTACTTCGATTGTCCAACAGGCATTAGCGGGGATATGTGTCTGGCAGCACTTTTAGACCTTGGCGACCCCGGACTTGACATAAAAAAGCTTAAAAGAGAACTCAAGAAGGTGCCTGTCGCAGGTTATGAGTTAAAGGTCTCAAGACAAAAACGCCACGCCATCACAGGTACGCGCTTTAAGGTCAAGACCGACGAAAAACACCCGCACAGAAAATACCGCGACATACTCGATATAATAGACAAGAGCAAACTCTCTAAAGAAGTAAAGGAACTTGGCAAGGCAATGTTCGACCGTATTGCCGTTGCCGAAGGCCGCGTTCACGGCATCAGTCCAATGGAGGTTGAGTTTCACGAGGTAGGGGCGGTCGATTCGATTGTAGACATAATGGGTGTTGCCATCGCAATGTATGAACTTGAAATCGGAGAAGTTCACGCTTCCCCCATTCCCCTTGGCTCGGGCTCGGTAAACACCATGCACGGCATTTTACCAATTCCAGCCCCTGCGACTCTTGAGATAATAGAAGACATGCCGGTTGTCCCCTCGCCAATCACAATGGAGCTTACGACACCAACTGGCGCGGTCATTCTAAAAACCCTTTGTAAAAGCTTTGGCATGATGCCCGCTATGACAATCAAAAAGACCGGCTACGGAGTCGGAGGCAAGGATTTTAAAGAACTTGCAAACGTGCTCCGGGTGGTGCTTGGCGAAAACGAAACTAAAAAACTCGAAAGCCCGGAGCCAACAGAACTTTTACAGATAGAAACCAATATAGACGACATGAGCGGCCAGGTGGCGGGTTATCTAATGGAAAGGCTTTTTGAGGCAGGAGCCGTGGAGGCATTTTTCACCCCCGCGCAGATGAAAAAATCCAGACCAGGCATACTTATAACCGTACTTGCAGAGGAAAAACTTCTCGATACAATCTCAGAATTAATATTTGCCGAATCAAGCTCCATAGGTCTCCGGTACCATAAAGTTTCAAGGAAATGCCTTGAAAGGGAGGTCATAAAAGTCACCCCCCCCTACGGCACAGTCCGGGTGAAGGTCTCGCGATTGGACAATAAGGTCGTAAACATAAGCCCTGAATACGAGGACTGCAAGGCCCTTGCCAGAGAGAAAAACGTGCCGATAAAAGACGTTATGGACGCTGCCTGTTGCATTGCAAAAACCCTTGTCTGACACTCAGGATTGACTTACCCGTGTAAATTACTGACTCTGTTTAAAGTTTTACCAGTGAAAATTGTCGACACTGTTTTAAGTTCCACCGATGCCACTTGCGTATTAAAGCGGTCTCAGGCCGAAGCGGTCATATAAACTTTTCTGGTGTTTATTGCCGACTCGATGATGAATTTGCTCTAAGCTACTTGCGAATTAAAACTGCCCCTGGTAGTTTGACTATGCAGGCCGAATCTGTTTATAATATAATACGTTGAGTGAAATACGTTACAATACAAATGAAGGACTTCGTAGTATGCGTATAAAATGTTGGGGATCAAGAGGCTCTATTGCGGTTTCAGGCCGGAAGTATCTTAAATACGGCGGAGATACCACGTGTGTTGAAGTCGTAAGCAATAACGGAGACCTCATAATAATTGACGCCGGTACCGGTATAAGGGAACTCGGTAACGAGCTTGTAAGAACGGGTAGAAATAGCATAAATGTAATTTTCACCCATCCTCACTGGGACCACCTGTCCGGGTTTCCGTTTTTCAAACCCCTTTACAGGAAAGACACCGACATACACGTGCGCGGTCCACGCACCACAAGGGACTCGGTCATGAACATCGTCTCAAAGACCATGTCCCCGCCGTACTTCCCTGTTGAGCTTGAGGACATCAGCTCTGACATAAGTTTCCACGCAACAGGGCCCAAGAGCTTTGAGATCGGTTCTGTAAAAATTCAGAGCATCCCGCTTAACCACACTAACAGGGGCGTTGGGTACCGGCTTGAAGAAGACGGCAAGTCCTTTGTTTTTCTAACAGACAACGAGCTTGCCCACCATCACCCCGAGGGACGTAAAGCGGCAGACTACATGAAGTTCTCGGAAGGCGCTGATTTATTGTTCCACGACGCGGAGTTTACTCCTGAGGAATACAAAAACACAAAGGGCTGGGGACATTCCGTTTACCTTGATACGGTAGAGCTTGCCATGAAAGCAGGGGTTCGGAAGCTTGGCCTGTTCCACCATAACCAGGACCGCTCGGACGATGGCATCGATAAGATTGTCAGACACAGCAAGCGGGTCATAAAAGAAAACTCCTCTGAACTCAAGTGCCTGGCCGTTGCCACGGGAACAGAGATAAAACTTTAAAACCCTACGCCTGCGGCGGGCGAATTCAGTAACAGATTTTTGTAGTTGCGGTACTGAAGATACACAAATAAGCATTATAGTATTCGCCGTGCGCAGCGCCTGCGGCGGGCGGATTCAGTAACAGGTTTTTGTAGTTGCGGTACTGAAGATACACAAATAAGCATTATAGTATTCGCCGTGCGCAGCACCTGCGGCGGGCGAATTTAGCAATCAGCTTTTGGGCTTACAGAGCTAAAGACACACAAAATCAATATTCTATCATCTGCCATACACAGCACCTGCAGGATAAAAGACTTTTAAGCTATTATATTATGACTGCCAATGACTAAAAAGTACGGAGAAAAAGAAATCGACGAGGCAACGCTAATTCCCTGGGACAACCCCACGCCTGAGAGAGACTATACGATTGAAATAAGTTATCCGGAATTTACCTGCCTGTGTCCACGCTCGGGATACCCCGACTTCGCCACCATAATACTCTCTTACGTACCTGACGAAAAAGTAGTGGAGCTGAAGTCCTTTAAGCTCTATCTTAATTCGTTTAGAGACAGGAAGGTCTCGCACGAGGCCGTAATTAATGAGATATTCGACGAACTTAAAAACCTTCTCTCTCCTCGCTCACTCGACCTCACAGGGGATTTTAACGTAAGGGGCAACGTAAAGACCGTCATAAGGGTAAGTCTTTAGGTCTAACCCTTCCCCATGCCTTTTAATATTTCCTGCAGCAAATCGTCGAGTTTATCTACCTTATAAGGCTTTGCCAGAACTCCGCAAAACCCATACGTTTCGTATTCGGCCATTATTTTATCGTTCGAATACCCGCTTGAGACGATTGCCTTCACTTCAGGGTCGATTTCAAGGAGCCGCTTTATGGCCTCTTCCCCCCCCATACCGCCTCGTATGGTCAGGTCCATTATGACCACGTCAAAAGGCGCGTCCTCTTCCATAGCCTTCACGTACATGGAAATGGCTTCATAACCATCTGCCGCTATCGAAGGGGTGTAACCGCAATGTTCAAGCAGTCCCGGCATAGCCATTCTTAAATCATCTTCATCATCCATTAGAAGTATCCTGCCTGGAACCCGCCGCGAGCTTTCATCCGCCTCTTTCCTGCAAGTCTTAAGTGTGCCCGACGATGCAGGCAGATACGTATAAAAAGTCGAGCCTTTCCCTTTTTCACTATGGACCGTGATGAGTCCCTCATGCTTTTTCACAATCGAATATGACGTCGCAAGCCCAAGACCGTACCCGCCCTCCTTTGTAGTGAAATAAGGGTCAAACAAGTGGGGGAGATCTTTTTCGCTAATTCCCATACCGCAGTCAGAGACCTTTATCCTGACATATCTGCCGGGCAGTAGAGGTACGCTGCCCCCGGCCTCAATGGTGATATTCTCGGCGCCGACCTCTATCGAGCCGCCGTCGGGCATGGCATGGTCCGCATTAATAACGAGGTTGTTAATGACCTGGCTCATCTGCCCCTCGTCAACGTCCACCGGCCACAGATCCTCTGGAATTGAAAACTCACATTTAACGTTAGAACCGGATACGACAAAATTAACCGTATCCTTTATGAGTTCTCCTATGGAGGCGGTCTTTCTTATAGGCGCGCCGCCTCTGGAAAAAGTCAGAAGCTGCAATGTCAGAGCGGCTGCCCTATGAACCGAATTCTCTGCCTTTATGATGTTTTCTACGACGTCCTTACCCTTTGCCGCGCGTATCTTTGCAAGGTTTAAAAGGGCAAGCAGCGTTGCCAGGATATTATTAAAGTCATGAGCTATGCCGCCCGCAAGCAGACCGAGCGAGGCAAGTTTTCCTGCCTTGAGCTTCTCATCCTCAAGTCTCTTATGATCTGTTATGTCTATCATAAGGCCACGGATATGACTCACCCTGCCGCTCTTGTCTTGAACCGGGCGGACAATATCGTGTATCCATACAACCTTGTCGTCGGCAGCCACCATGCGGTAGTCAAGTTCAACGTTCCTGACCGAGCTTACGACCTTCTTGCAACTATCAAGGACTCTCTCACGGTCCTCGGGGTGTATGATACCCGGCCAGAGTTCTTTCCCTGTAAGCCACATACGAGTTGGATAACGCAGTATATCTTCAGCCTGGCGGCTTATAAAGGTGCAGGTCATGGTGTCGGCTTCCGCCTCCCAGGTAATGGCGTGCACACTGTCAACAAGCTCTCTATATCGTTCCTCGCCCGCCCTGAGCACATCCTCGCTTGCGCGCAGGTCCTCTTCGCTGCGCATCCTTTCGGCAACTTCCTTCACAAGGACCTTGTTGGTCCTTGTAAGTTCGTTTGTACGCTCAAGAACCCATTCTTCAAGCTCGGATTTTGCGTTTTCGAGTATCTCCCGCTCATCCCTTGCGGCCTCCTCGGCGCGCGCAATAAACCAGGCAATAAAACCTATTAAAATAATCATTGCAAGAGAGGGCAGGATAAACCTCCAGATACTGGAGCCAACATTAAGCATGGAGGCCGGAACATGCGATATTATCTTCCAGTAAGGCATGTTTACAGGGGTTGCGTCTTTAGTGTCTTTCATGCCTGAAGTTTTTCCATAAAGGCGCACCGTTACGAACGTGAACAAATCTCCCTGGCTAAGAACCTGGCCCGATTCCTGAGCGGACACCTGCTCCCATGCCTCAGGATACTGTCTGGCAAAAGTCCGGTCCTTTCTGTCCTCGAACATAAAGCCCCATTCGTCTTTACGGCTCATACCAAAAAGATAATACCCGCTTGAATTAAGCAGCATAAAGTGTCCACGCTTACTCTGAAACGTGCTATTTAACCTGTGTATAAGCTTTGCTCCGAGATAGTTAAGCACCAGGATGCCTTGTTTTTCACCTTGTTCATCGAAAACAGGAGCTGCAAAACGTATCATAGGCTTTAAAGGGAATTCAATCTCGCCGGCTTCAATATTAAGGTCAAAAGAAGAAATAAACACCTCGCTCTTATTAAGCCCTATAGCCTCTTTAAAATAATACCTGTCGGACTTGTTTTGAAGCTCGTCTACAGGCACAGTGTTGAAGTTACCACCATTAGAATTAATGCGGATTAGTTCCATGCCGTCAAGACCGATAAGGCGTATCTGGTCATATATAGTTTTTGCGGAAGCAAAAGCATAGTACTCTCCGGCAAGCTTGTTATAAGTGGCCGAATTTTTCTTTTTAAAAAACTCCCTTAACTCACTTACTTTGGTCAGATAAGTCAAATCAGAAAACACCGAAGAACTCAGGTCGTCAATAATAGCCTGTTTTTGATATTTGGCCCCATCTCGCTCGCTTGTGGCAAGCACCCCCATAGCGCCGTTCCTGTCCATCCGGTACATTGTAACGGTAACAACAACCACCGCCAGAGAAAGCGGCAGAAAAACAGTAAGAAACCGCTTTAAAAAAAGCATGCGGACTTCATTACCTATATTTGTTTTTTCTTCTTTATCCGTCATTTTTATTTTCCGAAACCAATATTTATATTATACCAATTCAAGCTCTTGACTCACGACATATGTTAGCAAAGGCGCACCAGGCGCAGTGCAAGTAACCGGGCGTTGCAGGAAACTCTTTTTTTCTTATGCCCTCGGACACCCCCATTACTTGATCCACCATCTTATCAAGCGCTTTGTCGTCAAACATAGCCGTTCCGACAAGGCCGGTATCTACGAAGTTAAGCTCACACCCTTTCGGAAGAACGCCGAAAAGCTCTTTATAGGCATAGGCGTAGAGCTTTAACTGCAAGGACTCCTTTGCCTTTTTATCGGCTTTTTTCTGCTCACGCACGTCAGAGGTCTTAAAGTCAACTACGTAAGGGCCGTCATCTCGCTCCTCAATCAAATCCCACCTGCCCTTTAGTTCGTCGCCTCCGATGCCTACGATAAAGTCCTTTTCAACAGAAACCGGCCTTGTTTGCCGCTTCCTCTCACGCTGCACAAAACGTTTAAGCGTCTCTACCCCTGCGTCAAATCTCTTTTGCTCATGCTCCATTGAGACGAAACCCTCGTTTCGCCAGGACGATTTAAACGCGTCAAGTGTCTGCTCTATCGTAGGCTTTTGCCCCTCCGTCTGCGCCATCAGGAAATAAGCGATCGCGTCATGCACGGCCTTTCCGTACACGATTGAATGGTGCGGGAGCAGAGGTATTTTAAGCTGATGAACGTACCTGTATTTTTGCGGACAAGTCAGGTAATCGTCTATCTGATAAGCGCTCAGTTTAAGAGGCCCTGCGAGGGCAACTTTAGAAGTAGTAGGGGCAACAACACGGCTTCGACTGCTTTGCCCTGCCTTGCCTGCGGCAGAGTCTCCCGTTGTCCCACCAAGCCCGTGTCTTTTTATTGCTTCAAGCGGGTCGCTCTTTACAGGGGCCGCCTTTTGCACGTCGGTCGCCTCAAGCACAAACGGACTCACTTTCTTCTGTCTGACTCCGCCGTAGTCCGCCGCGCCCGTCATATAAAGCTCGTCCATTGCCCTTGTCATGGCGACGTAAAAAAGCCTCCTCTCCTCCTCCCGGTGAAAATCGCCCGTAGGCAGAGTGTCTTTTATAAGCTCCGTTGGAATCTCAAGCGGCTCCCTTCTCTTTCGCCTCGGGAACCTCTCGGAGACAAGACCGACCATAAAGACCACAGGGAACTCAAGACCTTTGGACTTATGCACTGTCATAACATGCACGAAGTCCTCGTCAATATCAGGCTCCGCCGTCGGGGGGTCGTCTCCAGCCTCCATAAGCAAGCTTAGGTGCTCGGTCATGGCCATAACGCTTTTTATGGAAAGAGTGCTCTCAATGTGAGAGACCTGCTCGAAGAACCTTGCTATGTTGCGTATTTTTTGTTCAGCCCGTTCAGCCCCAGGTTCGGCGCTGTTTGCAAGGGTTGTCATGTAGCCGGAATCGGTAAGGAAAGTATAGAGCAGCCTTGCCGTAGGCTCATTTCTGGCAAGCTCAGTGAAACGTTCCATGTCGTTCATAAAACGCTTTATGCTCTCCCGGCTCTCGTCCGAAATCTCAACTCCTGAGGCGCAACCCGAGGCAACGTCTTTTAACACGTTAAAAAGTGGCCGGTGAGAGCGCCGTGCTTTATTGTGGCACGGCACGAGGTCTTCTGCTTTTATGGCGTACACAGGGGAACTTGCAAGGTGGAAAAGACTCAAGTTGTCATTCCTGTTCGTCAGGGTGCGAAGCAGGCAGATTAACAGCCTCACCTCCTCGGTGGAGTAAAGTCCACTTGAACCGGAAAAACGGTAACTCACCCCTGCCGCGTCAAAGGCCTTTAAAAAGGGCACGGCGTCGCTGTTGGCCCGCACAAGCACGGCGTGGTCGGAAAGGGTCCTGCCGTTTTCCGTTATGCCTGAAATAATCTTCTGCGCCACCCACTCGGCCTCGCTTGAAAGGGTATCGAAGTGCATATGCCTTAGAACACCCTTGGCACCCCCGGCCGTTCGCACGGAGTAGAGCCTCTTGTCTATGCCGCTTTTAACCTCAAGCCTGTCCGGGTTGTTGTGGGTAATAAGCCTGTATGAGCTATCAAGGATAACCTTTACCGAGCGGTAGTTTTTACCAAGGGTAATCTGCTCCGCCTCAGGGTACACGTCCATAAAGTTAAGCACGTTGCTTATGGCAGCGCCTCGAAATTTATAAATACTCTGGTCGTCGTCGGCTACAACGGTTAAGTTGCCGCTCTTTCCGGCAAGCAGCTTTAAGAGCTCGAACTGAGCGTAGTTCGTGTCCTGGAACTCGTCAGCGAGTATGTAGGTATATTTAGCCTGGTACCGCTTAAGCACGTCCGGGCGCTCACGCAGCAGTCGCAGGGCAAGCGTGACCTGGTCTCCAAAGTCCATGTACCCGTGCGTTGTCATGAGTTCCGTGTACTTTTCGTAACAAAGAGAGAGCTCTGTTTGAGAGGCAACGTAGTCTGCGCTGCGGCCCTCCTGCCCCGGTTCCGCTGGTTTAAGGCTGCGGCAGAACTCGACGTACTCTTTTGGACCTATGTCCTCGTCCTTGAGCCTGCCGATAAAAGAAACAAGGGCCGAGAGGTAGCGCGTCGGGTCTCCAAGGGGACGGTAAATGTCGAGCGGCAACTTATACAGGTTTTCTTTGAGGAATATGACGCACTCGGTCTGGGTAAGCACCTTGAAGTCGGGGACAAGCCCAATGGAGAGCGCGTTATCGCGAATAATGCTGTCGCCAAAGGAATGGAAAGTGGAGATGGAAACCGTGGAGTAGCCGTAAGGAACAAGCCTGTCTACCCGCTCCTCCATCTCGGTCGCCGCCTTTTCAGTGAAGGTAAGCGCAAGTACCGAGCCGGGGCTAACGCCCTTTTCATTGATCAGCCGGGCAATCTTACCCGTAACAACGCGGGTCTTACCCGAGCCTGCGCCTGCAATAATCAGAAGCGGCCCTGCTTCATGACGAACGGCGCGGAGCTGCTCTTCATTAAACTCAAGTGCGCCGTCTGATTTTACTGGTTTTTCAAGTTGCAATGTCAAGATACCGGCTCCAGAATTTTCTAATTCTAAATTAATAGGCAACTCTAAAAAATCATCTCATAGATAGGTCCAAGGCCTGTCCTTGCGAGCGCAGGGTTAAGTACCCTGCGGCTTGACAACCCATTGGAAAACAATCTTGTGCTTGAAAAACTTTACCCGCTCCGGAGATTGCTTCGTCGGCCTTTGTGACTTAGCGCCTCCTCTAAGTGACAACAACCATCAGTGCTTTTAAAGGTTTAATATCCATATGTTTGTGAATTTAACGTCCGCGCCCTGAAACGTCCGTCGCGGCCGCGGCCCATAACTGCGAATAAACGATCTTTCTTATTTTATTATTACCCGAATCGGCAACGTATATATCGCCGTTTTTATCCACTACTATGCCTGTTGGGAACTTAAAACTCGCACTCAGGGCCGGTCCGTCAATTGAGCCTTCGACAAGCCCACCGGCAATCGTACTCACAACACCTCCAGGGGTTATGCGGCGTATTTTGTTGTTGCCTGAATCACAGACAAAAATATTACCTGCAAGGTCAAGGGCAATTCCGGTTGGCCAGGAAAACATTGCCATAGACCCGGTGCCGTCCCTGTAGCCCCCCATGACGCCCCCTGCAATGGTTGTTATAGAGCCGTTTAAGTCTATTTTCCTTATGGCGTTGTTACCGGAGTCGGCTATATACACTATACCTTCCGGGGTTACGGCAACAGAGACCGGTTGGTTCAGCCTTGACTTGAACCCTGAGCCGTCAATATGACCGGGAAGACCGTTTCCGGCAATAGTCGTTACTATGGCTTCGGGACTTATCCGTCTTACGGCATGGCCCCTTCTATCGGCCACATAAAAAGCCCCGACAGAGTCCACGGCTATACCGGTTGGGTAGCCAAACATTGCCTGCCCTGCCTTGCCGTCCCTCAGTCCCATTATGCCGTTACCGGCAACGGTTGTCACAACACCCAAGCTTGTTACCCGGCGTATTCTAAAGTTATCAGCGTCAGCGACAATTATGTCGCCTGAAGGGTCAAGCACAATATTGTCCGGTCCCCATAAAAGCGCTTCGGCGCCCGCGCCGTCTGCAAACCCGGGCTCTGCGGTCGCGGAACCGGCAACCGTCTTAACAACGCCTTTTGCGTCCACTGAACGTATGAGGTTGTTTGAATAATCGGCGACGTAAATAATCCCGCCCTGACCAATGGCAACGCCTGTCGGCCAGCTAAAACTCGCTGAGCCTGCTTTGCCGTCCTGAAAACCTTTCACCCCGGCTCCGGCAATCGTTGTTACGTAGTATGAGGAATGTGCCTGACTTTTTGGAGCAGGCACAGGGGCTGCAAGAGACGCAACATCCATGCAGATAAGCAGGGAAATGCAGGTAAGAAAAAAAACCTTTTTGAAGATATAAAAAAATAATCTGCTTTGCACTTTAAAAAAACCTCACACAGGGGGGGGGCTTGCATAAGTAATAGGCCATGGCGGCGTTCAAAACAAGCAACACCCTGGCGGCGTTAAAAAAAACTACACACGCGTAGCGTCAAACAAACGACACACGCGCAGCGTCAGACAAACGACGCCCTGGCAACGTCAAACAAACGACGCACGCGCCACGTCAAACAAGCGACGCTCGCGCTCCATTAAACAAGCGACGCCCTCGCGTCGACGGCAACAAGGCCGTTTTTATATGATATAAGCGGGTTTATCTCAAGCTCCTTAATGTCGCAGCCCGCGCCTTCTACTAATTTTTCAGAAAGCCTTATTATTACGTCAGCTATGGCCCCTATGTCGCACTCACCACCCCCCCTGTAACCCGTAAGCAGCGGATACCCCTGAACCTCTTCTATCATAGCGATGGCTTCAGTCCTGCTCACAGGGGCAAGGCAGAAACTAACGTCTTTCATCAATTCCACGGCGACCCCGCCAATTCCGAACATAACGGCAAGGCCAAACTGCTCGTCCCTTATCGCCCCTACAATCACCTCTACCCCACCTGGTCGGGCCATTTTCTCAACCAGGAAACCGTCTATGTCGGCAGTCGGCGCGCAGTCCGACACCTCAAAAAGCATTACGTTCCAGGCATCCCGAAGCTCTCCGGAATCCCTGATGCCGGTTGCCACACCGCCAACGTCGCTCTTATGCGACACGTCCCTTGATACAATCTTAAGCGCAACCGGATAACCCACCGCGTCGGCGCAAAGAAAGGCCTCATCGATATCCCTTGCCATCCGGCCCGCAGGCACCGGGATTTGCCAACTATCGAGCAGGGCCTTCACCTCTGTTTCCAGAAAGTTCTTCCCCCCGCTTGACAGGAGGTCTCTTATGACTTTTTTTCCGTCAAGCTTCTTTTTGCCGATTCCTTTTCCGTCAGGCATTGCATACCTCCCCTTGCCAGTATTCAACGCACGTCAGTCAAGCTTGAACGCGGCCTTGATAATCACCTGATACTCAACGACTTTACCCTCGTCTATCTTACCGCGTTGCTCCACCACCTGAAACCAGGCAAGCCCATGCAGCGACTTGGCCGCCTTTGCCACGGCATTGCCTATGGCATCCTCGTAATTCTCATTCGATATACCAACAAGTTCGACCTGCTTGTAAGTCCTGTCCATTTTAAACCCTCCTTGTCTGATCTCTGATTAAATTTTTTCAGTTTTTAATTTTTCAGTTTTTAATTTTTTGGTCTTTTAGTTTTTTGATGGCGGCGCGCAGGTCTTTGCTGCGGGATTGT
>CBDUXY010000003.1:0-34780 GCA_965371305.1 uncultured bacterium
CTGCTTGGCTCCTGGGGTGAGGATGATGACTCCGACGTAACCGAGGAGTTCCGCGAAGGAGTCGGCAGGCAACTTGGAAGCGAAGACAAGGAGACCCATCACAACCTTGGCATAGCATATATGGAGATGGAACTCTTCGACGACGCTGTTACTGAGTTCAAGATGTCGGTGAGCGACCCGGCCCTTGTGTTTGACGCTTACACGCGCCTTGGCCTGTGTTCCCTTTCCCTTGAAAAAACTAACGACGCTATTGAGTATTACCTCAAAGCGCTTGGTACGACCGGAAGCAGTGATGAGGACAGGAAGGGGATCTGGTATGAGCTTGCCCTGGCTTACGAGAAGGCGGGTAAGATGCTTGAGGCAACGGAGATGTATACGTCCGTACAGGACGTTGACCCTGATTACAGAGAGGTAGGGGAGAGGCTTGTTGCCATTACCGAGTTAGAGGGGGCGATACCAAGGGACGATGACAGGTTAGAGGTGGAACTTTTGTGATGGATCCTGAAACTGATATTTTTAAAGGCCGGCGCGAGCCGGCCTTTTCTTTTTCAGCCATATCGGAATCGTTAACTAACGACGAGTTGCTTCGCTGTGCCACCCGGGTAGCCAGAGATCGAAATGTATCTCTCTATCTCACTGGCGGGATGTTAAGAGACATTTTGCTTGGTAGTGCTCAGGGAGCAGGTAAGGGGCCGGGTGATGGCTTAGCACAGGACTACGACCTGAGTGTCGGATCCTTGGCAAAAGGTTTTGCCCTTGCACTTGCCGGTAAAATTGGCGGTACCTTTTTTGCGCTCGATAAGGAGCGTGAAGTTTTCAGAGTGGTTTGCGCCGCCGCTCAAACGACAATCGACATTTCTCCCGTAAGGCGCGGCAGTATCAAGCGGGATCTGGAATTACGGGACTTTACGGTAAACGCCTTTGCCGTGGACCTGCCCGCTCTGTTTGATGCAAAAAGGACTTCGTCGGATTTATCCACTGTCTTTTTTGCAACGAAGCGCGCTTTAGAAGACACTCGCGCGCGCACTTTAAGAGTTGTCAACAAGGGCGTTTTTGATGACGACCCACTCAGGCTTTTAAGGGCTTTCAGGATAGCACAAACATGCTCGCTTGAAATAGAAGAGTCAACAAGAACTCTTATAAAACAAAAACCAGGGCTGCTTGCAAAGAGTGCGAAAGAGCGGGTTATGGCCGAGCTTGTTTTGATCTTCGCTGCCAGGGGTACGGCCCCGACTCTCTCCGCACTGTTTGAAACCGGGCTGATGGATGTTGTTATGCCGGAATTTCATAGATGGTCGGAAATGTCCGGTTACGATCTTCTGTCCCATACACTTAAAGTCGTTGAGGAGGCTGAGGGCGTGTTAACGGACCTGATTGTGACAAGCAGGCCCGAGCTACGTGCTTATCTGGCGCACTCGACAGGCGGGGTGAGCAACGCTGCGTTACTTAAGCTTGCGGCCTTTCTGCACGACGCTGGGAAAGCACTTGTTTTAAAACGCGGTGAAAACGGGCTTAGCTTCAGGGGGCACGAGGTTGAAAGCGAAAAAATTTCCGTTGCCGTATTAAAAAGGATCAGGTTCGGACGCAGGGCTATAAAACTTGTAGCGACCCTTGTCAGGAACCACCACCGCGCCTTCAATCTTGCAAGGATTGAGAGGCCGGGCAGGAAAACAAAAGCGCATTTTTTCAGAGCAGTCGGCGGGAGGTCGGGGAAGGTCGGGTTGCTGGCGCTCTTACTTGCCCTTGCAGACGTCAGGGCGACCATAGGCAGGGACGACCCTGTCGTGACGGATTGTGTTAAGCGCATGCTGGAATTTTATTATGATGAGTACAGTAAAAAATATCCCCCTCCTTTGTTCACGGGAGCAGAGGTGATGGAGTTTTTCAATGTAAGCCAGGGCCCGGTTGTCGGGTTGATACTGGATAAAGTAGGCAAGCTTGTAGAGGCAGGAGATGTGCAGACGGCTGACGAGGCAATAAGGCGCGTAAGGGCCACGTTTGAGGCGAGAGACGACACATAAAAAAACAGTTGATTTATTCTCTCCGGCGGGTAAGAATGAAAAGTCTGCTACCTGAGGTGGTGGACTTACGGAGCTCAAAAAAACATAAATAAAGATATCACCACTTGGAGTGCGTAGCACCTGCGGTGGGCAGATTGAGCAAGAGGCTTTTGTTGCCAGACTGGACGCAATAAGCACAATGTCTGTTATTGCATACGCCGTGCGCAGCACCTGCGGCGGTGGTGAAGTTTGAGAAAAAAAAGGAGGGATGGAAAAAAATGAAGTTTTCATTAATCAGGTTGTCAAAATTTTTTATGTTGTTGTTGGCGGTTACTGTCTTATCGGCCGGTGTTGCCAGCAGCGCTGATAGTTTTAAAAAACTTGCCAGAACAAAGGCAATTATAGAGACCAGGTTCGGCGACATTGAACTTAAGTTCTATCCGGATGTAGCCCCCAATCATGTAAAGAGTTTTGTAGATCTCGCTAAAAAAGGTTTTTACGACGGGACGATATTCCACAGGGTGATACCCGGTTTTATGATTCAGGGCGGAGACCCGAATACAAAAGGCGACGATATTTACGGTTACGGCACGGGAGGCCCCGGTTATACGGTTGACGCCGAGTTCAGCGACATTCATCACAAGCGCGGCATCCTTTCGATGGCGCGTGGAAATGACATAAACAGCGCTGGCTCCCAGTTCTTTATTGTTGTGCAGGACTCCGGGCACCTCGACGGCAACTATACGGTCTTTGGCGAGGTGACAAAAGGTATGGAAGTGACCGATAAGATATTGGCAGTACCAAGGGCGTCTCGCAGTCGTCCTTTAGAGCGTATTGAGATGAAGGTCAGGATAATCGATTGATTTACCGGTTTAAGTTGAATGTTTGTGGATTAAAAAAACAAAGGAGAGGGGAAAAAAACGATGAACGCAATTATAGAGACGAGTTACGGAGATATAGAGATAAAGCTTTTGTCTGAGAAGGCACCGGGTCATGTTAAGAACTTTGTCGACCTTGCAAAAAAAGGAGTTTATGACGGTACGATATTCCACAGGGTGATTCCCGGGTTTATGATCCAGGGCGGGGACCCGAACACGAAAGGGGAAAATAAATCAAGTTACGGAATGGGCGGCCCCGGTCATACCATAAAGGCGGAGTTCAACGACACGCCTCACGCGCGCGGCATCGTGTCAATGGCCCGCTCTCAGGACCCGGACAGCGCAGGCTCGCAGTTCTTTATAGTGGTTAAGGACTCAGCCTTCCTTGACGGACAGTATACTGTTTTTGCCGAGGTGGCAAGCGGCATGGACGCGGTCGATAAGATAGTTGGTCTGTCGAGAAACTCAAACGACCTGCCGGACGAACGCGCCGAGATGAAAGTCAAAATAGTAGAGTAGTTTTTTTATTTTTTAGTTTAAGGGGGGGCTTTTAGCCCCCCCCTTTTTTTGTTTGAACCATGCAGGGTTTGATTTATTATTTTGTTCTCGGAGACACTACGAAAACAGGAATCCAGGTTTTAACTTCCCCTCCCTTGATGGGAGGGGACTGAGGGGAGGGTGAGCCGTATTGGCTCTACCCTGTAACAAACACAAGGTTGAGTTGCACCAAAACATTAACAACTTTCAAGTCCCTGCTTTATTCACACTCAGAGGAGCATTGAAATGGAAGCCTTAGGTTTGTTGATAATATTGCCGTTGATATTGTTTTTTATTGCTGTTGGCGTTTTAATAGGCGCTCTTGTCTTGCGTTTTGCTACAGGCAAGGTTATGGACTTTAAGCCCGCTTATCTGAGATCTTGCGGAGTTGTGCTTGCAGCGGCAGTAGCCGGTTTTATAGTAAGCGTTGTGCTACAAGCAGCTATGGTCATGAGTGGACAAGTAGGAATACTTGTCGCTGTTGTATGCTTTGTGGCAAACTTTATTGTAAGTTCAGCCGTATATGGTTTTCTTATAAAACGCACGGATTCGACCTCGATCGGTTTTAAAAACGGCTGCTATATCGCGCTTGTAATTATTGTATTCTGGATTGTTATTGCCGTGTTGTTTGTGATACTCGCGTTGGTGCTTGGTATGATCTTTGGAGCTGCAAGCCAGGTTGGTTAGAGTGTGAAGTAAATTCTATAAAGTATGGCATGGCTAAACTTTTTTGTCAGTTACACTCAATTGACAAATGAATTACACGGGTGTAAAATTAAAGAGTCATGAAAATCCATAATAAAATCTTTCGTAAACGTCTGTTTGGAATCCTGTTTGCCTGCATGTTGCTTGCGCCGGTTTTTGCGCCTGGTTTTGCACGGGCCTGCGAGGGGCCGGATATGGCGCATCATCGTCAGTCGGAGGGTCGAGCAGAGGTAGTGCCTCTGGCAAATGTTCCTGCATCGACTCCCGGTATAGGTACGAAAAAACAAGGTGAGTTAGAGGAGCAAGGCTATGGACTGAACGACGACGCGGATTTTGAAGTACCCACACTAAAGACCGTATTGGTGACAGACAAATTGTATGTCACCAGAATTCAGGGCGTGTTTGAGTCCGAAGCTGCAATAGACGCAACCCTTGAAATGACCGCTGGTCATAACATTGACTGGGATTTTGCAGCAGGCACGATTGTTCTTGAAGATGAGATGGACCACTACTGGCAAAAAGAGCAATTCAGCACGTTTTTACCTGAGGAGCTTACCATTGTTGCAACCGGCGACATGTACCTTGGCGGCAGAGTCGCGCCTTATCTCGAAAAATACGGCCCTGCATACCCGTATGAGTTTACAGGAGACCTCTTGCGCGACGCGGATATGACAGTAGTCAACCTTGAGGCCCCGATCACGTCTGCCAGTGAAAAATTCGTCGAAAAAAAATATTATTTAAAGTCAGGCCCGTTAACCGTAGCGTCCCTGCAAAGCGCCGGAGTGGACGTCGCGACCCTTGCCAATAACCACATGATGGATTACGGCGAAAAGGGGCTTTTCGATACGCTTGCCGCACTCGATAAAGGCGGCATTTTACACACAGGAGCCGGTGCAAACAGAAAGCGTGCAAGAGAGCCTGTGTTTTATACGACGGAGTCGGGCGCGCGCGTTGCCGTGCTTGCCTATTCCTACACCTTTCCCAGGGCTTTTTATGCAAAAGCAAAAAAAACCGGCACGGCCCAGGGGCTTGCCGGGTATATAAGGCGTGACGTACCTATTGCCAGGGAACAGGCGGAAATCGTAGTGGTGTCTTTTCACTGGAGTGCCGAGATGAGGACTACTCCGAAAAGATACCAGGTAGACACAGCCCACCTGGCAATCGACAGCGGCGCTGACCTTGTCGTCGGACACCACTCGCACACGATGCAGTCTGTCGAGTCGTATAAAAACGGGGTGATTTTCTATGGTCTTGGGAACTTCGTGTTTGGTACGTTTTCCTCGCGAACCAACGAAGGGGCTATTGCCGAGGTCATTTTTAAACGCGAAGGCGATACTTTTGGTGTGAAGTCGGCTCGTATAATACCGCTTGACGTGCATAACAGGAAAGTGCTTTTCAGGCCTGTTCCATTAAAAGGTGAAAGGCTCGCTACTATGTTAAGGGAGATTGAGTCACGCTCGCTCAGGTTTGCCGTGGCGTTCTCAGACTCACCCCATGACGGGAGTTTTGTTGGCAGGCTTGCAAGCGCCGTAATTGCCCCGATTGCCGCAATTATGAAAGCGTCGCCCCCGTCGCCACCGCCGCAACTTCGCGCAAGGAATTAAACGAACCTGACGCCCCGTGGCGCGACGTGCCGGTCAAGCTTGTTTCGGTCTTTGTTTATACACAAAACAGGTCTCTTCCCGTACCCGTCAGTGCCGTATTTATCTCTTGCATATGTTTTTTCATTGTGTTAAGTTTATTTATGAAAGTGGGCGAAATCAGCCCGCTTTTTTTATTACCTATGGCATAAAACGTTTATTTTGATTTTTTCAACGTTGTTTTGCCTGATTCAGGAGTGTTTTTTTGGAGGATATTTGTACCAGGATTAAGGCTTTGGTGGAGCCGATTGCCGGGGAAGTGGGTGTTGAACTCGTAGATGTTGAGTACTCGGGAGGCAAAGGCGGCGGCGCAGGGCAGGGACGTAAAGAACGCCTCAGAACCAGTTCCACACTTCGCATCCTGATAGCTTCTCCCACAGGGGTTACGGTAAAGGACTGCACCACCATAAGCCGCGAGTTAAGTGCAATCCTGGATGTGGAAGACATATTGCCTGAGGCCTATATGCTTGAGGTTTCGTCTCCTGGGCTTGACCGGCCTCTTACGAAGGAGAAAGATTTTAGAAACGTCATTGGCAAGCTCATCAGGCTTAAGACGAAACAACCGGTGGAAGGCAGGAAGAACTTCAAGGCGGTTGTGCAAGAGGTAGGGGACTCCGTTGTTACCATTAAAGATAGCAACGGTACTGTGTGGCGTATCGCTCTTGATGATATAGATAAAGCAAGGCTTGAAATAGTATTTTGAAAACAGACTGCCCGTTGTAATTAACCGGGGAGCAAATGAAAATATGATGGGTAAAACCGCGTAACGTTTATGTGGAATTAAACCCGTCATGCGCAATAAGAGAGGTAGAGGGAAAAAGATGTTTGCAAATTTGACGCAAATTTTAGAGCAAGTAGAAAAAGACAAGGGTATTGGCAAGGAAGTCCTTATAGAGGCGCTTGAATCGGCCTTGCTAAAGGCTGCTGAAAAACGTTTTGGCGCAAGTAAGGAGATCGAGGCCCATTACGACGAGGAGAGCGGGGAGATTGAGCTCTTCGCGTTCAAGACCGTTGTTGAAGACGGTGAGGTCGAAGAAGGGGAACTTCAGTTGTCGCTTAAAGAAGCGCTTGAGTCCGACCCGGAGGCCCAGCTTGGCGACAGTCTTGGTTTTAAGCTCGATGCGAGTGAGTTCGGCAGGATAGACGCTCAGATGGCCAAACAGATTATCATACAGAAGATAAGAGAGGCCGAGCGTGACATAGTATTTAACGAATACAGCGACAAGCAGGGCGAGATTATAATAGGTATCGTCCAACGCTTTGAACGCGGAGATATAATCGTAGACATGGGAAGGGCCGAAGCGCTTTTGCCGAGGAAAGAGCAGGTAAGGCGTGAGAGTTATCGGCAGGGCGAGAGAATACGCGGCCTTGTGCTTGACGTAAGAAGTGACGCAAAGGGGCCGCAGGTGATTCTTTCAAGGACCCATCCGGACTTTCTTATAGAGCTTTTCAAGATGGAAGTGCCGGAAATATACGAAGGCATAGTGGAAATAAAAGGGGCTGCAAGGGAGCCGGGGGAGAGGGCGAAGATAGCGGTTGTTTCCAATAACGTGGATGTAGACCCGGTAGGCGCATGCGTGGGAGTTAAGGGTTCAAGGGTACAGTCGGTTGTGCAGGAACTTAAGGGCGAGAAAATAGACATAATACACTACTCCGACGACCCGGCCATGCTTGCCAAAAATGCGTTGTCTCCGGCGCAGATTACAAAGGTGATTGTTGATGATGCCGAGCGCACCCTGGAAGTGATAGTGCCGGACGATCAGCTCTCTCTTGCCATAGGGAAAAAAGGCCAGAACGTGAGGCTTGCTGCAAAACTTACCGGCTGGAAGATAGATATTAATATGGAAAGTGATACGGAAGAGGCGGAAGAGGAAAAGCTGACCCCGGAAGAGGCCCTGAAGCGTGAGGTAGAGGCGGCGGGTATCAAAGACGTTGAGCCGCAGGAGCCGGAAGCGGAAACCCCGGAAACGGAAACCACGGAAACAGAAGAACAGGAAGTGGATTCTGAAGAGACCTCTGAGGAGACTTCGGAAGAGGACGCGACAGTTGATGAAACCCTTGAAGATACCCCGGTAGATAGCGGGGATGAATCAGATGTCGAAGCTGAGCCTGAAGCCGGGTTGGAAACCTCTGAAACCGCAGCCCCGGAAGAAGACGAAACGCTTGAGGAAACGTCCTGAGTTAATTACCTCTGAGTCAAACTACGGGGTATAAAAAGGAAGTATGTTAATAAAGACATCTGAGCTGAGTTGCAGGGTATTAAGCCCACAGGGTGGGCCCGTTAACCCACCATGCGGGTGAACGACTTTGCAGTCTGGCTCAGGGGTAATAGAAGGTAGTATATTGGTAAGAACCACGGGAGTTTGTTGTGGGGTATTAAACCCGCCATGCGGGTGAACTACTTTGCAGTCTGGCTCAGGGGTAATAGAAGGTAGTATATTGGTAAGAACCACGTGAGTTTATTGCGGGGCATCAAACCCGCCATGCGGGTGAGGCCCGTGCGCCGCTGTGTTGGTTGTGGCAGGGTGCGTGATAAGGCAGAGTTATTAAGGTTCACGGCAATGTCGGGTAAGCTTGTAAGAGATGCGCCGCCGCCTGGGAAGGGGCGAGAGGGACGGGGAGCATATTTGTGCCCCAACGCTTCTTGCGTTGCAAGGGTAGTGAAAAAACACGGAGTGTTTTCAAGGGCGCTTAAAACAGACGTCCTTGTGCCGGACGCTGATAAGTTAATTGAATTAGTTGTAGGTATAGAGACGAATATAAAAGAGTAATAAACTACAAGCAGATATAATTTTTAAGCCACATTGATCAGACAGGGATTATGACTGAAGATAAAAATAAGAAAATAGAAGAGCAAAAAGATTCCAAGACAACGGACGGTAAAGGCGAAGTAGTAGAAAAACGCATTAAGCCCGCTGTCATCCGCAGGCGTGCGGCTAAGCCGAAACCAGCGCCTGTTGAAGCGCCGCCGGTAGTTGAGGAGGAGCCGACCCAGACGCCTGTTGCTAAAGCGGGCACAGGGACAGGTGAGGGCAAGGAAGCTTCCAAGGCTGCAAAAAAGCCCGACGTAAGAGAGCCGGAGAAAATGCAAGCCGGTGCAAAAAAGGCAGTAGAAAAAGCTGCAGAGCCCAAGTCTGAGCAAAAGGCGGCTCAGGATAAAGGCAAGTCCGCTCAAGTTGCCGCCGTTGCAGGTGCAAAAGAGCCTGGAAAAGTACAGAAGGGCGCAAGGACAGATAAAAAACCTGCCGCCAGGAGGGCTAAACCATCGAGACCGCAAGGGGGGCAAGCGCGAGGCGCAGACTTGAGACAGGCAGCTCCTAAAGATGCGCAAGCAAAGCCCGGGCAGAAACCGGCAGACGCCCCGCCTGCTGCAAAAAGAGAAGTAAAGGTCTTTGACACCAAGGAACCTCCTCGTCAGCAAAGGTTCCCGACCAGGCAGGTATTCAGGAAAGGTAAACGTTATCAGATAAAACACGTGCCCCGCAAGTCAAGGGCGGTTAGCCATTCAAGGCCTCTGAAAAAGACAGAGATTACCGAGCGAAAGGCCGAGAAGCGTGTTATTAAAATTAATGACGTCATAAGCGTCGGAGAATTTTCCATGTCTCTTGGCGTTAAATCAAGTGAAATTATAAAGAAGCTCATGGCAATGGACGTCATGGTCACGATGAACCAGCCCATAGACGTAGACGCCGCCACCCTTATAGCCCAGGAGTACGGCTTTGAGGTCGAAAACGTCGCTGTTCAGGAGACTACACTTATAGATACGTGGGCTGTTGAAGAGGGAAGCGGTAAGCCAGAACACCGCGCACCCGTTGTTACGGTAATGGGGCATGTCGACCACGGCAAGACCTCTTTGCTCGATGCCATAAGGGACCAGAACGTGGCAAGTGGAGAGGCAGGCGGCATAACACAACATATTGGCGCGTATCACGTGCATCTTCCAAAGGGCGATATTACGTTCCTTGACACACCCGGACATGAAGCCTTTACGGCCATGAGGGCCAGAGGGGCCAAATCAACGGACATAGTCGTATTGGTTGTAGCCGCAGACGACGGGGTTATGCCGCAAACGGTAGAGGCCATTAACCATGCAAAGGCCGCTGAAGTTCCGATCATAGTCGCCATAAACAAAATCGACGTGCCTCAGGCAAACCCTGACCGCGTAAAGCAGGCCCTCAGCGAACACGGGCTTGTGGCCGAGGACTGGGGCGGGGACGCTATATTTGTCGAGGTGTCGGCAAAGCAGAGGACTAACATACAAGGCGTTCTGGAGATGATTTTACTCCAGGCCGAGATGCTCGAACTCAGGGCTGTAAAAGACATGCCTGCAAGCGGCGTTATAGTTGAGGCCAAGCTTGATAAAGGGCGCGGTCCGGTATCGACGGCCCTTGTGCAAACCGGCACCGTCAAGGTCGGAGACGCATGCGTTGCGGGAGTTTTTTACGGCAAGGTAAAGGCCATGGTAAGCGACTGGGGGAAGAGGATAAAAGAGGCGGGCCCGTCCATGCCGGTTGAGATACTTGGCCTCTCAGGTGTGCCGGACGCTGGAGACACCTTTAGTATTGTAAAAGACGAGGCCACTGCCAAGCAGATTGCCACGATGCGCCTGAACAAGGCACAGGTGGCCGATAGTTCGCGCACGGCAAGGGTAAGCCTCACAGACCTTTACGACAGTCTGACCCAGGGCGAGGTGAAGGAGCTTAACGTCATTGTAAAGGGCGACGTGCAGGGCTCCATTGAAGCCGTGGTGGACGCGCTTAATAAGCTTTCTACCGATAAAGTCACGCTCAAGGCCATTCATACGGCCGTTGGCGGTATAAACGAAGGCGACGTGATGCTTGCTGCCGCCTCGAGCGCTATTATAATCGGCTTTAACGTAAGGCCCGAGGTTAAGGCAAATAAGCTTGCCGAGGCCGAAGGCGTTGATGTGAAACTCTACAACGTTATTTATAACCTTATTGACGACATCAGAAACGCCATGGAGGGCCTGCTTGAACCGATTGTAAGGGAAGAGGTGCTTGGCCGCATAGAGGTGCGTGAGGTGTTCAGGGTGACCAGGGTCGGTAATGTTGCCGGTTGCTACGTTACGGAGGGTAAAGTTATCAGGAGCGCAAGGGTCAGGCTCATAAGGGATAATGTTGTTATATATGAAGGCAACATATCTTCTTTAAAGAGGTTTAAGGATGACGCAAAAGAAGTCGCTACCGGCTATGAGTGCGGTATAAGCATAGAGGGATATAACGACATAAAAGTCGGCGACGTAATAGAGCCGTTTATATTAAAAGAAGAGGCCGCAAAACTCTAAAGGCAGTCGGGCAACCGGGCAAAGGGGAGTGAAAGGGGAAGCGGGGCAAACCGGCAAACCGGCAACCGGGCAGCGGGGCTAAAAGGGACGTCAAAGGGGAAGCGGGGCAAACCGGCAACCGGATAGCGGGGCTAAAATGGACGCGAAAGGGCAAAGGGGCAGCTGGCAGTAAAGCTGATTACTGTATTAAGAAAAATGATAGTTGGAGTTTGCCACATAGCGTTTTTGCTTCACGACAACCGCTCGCTTAAGGGTAAAAGGTCGGTGCTTAAGAAGGTACTCGCAGGCGTTAAGAACCACTTTAACGTATCAGCAAGCGAGGTCGGCTCACACGACTTGTGGCAAAGGGCCGAGATAGGCATAACGCTTGCCGGTACGGACAATGCGGTAGTTAACTCGACACTTGATAAGATTTTGGATTATATTGAAGATACGCAGCATATTGAAGTCATAGAGCAAGAGATTGAGCTGATAAACTGTACACTGCTTGGAAAATAACAGGGGCGTGGTAGTCTGAAAGGTATAAAGAGCTACCGCTGAATTACATAGATTATGGCACATAACAGAAAAGAAAGAGTAGGCGACCTTATAAGGCAGGAGATCGCATCTCTTCTCCTAAGGGGAGATATAAAAGACCCGCGCATAGGTTTTGTATCCATTACCGGCGTTAAGATGACTCCGGACTTGAAAAAGGCCAGGGTGTTTTTCAGCGAAATACGCACGGAGAGCACCAGGACCGAGAGCGAGGCAGGACTCAATAGCGCGGCCCCTCATATTCGCAGGGTTCTTGCTAAAATACTTAAACTGAAAAGTATTCCGACTCTTGTGTTCGAGTATGATAACTCAATAGAATACGCAGACCGGATAGAGCGCATTATCAAAGAGATAAAAGAAGACGAAGGCGCTGCCTAACACCTGCGGTGGGCAGATTTAGCAATTAGCTTTTGTACTTACGGAGCTAAGGATTTACAAATAAACATTATACAATTTGCCGTGCGCAGCACCTGCGGTGGGCAGATTCACAAACAGACATTTACGTTGCATGAGCTGTTATAACTAAAATTACTATTGCACCATTTGCCGTGGAATATAAAAAATATGTATGACGAGTTTTTACCGGTTATAGAGGAGATCAAGAAGGGCAAAAAGTTTATCGTTGTCTGCCATATAAATCCGGAGGGCGACGCCCTTGGCACTTTACTTGGCCTTGCAATTGCACTTAAGGATGCAGGGAAGGAAGTAATAGCCTACGTTGAGGACACAATACCGGAACTCTACGATTTCCTCCCGGGACGCGAGATGCTCACCGACTCACTCGTTGGCGTAAGCGGCATTGACGCGTCTTTTGCCGTTGATTGCGGTCAGATTGAAAGGCTTGGCAAGAACTTCGCTGCTTTTCCGGGCAAGGGTACTTTAATAAACCTCGACCATCACGTGTCTAACTCTAACTTCGGCGATATAAACGTCGTCTGGGCAGAGGCAAGTGCAGCGGGTGAGGTCATTTTTGAGTTATTAAAGGCAGCCGGGCTAAAGGTCTCGAAGCAGGCTGCGATGAACCTTTACGTCGCCATACATACCGACACCGGTTCTTTTCGTTATTCGTCGTCAACAGCCCGTGCCTTTAAGTGTGCCGGAGAATTGGTTGAGCTTGGGGCCGAGCCCTGGGAGGCATCGACAAGGGTATACGAGAGTTATCCGGCAAAGAGGTTTAAGCTCCTTGGTCTGGTATTACAGACCCTTGAGCTTATTCAATCGGGTCGGGTGGCGGTGCTTAACGTTACAGGCGAGATGCTTGATACGGTGGACGGAGACCGTGGGCTTACCGACGGTTTTGTGAATTACGCAAGGTCGATAAAAGGCGTTGAAGTCGGCATACTTCTTAGAGAGGATACGCCGGAGAACTTTAAGATCAGCCTTCGTTCAAAGGGCCGGGTAGACGTCTCCAAGATTGCCGCAAGTTTTGGCGGCGGCGGTCATGCAAACGCCTCGGGATTGAGTGTTGTCGGAGACCTTGAGCAGGTTAAGAAAAAGTTATTTGACGCTATTGAAGAAAAACTTGAACTTAAATAGAGGAATATGGACGGAGTAATAATAATAGATAAGCCCTCGGGCATGACGTCGCATGACGTTGTGGCAAAGGTTAAGAGGGTGCTTGGGGCCAGGAAGGTAGGACATCTCGGCACACTTGACCCTATGGCCACAGGCGTATTGCCGCTTGTGATAAACAAGGCAACGAAGTTTGCGATAAAGCTTCAGGGCGATATGAAGCAATACCGGGCCGTTATGAAGCTTGGTGAGGATACGGATACCTGTGACGCCGAGGGGCAGGTCGTTAGTACTGCGCCCACGTCCGGGATAATGACCGGGGAAGTGACGGACGTACTCAAGACTTTTCTTGGCAAGATCTCGCAGGTGCCGCCCATGTATTCGGCGGTAAAACAAGGCGGCGTGCCTCTTTACAAGCTTGCCAGAAAAGGCATAGTGGTAGAGCGAGAGCCAAAAGAGGTCGAGGTGTATTCCATCGAGACCCTTAAAGTAGAAGTACCTTTTGTGACGTTCACGGTTGCGTGTTCGCGCGGGACTTATATAAGGACCATCTGCCACGACGCAGGGGAGAAGCTCGGGTGCGGGGCGCATCTGTTTGAGCTTAAAAGGACCCTTTCCGGGCGTTTTGCTATTGAAGGGGCTGTTGAGCTGGATTCAACAAAAGAGGCTTTGAAGGCTGCACTCTTGCCGCTTGATGAGCTTGTTGAAGAGACCAGGGGTGGAGACAGGCTTGTGTCATAAGTGTCGCGGCGGTTGATTTCTTAAACGCGTATAGCGGATTTATACCCACATGGTGGGTTTAACAATTAAAGTTTGAAAAATTTAGTAAATTTGGAAAGTTTAGTAAATTGTTTTTTTTATTATCCTTAAGGAGGCAGTAAATGTACACAGCGGAAGAAAAACAGGAAGTGGTAAGTAGCTATAAGGTTCATGAAACGGATACGGGTTCGCCCGAGGTGCAGGTAGCACTTCTTAGCGGACGCATTACTTATCTGACCGAGCACTTGAAAGAGCATAAGGGAGATCATCACTCAAGGCGCGGACTTCTTAAGATGGTCGGACAGAGAAGGAACCTTCTCGACTACTTGAAGAACAAAGACGAGGAGCGTTACAAGACCCTCATCGGCAAGCTTGGCCTGAGGAAGTAACCTTTCTACCCGTATGGCGGGCTACAAGCCCACCATGTGGGTTTAATGCCGCGCAACTGTTGCGAGGTCTTTTTCAACATTTTTTTGCTACCCTGCGACTTTGCTCAGGGGTAGTTCACTGATATATCCTTTACCGCTCTCGACGTCTTGTCAGGGCGGCATGGGTTTTTTTGAGGTTTATTGGTATTTGTCTGTGCGCCGTTGCGTTTGTTTTTTCAGGTGTGCCGCGTTATTATGAACTTTGACTTTTAAAGGGGAGTTGTGCCGGTTGGATGTGGGGGAAGGGGGGGAAGGGGAAAACCGCAGTGTGCGCGTGTGCGCCGTTTCCCGGTGATGTTTATATAATTTTAAAAACTAAAAAACTAAAAAACAAAAAAAGATAAAAAGAGAAGGAGTAGTGAGAGAGATGAAAAAAGAATTCGAGATTGATTTTGGAGGCAGACCGCTTAAGATTGAGACCGGCAGGATGGCAAAACAGGCACATGGTTCATGTACCCTCACATACGGGGACACTGTTGTGCTTGTCACCGCATGTCGCCAGGACGATGCAAAGACAGGCGTTGACTTCATGCCGCTTACTGTAAATTATATGGAAATGACCTATGCCGCCGGTAAGATACCAGGCGGTTTTTTTAAGCGCGAGGGCAGGCCTACGGAAAAGGAAGTGCTTGGTTCAAGGCTTATCGACAGGCCTTTGAGGCCGCTTTTTCCTGACGGTTATTCAAACGAGACCCAGGTGGTTGCGACCGTAATGTCTTTGGACCCGGCAAACGATCCCGAGGTCGTAGCAATAGTCGGCGCTTCTCTCTCCCTTGGTCTCTCCGACATACCGTTTAACGGCCCTGTTGCAGGTGTGAGAGTTGGAAGGATAGACGGCGAATTTATATGCAACCCGAGCCTCACGCAGCAGCAGGAGAGCGATATTAATCTGCTCGTTGCAGCGAGTGAAGGCGGCATTATCATGGTTGAAGGGGGAGCCGACTTTGTTAGTGAAGACGTTTTGGTCGACGCCCTTGAGTTCGCGCAAGCGACGATGAACCCGATAATGGAGCTTCAAAAGGCAATTACTGCCGAGCTTGGCAAGCAAAAACTCACTGTTACCGCACCTGTGAAGGACGAAGCCATTGCAGCGCGAGTTGCAGAAGTTGGCACGGCTAAGCTCGAAGAGGCCCTTTCTATTGCGACCAAGATGGAGCGTTACGCAAGGCTCTCTGAGGTAAAGCATGAGATAGTGGCTGAACTGGCTCCGGAGTTCGAGGACAGGGAAGGCGAGATAAAAGACGCAATCGGCGGGCTTAAAGGCAGCTTGATGCGCGAGGCCATTTTGGCAGAAGGCAGGCGTGTTGACGGACGCGACCCGAAGACCGTCAGAGAGATTACGTGCGAGATTGGCGTGCTCCCACGCACCCACGGCTCAGCCCTGTTTACCCGCGGCGAAACCCAGGCGATGGTCGTAACCACGCTTGGTACGCGCGACGATGAACAGAAAATCGATTCCCTGCTTGGATGGGAATACAAAAAATTCATGCTTCATTATAATTTTCCCCCATACAGCGTAGGTGAAGCAAGGTTCCTCCGGGGCCCTGGCAGGCGCGAGGTAGGGCACGGCGCCCTTGCCGAGAGGTCTTTGCGTAACGTAATGCCTCATGGTGAAGACGACGACTTCCCGTATACCGTAAGGGTGGTCTCCGACATACTTGAGTCCAACGGTTCGTCTTCAATGGCAAGTGTTTGCGGCGGGTCACTTTCGATGATGGACGCAGGCGTTCCCATTAAGCAGCACGTTGCGGGAATAGCCATGGGATTGATAAAAGAAGGTGAGCGCTACAAAGTACTTTCCGATATACTTGGCGACGAAGACCACCTCGGAGACATGGACTTTAAAGTCACGGGAACTAAAGACGGCGTCTCAGCGTTGCAGATGGATATAAAGATAGGCGGACTAAGCGCTGACATCATGCGTGAAGCGCTTCACCAGGCGCGTGACGGCCGCCTGCTCATACTCTCGAAGATGGAAGAAGCCATACAGACGGCAAGGACCGAGCTCTCAGAGTACGCACCGAGGATAGTCACCATACAGGTCAGGCCTGAGAAGATAAAAGACGTCATAGGCCCCGGCGGGAAAAATATCAAGGGCATCATTCTTGAGACCGGCGTTAAGATGGACGTAGACGACACGGGCAAGGTCAGCATCGCGTCGAACGACGAAGAGGCCTCGAAAAGGGCAGTCTTCATGGTGCAGCAACTTACGCAGGAAGCCGAGATAGGCAAGCTCTACATGGGTAAGGTCAGGAAGATTATGGACTTCGGTGCGTTTGTTGAGATACTTCCGGGCACAGACGGCCTTGTGCACATCTCGCAGCTTGAGGACAGGCGTGTTGAGAACGTAAGGGACGTGCTTAGCGAAGGCGACGAGGTGCTCGTGAAGGTGCTCGACGTAGGGCGCGACGGTAAGATAAAACTTTCAAGGAAAGAAGCGCTCGGCGAGACTCTGCCGCAGGTTTAATCCTTTTTTTCCATGTAATCTATTTCATGGCAGAGCCGACTTTACCGTCGGCTCTGCCATACACATGTAACCTTCATAAACCTAAAACTCAGGGAGCCTTTTAAATGTCCAGAATCCGAAAGACTCTTTTAAGCGCCGGTGTAAAGGTAATTACCGAGGAGATGGCCGACGCGACGTCCACGACCGTAGGCATCTGGGTCAGGACGGGTTCCCGCAACGAGCGGGACGGTCAAAGAGGTATTTCTCACTTCATAGAACACCTGCTCTTCAAGGGTACTAAGAAACGCACTTCACTTCAAATATCCAAAGCCATTGAATCCGTCGGAGGCATTTTAAATGCCTTTACAAGCAGAGAGTACACTTGTTTTTACGCAAAGGTGCTCAACAAAGACGTCTCTCTTGCAGTTGACGTGCTCTCCGACATTTTTTTGAATTCCGTATTTGACAAAGTCGAACTAGGGCGGGAAAAGCAGGTTGTGTTGCAGGAAATCAAGATGGTGGACGATACGCCGGACGACCTGATCCACGACCTTTTTGCAAAGAAACTCTGGGACGGTGACGCCCTTGGCAACTCCGTTCTCGGTACGGCCGGGTCTGTCAGTGCATTTACAAGGGACGACGTTGTGGAGTATTTTTCCGACCGTTATCACTCCGGCAACACCTTTGTGTCGGTTGCAGGGGGAACAAAACACAAAAATATGGTAAAATATTTAGAGGACTCTTTAAATGCTCTTCCCACGTGCGAGCGAGGCCCGGTACCGGCAATTCCTGCGGTATCTTGCGGTGTAAACATTGTGAAAAGAGACCTTGAGCAGGTGCATCTCTGTATGGGAGTGCCGGCCATAAGCTCTTCACATCCTGACAGGTTTAAATATTACCTGCTCTCCACCATACTTGGCGGGGGCATGAGTTCAAGGCTTTTTCAGGAGATAAGGGAAAAACGCGGCCTTGCTTACTCCGTGTATTCGTATACTAATTTTAAGCAGAACGCCGGCTCGTTTGTTGTTTATGCCGGGACGTCTGCCAAGGATTTTAAAAAAGTTGTTAATCTTATTAAAAAAGAGTGGGACGGGCTCCGCAAGGTTGGAGTGGGGCGCGAGGAACTCAGGAACGCAAGGGAGCAGTTAAAAGGAGCGCTCTTGCTTGGGCTTGAATCAAGCGACAGCCGGATGATGAAGCTTGCAAGGGATGAGATGAATTTTGGCAGGGTAGTGAAGATGGAAGAGATAGTTGAAGAGATAGAGCGCGTTAAGCCGAGACATATAAAGCAGGTCGCACAGAGCGCTTTTTCAGGGGAACGCACTGCTCTTGTAGCGCTTGGGAGGGTGACGGACAAAGACCTGCCCGCCGGTTTTAAATAATTCTGACCCGCATGGCGGGTTTAATGCCCCACAACCTGGCTCAGAGGTAGTTGACTTCGCTCTACTAACCATCCGCTTGGAGGCCGCGTATAATGAGAGTACTCGTAGTTGAAGATGAAAAGAAAGTAGCAGGGTTTATTAAAAAAGGTTTTGAGCAGGAAGGGTATGCGGTGGACGTCGCAAGCGACGGGGAAGAGGGTGAGCAGTTTGCAGGGGCGTTTGAGTATGACGTGATAGTGCTCGACATAATGCTGCCGAAAAAGAACGGGCTTGACGTATTAAGGGATATTAAGTCAAAAAACATCAAGGCCCCGGTTATGTTGCTTACGGCTCGCGACTCGATTCAGGACAGGGTCGAGGGGCTTAACTTCGGTGCCGACGATTATCTGACCAAGCCTTTTGCATTTGAGGAGTTGCTTGCCAGAGTCAGAGCGCTTATGAGGAGGGGGGGGTATGGCTCTCCGGTGCTTGAGTTCTCAGACCTGAGCCTTGACCCCGGGACAAGGAAGGCAAGGCGCGGGGATACGGAAGTCGAGCTGACACTTAAGGAATACGCCCTTCTGGAATATCTCCTCAGAAACCCCGAACGCGTGCTTTCAAGGGTAATGATAGCCGAACATGTCTGGCGCCAGAGTTTCGATACCGAGACGAATGTTGTTGACGTGTATATCAATCACCTGCGTAACAAACTTGACAAACCTCCTTTTGCAACGCTTATTCACACGGTGCGCGGAGTTGGCTACGTGCTGAAGGAGGCCGAGGAGTAGGGGATTAGTGAGTCAGGGAAATAGTGAGTTAGGGAATCAGGAATCTCTGGTTTATTCTTTTGCTTGTCATTGCGAGGCCGCAGGCCGAAGCAAACTTGTTAAAAGTATCTAAAAAGGGGAAGGTGAGATCAGGGGAGAGAAAAATATTTTTAAATATGTTTGGTAAATTTTGCACACCAGAATATCTGTAGGGGTTGGCGAACTTAGGGGGCAAAAAATAATCGTTATGCTTAGCAACAAAATAAAAAAAGAACTTTCGCGGATACTCGGCCCGGAAGGCTTATCCTTTTCAAGAGAAGACATCCTGTGTTATTCATATGACGCAATGAACAACCCGGCCCCACCCGAGGCCGTGGCATTTCCAAAAGGTCCTGAAGAAGTTTCTCTTATTTTAAAGATGGCAAACGTCGAGGGTTTCCCGGTGGTCCCAAGAGGCGCTGGTACGGGCTTTACAGGCGGTAGTGTGCCGGTAAACGGGGGAATTGTAATCTCCCTTGAGCGGATGAACAGGATTCGCGAGATAGATACGGAAAATTTTACAGCCGACGTTGAGCCGGGGGTCATAACAGGTGACTTGCAGTCCGCTGTCGAGGCCAAAGGGCTTTTTTATCCGCCCGACCCGTCAAGCCTTAAGTTCTCGACCATTGGCGGGAACATTGCCGAGTGCGCCGGAGGCCCCAGGGCCGTTAAGTACGGGGTCACAAAGGACTACGTGCTCGGTCTTGAAGTCGTCACTCCCACAGGCGAGATAATAGACACGGGCACGAAAAAGAACATGAAATCTGTTGTGGGTTATGACTTAACACGCCTTATGGTTGGAAGTGAAGGCACTCTTGGCATCGTAACAAGGGCGTTTCTCCGGCTCATCGCGTTGCCTGAAAAAAGCATGACAATCCTTGTGAAGTACGGCTCGCTTGAGGACGCTGCAAGGACGGTGATTGAAATTTTAGGGGCGAAAATATTGCCCTCGACTTTGGAGATAATCGACGAGCAGTGTTTAAGGGCAGTAGACGAGTATGCAAAGTTCGGGCTCGCCGGTGTTAACGCGGCCTTGCTTATAGAGGTTGACGGCAGGGCTGAGGGTGTAAAAAATGACTCTTTTGAGATAGAACGTATAGCAAAAAAGAACCGGTCTACGGACTTTCATTCGGCAACTGATAAGTTTGAAGTGCGAGACCTGTGGTCGCTCAGACGCTCGATATCACCTTCTTTAAAAAGGCTAAAATCAAAAAAACTTAACGAAGACGTTGTGGTGCCGCGCTCAAGGCTTGTTGAACTCATAGAAGGCCTAACGACCATAAAGAAGAAGCGCGACGTGCTTATAGCAAGTTTTGGCCACGCAGGGGACGGCAATATACACATAAACATAATGGTCGACAAAGACGACCCCGGCGAGATTGAACGAGGCGATGAGGCGGTCAGGGACGTGTTTGACCTCACCATTACTCTTGGCGGCACTATCTCGGGCGAGCACGGCATAGGCACGGCCAAGGCTCCTTATATAGATATGGAGCTCAGTAACCAGACCATAGAGTTTATGAAGGCCATTAAGAAAACCCTTGACCCGCGAGGCGTGCTGAATCCGGGAAAGATATTTCCCTCGGGACAGGCCGTATAGATCGTTCTATCTATTTATGATTTGAAATGGGCAGGTAACAAAATGGGCAGGGAGTATAGGGGCCGGGGTTTGAGGGGATAGCCATGAAAGATAAAGAGATAGATGTTAAAAAAATAGAAAACATTATGGAAGCCGCCGACATGTGCGTTCGGTGCGGGGCGTGTAAGAGCGTTTGCCCCACTTACGACGTGTTGCGCAAAGAAGGCGGCGGTCCAAGGGGCAGGGTGTCGCTCGTAGAGGCGCAGTTTAAAGGCAATGCCGGGTTTGGCCCTGACTACCTCTCGGACATCAAGAACTGCACACTTTGCGGGTCGTGTTACGGGGCGTGCCCAAACGGTGTTAACGTACCCGAGATGGTTTTACAGGCAAGGGCCGAACACGTCCGAACGGATGGTCTGCCAGCCGTCGCTTCTTTTACCCTTAAAAACCTGCTTAAGTCGGATAAGCTTATGCCCATGGCTCTTAAGCTTGCCTCCAGGCTGCAGAGCCTTGTGTTTAAAGACGCGGCAACCGGCGGCGGCCTGGTAAGCCGCTTTTCTCTGCCGCTTGTCGCAAGCGGAAGGCTTATCCCTGAGTTGCCAAGCGAATTCTTTCTTGATCGCCGGCATGTGAAAAAATTCTCTCGCGCTCATAAAAATGAGAAAACAGAAAAGCCAAGGGTCGGATTTTTTGTCGGTTGCGGGGTGAATTATTTACTCCCTGATATCGGTGAAGCGACGGTAAAGGTTCTGGAAGAGTGCGGAGCAGAGGTGATTGTGCCGGACGCCCAGGTGTGTTGCGGTATGCCGGCGCTTAGTTCAGGCGAAAGAGCAAGTGCCGCCGAGTTAGCTCTAAAAAACCTTGAGGTGTTTGAAAAGTACGAACTTGATTTTATCACAACGTCTTGCGCCACTTGCGGCCACGCTCTGAAAGATGTTTTTAAAACCGTATTGTTTGAAACCGACGGAAGTCCTGAGATGGCAAACCGAGTAGAGGCGTTTACAGCTAAGGTCCGCGACATTACCGAGCTGCTTGAAAACGAGCTTGGTTACGAGGGTAAAGAGGCCGGAGCAAGGAATGAGAAAGTCGCCTACCACGATCCCTGCCACCTGAAAAAATATCAGGGCATCACCGAAGAGCCCCGCATACTTATTGAAAAGAGCGGGGCTACCTATACAAAGATGAAAAACCCGTGCAAATGCTGCGGCCTTGGCGGCAGTCTCGGTTTCACTAATTACGAGCTTTCAATGGATATAGCACGGAAAAAAGCAAAGAATATAATAGCCAGTGGCGCAGATACGCTTGCAACTGCGTGCCCAGGGTGTATAATCCAGTTAAAGGACGCGCTTCACCAAGAGGGTGGGGCGGAGATCGACATAAATGTGATTCACGTGGTAGAACTTCTTTAACCCTGAGCTTCTTTAACTATGACTAATTTTATTTTTTGCATTCATAACCACCAGCCCGTGGGCAACTTCGACTACGTAATGGAGCATGCCTTTAAAAACGGGTACGACCCGTTTTTAAAGCGGCTTTACGAATACCCGTCCGTAAAACTCTCACTACATACAACCGGATTCCTGCTTGACTGGTTAGTGGATAACCGGCCTGCCTATATTGAGCTTCTCCGTGAGATGGTCAGTCGAGGTCAGGTTGAGATAATGTCGGGCGGTTATTACGAACCCGTGCTTGCGGTAATCCCTGAGCGCGACCGCCTGGGGCAGATAATAAAACTAACTGACAGGGTTGAAGAAGTTTTCGGCGTGCGTCCACGTGGGTTATGGCTTGCAGAAAGGGTCTGGGACCCGGCCCTGCCGGCAACCCTGCATGACGCAGGCATTGAATACCTGGTTGTGGACGATAATCACTTCATAAAGTCGGGACTGAAAACAGACGACCTGTTTGGTTATTATATAACCGAGGAGCTTGGTCGTCCGGTAAAGGTTTTTCCCGGAAGCGAGCGGCTCAGGTATTTAATGCCGTTTGAAACTGTTGACAAGTTCGACGCCTTTCTAAATGGAATTAATTCTCAAGGGCAGGGAACGGGGCAAACCGTAAAGGCCGCTATATTCGCTGACGACGGCGAGAAGTTCGGTATATGGCCGGGCACTCACAAGTGGGTGTACGACGAAGGTTGGCTTGATTCGTTTCTTTCAAAACTAAGCGAGTGTACAGGTGATGGCCGTCTGCGCCCTGTTACTTTCTCCGAACATATTGATATGGCTGAGCCCCTTGGAAGGGTTTATCTGCCAACGACCTCTTACATGGAAATGGGCCAGTGGTCTTTACCGGCAACTGCTTCAAAGGAGTACGGAGAGCTTACCGAAGAGGTCAGGGGTTGGGACGACGGCGAGCGTTTGATAAAGTTTTTTCAGGGTGGTACGTGGCGCAACTTTTTCTCCAAGTACCCTGAAAGCGATTGGATGCACAAACGAATGCTCATGGCAAGTCACGCCCTGGACGTTGTCAGGGGAAACAATTGCGGAGACGGCCTTGGTGAAGCCGCAAGTCACCTGTATAAGGCACAGACCAACGACGCCTATTGGCACGGGGTGTTTGGCGGGCTTTATCTGCCCCATCTCCGGTGCGCGGTTTATGAGCATATCCTGAAGGCCGAAGGCTTAATTGCAAAAGCCGAAGACCTAAACGGTAAGGCGATTTTAGATCACGAAGTTCGCATTAGTAAAATGGACATTAACCTCGACACCCATGAAGAGGTTATTATGCGTACACGAGACTTAAACCTGTTTTTCACTCCAAACCACGGTGCAGGTCTTGTTGAGCTTGACTGGAAGCCCGGGGCACGGAACCTGACCAACACGCTTTCGCGTTGGTACGAAGGGTATCATGAAAAGCTCAAAGCAGCGGCTTGCGCTCATCAGGAGGCAGGTAACAGTGGTGGCGAGGGCACGGCAAGCATACACGACATGGTCGTAACAAAAGAAAAAGGCCTTGAAAAACTCCTTGTGTTCGACAGTGTTGCGAGGACGAGCTTCAGGGCGCGTTTTGTTACGGGGCGCGTTTCTTTAAAAGGGCTTAAAGCCTCGGAGCTTAACGAGCAAGGTGATTTTTACGACGCGTGTTACGAAACCAGGGTCGATGATAAGAAGGTTATATTTGAAAGAGAATCAGCTGTTGGTAAAACAACATTCTCGCTTGAAAAAGTAATAACCGCACTTGACGGCGGTTCGTTTAATGTCGCATATAATATTAAAAACACGGGCGGCAAAGAAGCTTCCCTTAAGGGGCTTAAGTTCTGTGTTGACCTGAATCTGTGTTTGCCTGGTTGCGACGGGCCGGGCAGTTTTTACGAATTTCACGGTCTCAGTGTTTCTACCGGGCTCAATGAGCAGACAACATCAAAAAGGAGTCTTTCCTCCGAAGGGGAGGTGAAGGGTGTGGACGGTTTTTCGGTTGTTGACGAATACGCAGGGGTAAGGGTTGATGTTGCAACAGGAAGGGAGGCCTGTGTCTTGATGTATCCTATTCAGACGGTATCGCTTTCAGAGGCAGGGTTTGAGAAGAACTATCAGGGTTCGTGCATTACGGTTGTTTTCCCTGTTGAAGAGTTGTTGCCCGTTGACTCTCAGGGCGAGCCGCTTGTTTTTAATTTTGCAGTTACGGTTAAGCCACTTTAGGTGGAGTGTGTTTTTTATGCCGGAGGAGTTCATCATGTTAACAGATATTGGAGCAATAGAAGATGAGGTTGTGGAGAAGGTAAAGCGGGTAAGGTTGCTCATTATGGACGTTGACGGGGTTATGACCGACGGGCGTATTCTTTATACCGACCACGGGGTCGAGATAAAGGCCTTTAACGTAAAAGACGGGCTCGCGGTAAAGCTGCTTAGAAAGGCGGGCATTGACTCGGCCATTATTACGGCAAGAAAGTCCATTGCGGTAAAGCAGCGAAGCAGCGAGCTTGCTATCAACTTGATGTATCAGGGGGTTGCTGATAAGAGAGATGCTTTTTCCGAAATTCTGAAAAAGACGGGACTTAATCCGGATGAGATTGCGTTCATAGGCGACGACCTTCAGGACCTGCCTGTGATGAATAAAGTCGGTTTTACCGCGGCCCCGGCCGATGCAGTGGCTGACGTAAGGGCGAGGGTTGATTACATAACACAGGTTGAGGGCGGAAGGGGGGCGGTACGTGAGGTCGCCGAAATAATCTTAAAGACCCAGGGTAAGTGGGATGAATTGATGAAACAGTATTTTGAGTAATTTTGCAACGCAATCCCTGTGCAGGTACGTAACGAACTAATAAAAAAACTGCCATGCTGTCTGTTTGTACTGATAAATCTCCAAAAGGTAATTAAGAAGAAAACTATAAAGTTTTATGAAATATTTTTTTACGATTATAACGATATTACTATTTGCTCTCTCTTTCTCGGAGATTGCCTATGCTCACGGTGGCCGAACTGATAAGTGTGGTGGTCATAAAAACCGTAAAACCGGTGGGTATCATGTACACAACCACTTCCGTTATTGTTCTTGCAATCCAGGTGCATCAAGTTGTGTTAGAAAGAATACTACGACTGTTTCTAAAAGTGTTGCCCCTGTTAATAAACAAGACTGTCCGGCATCACATCCTATCAAGGGTGACATAAACAGCAAAAAAGGGACAAAAGTTTATCACCTGATTGGCGGCGCTCACTATAATAAAATAAACCCTGAAAAATGCTTTGCCAATCAGAAAGACGCAAAAGCTGACGGGTGCCGTAAGTCCAGGTGATAATCAGCTTACCCGGGTTTCTTAAGCCTGAAACAGAACATCTTCTCAACTCATTAATCATCCCCTCCCTTTTAAATTGACAAAACATGCCTATAAGTAGTAAAAATATATGTAACAACTAACACCTTTTTAATATTTATTATTACCTTTGCGAGGAGTGAAAATCATATATGGCACCTGAGAGAAGAAAGACACTGAGTTTCCGCCATGATGTAAACCGCATGGTCGATGAGGCCATGAATATTGTCGGTCTTGACAAAGGAATAGCCAAGGCCATTAAAACCTGTAACGCCGTTATAAAGCTTAGTTTTCCCGTTATCATAAAAGGCAAGATCGAGGTCTTTACCGGCTGGCGGGCAACACACAGTACGCACAGGTTGCCTGCAAAGGGTGGTATCCGTTACGCTCCTAACGTGGGGCAGGACGAGGTAGAGGCGTTGGCAGCTCTGATGAGTTACAAGTGCGCCATAGTGGACGTACCTTTTGGCGGGTCAAAGGGCGGGCTTAAGATTGATCCGAAAAAGTATTCGCGCGATGAGATGCAGAGTATTACCCGCCGTTTTGCAAGGGAGCTTGCCATGAAGGGTTTTTTAAGTCCTTCGAAGAACGTCCCGGCCCCTGACATGGGTACGGGGCAGAGGGAGATGGCCTGGATAGTAGATACCTACAAACATCTTAATTCGGACGATATAAATTATATAGCCTGCGTTACGGGAAAGCCGGTGCATCTCGGTGGGGTAAGAGGCAGGGTAGAGGCAACGGGCAGGGGCGTGCAGTATGTGCTGAGAGAGTTTTTCCGCCACCCGGAGGACGTAAAACAAGCCGGACTGGAAGGCGGGCTTGAGGGCAAGAAAATAATCATACAAGGTCTTGGCAACGTCGGCTACCATGCGGCAAAGTTTCTCAGTGAGCAGGACGGGGCAAAGATAATCGCCATAGTTGAAAGAGACGGGGCGATTATTGATGAAAGGGGCCTTGACGTGCAGGCCGTTTGCGACCACATGGTGGCAAGCCAGAACGGTATTAAAGATTACGGCAATGGGGCAAAGTACCTTGAAGACGGTATGAAGGCCCTTGAGATAGAATGCGACATCCTTATCCCGGCAGCCGTGGAAGAAGTCATAGATGAAAAAAATGCACCGCTTATTAAGGCCAAGATAGTTGCAGAAGCTGCAAACGGCCCGACGACTTTCGCAGGCAATCAGATACTTATCGAGCGCGGCATCACGGTGTTGCCGGACGTGTTTATGAACGCGGGAGGCGTTATCGTTTCGTACTTCGAATGGGTGCGTAACCTCTCTCACATGCGTTTTGGAAGGATGGAGAAAAGGCTTGACGAAATAAGGGGAGGGCATATAATAAAGGCTCTTGAAGAGTCGACCGGAAAGAAAACGCCTGACTGGGTAATGAAGGAGCTTAGCAAGGGTGCGGACGAGCTTGACCTTGTAAATTCCGGCCTTGACGACACGATGTGTCTTGCCTACCAGCATATACGTGAACTTATGAAAACTAATGAAAAGGTAAATGACTACCGCACTGCGGCTTATGTAATTGCTATAGAAAAGATAGCCCGGTCGTATATAGAGATCGGTGTTTATTAATCTTCTGACTATACTAGTTGAGGTTCTTCATTAGTCAGTCAGTTAGTTAATTAATTAACAATAAGGGGGGAAATAAAAAAAATGGCAAAAACAGTGACTGCTCTAAAAGACGTACTCAAGCGCGAGGAAAAACTGCTTGCAAAGGTTAAGGACACGATAGTTTTAATGGTACACAAAGAGTCGAAGATCATGTTAAAGGCCCTGGCTGCGGATAAACGCTCGGCCATAAGCTCCTTAAAGAGGATAATCAGGTCGAGCGAGAAGTGTCCGGCCGTGAAGCCCGGGGCAAAGAAGGCGGCAAGCAAGTGTAAGCCAAAGGCTGCCGCAAAGAAGGCTGCGCCAAAGAAAACGGCAGCTAAGAAAAAACCTGCGGCAAAGAAGAAGACCGCTGCAAAAAAGAAGTAAGTTTCTCTTTTTACTCGATTTACAAAAGCCCCGGCGCGGCTCTGTTTTTAGACAGGCTCGTGCCGGGGTTTTTATTTGCTTGTCGCGGTCCACGGGTGACAAGACTGCCTTGAAGCCTTTGTATGGTTTGTGTTTTCATTGACAACCACCCTCTTAAAATAGTAATATATCTGCTCTATTTTTCCACGTGAAAAGCAATAAAATTTAATGAAAAATAAAAAAAGAGGTAGGTTATACAATGGCAATACTCAAGCCCTTTACCGCAATACGTTACAACCCGGAAAAAATCGAAGATATGTCAAAGGTTATGGCCCCGCCGTACGACGTTATCTCGCCCGAGTACCAGGACGAACTCTACCGGCGACACAAGAGTAACGTTATCAGATTGATTCTCGGTAAAACAGAGTGTCAGTCGGGCGGCAACAGGTACACGCGAGCCGCCGATTATCTGGGTGAATGGTTGGGGAGTGAGGATGTTTTATTAATCGATGAAACGCCTGCTTTTTACTACTACACCCAGACCTACAGGGCGGTTGATGATGACAAGGAGCGCACAAGAAAGGGTTTTATCGGGCTTGCGAGGGTTGAAGAGCCGGGCGGCAAGGGTGGAGTGCACGCGCATGAAAAAACTCTTTCCGGACCCAAGGCGGACAGGCTCAATTTAATGAAAGCCGCTGGAACGAACTTCAGCTCCATATTTACCCTTTATCCTGAAGACGACGATGTAAAACCCGAAGACATGGTGACAGGGCTGCTCGACTCGGTGACGACCGACAAAGGCCTCCCGCCTCTCATTGAGGTGACAGACGACGAGGGTGTTGTAAACAGGCTCTGGAAGGTTTGTGACGCAGAGGTAATAGAGCGCATTACAGCCGCTATGGCGGATAAGGACCTTTTTATAGCGGACGGACATCACCGCTACGCAACCGCTCTTAACTATAAAAACTACATGCTTGAGAACACCCCCGGCGCAACAGGCGATGAGCCGTTTAACTACGTTATGATGTATTTTACGAGCATGGAGGATAAAGGTCTTGAGGTCTTTCCGACCCATCGCGTGCTGCACTCTGTCGTTGATTTCGACGGCAACGAGCTGCTTGAAAAATGCAGCGAATATTTTGATATTGAAGAGTTTGTCTTTAATGACGGGGACGACACAAACGAAGTGGCAGTGCGCGAGAAGTTCCTCTCGGCACTTGGCTCGGGAGAGCGGGAAAAAACCCGCCTCGGGCTTTGCCTGAACGGGCTTAAAAAATACTTTGTCTTGATACTTAAAAGCCCGGAGACGATGGATGAGATATTCGGCGCGGACATGGCCGACGTATATAAGACCCTTGACGTGACCGTGCTTCACTCTCTTGTGCTGGATAAGATGCTCGGCATAGATCAATTGGCTCAGGAGAGCCAGAAACATCTCACATACGTTAAAAAAATGGACCAGGCGATTGCCATGTCTCAGGACGGAGAAAATCAGGCAGTCTTTTTTATGAACTCAACAAAGGTCTCGGACGTAAAAAACGTATCACAGGCAGGGCTGCTCATGCCGCAGAAGTCCACCTATTTCTACCCTAAACTTCTGACCGGACTTGTGATGAACCCCCTGAGGACAATGTCCGCACTTTGTCCTTAGAGCTAGTGTGTGTGTGTAACCGTTGTGAGTATTACTATTACTGAAAAACGCGTCACGAGTGAGAAAATAGGCCCTTATGATTTCTTCCAGCCACCCAGTGGCAACAGGGCCGGGGCCGACCCGTTTCTGTTAACCGATTTTGCTTTTTTTAAAGTCTGTAAAGGACGCGGGTGGCAGAAGGAATTTGAACCGGGATTTAAACAGAAACAAGACGTCCGTATTATAGACCTTGGCACAGGTGCCGGCGTAATTCCCCTTTATATCTGTTCGTTACTGTTGTCTGCGTCTGGTCTTAACCCCGGTGAGGCAACTCGCCCCTCTCTAACCATCACCTCAGTTGAAAAAAACCCTGTTATGGCTTTTTTTGCAGAACGTAACATTCATATTAATGGGCTTTCAAGTATTGTAGATTTGGTGCAAACCGACTGGCGAACCCTTTACGACAGGTTCCCTGAAGGCTCTTTCACGCATGTTATCAGCAACCCCCCATACATTAAAAAAGGCACGGGCAGGGTAAGCCCAAATGAGCAAAGAAGTATTGCCAGGTGCGAGAGCGATGAGACCGGCACGATGCGGGACCTTGTTCAAGTCTCAAGGCATCTTGTCGGCGCTCAGGGGGCTGTCTATCTTATCTACCCGGTTGCGCGTTACTGCGAGCTTACCTCTGAACTCCACCAGGCCGGACTAAAACCACGCCGCGTTTGTTTGGTCTATACAGGGACGAAAAAAACAGTTAAACTATTTATTATTGAAGCTGTTCCCTGTGGTCGTGAAAGCCGTTTTAAGATTACCGACCCTGTGTTTCTGTAAGGAGCCCCCAACCAATGAGGACTTTCCCCTCAAGTTTATTAATTTTTCTTTTTTTAATCTGTTCGAGCGGCGCTGTTGCGGCCTCGCCCCCGCCTCCGCCCCCGCAAGTCCCGGCAGCTCGCGTACTGTCCCATATGATGTTTGTTCAGTTCGACCTTGAAGGGCAGAAGATTGAAGGGGTCGACAGGATTACGGTTGAAAAACCCCCGCACCGCCCGGTTACGTTAAGGCTTGTTTTAAGGAGCGGCTCAAACGTTACAAAAGTAGTGACCGACGGGTTTGACCTTGATTTTTCCGATGAGTCTGTCTCCGGCACAGGCACGAGAGAGATTGCCATAACACTACCTGGTACCGAGGCAAGGTTAATTGAGATGGACGTGATTTTCTACGGCCAATTCAAGAGCCTTGAGAGCGCAAAAAGCGACTCAACGCGCGGCGTGTCTTACGTTGATTACGGGGTTATTGGGGAGGAGGGCGCGTACCTGCCTTCCATGCCCGAGTCCTGGTATCCCAGGCAGCCGGGCGAGATTGCCTTTTACGACGTTACCATAAGTACGCCGAGTGATTATGACGCCGTGATGGAGGGTGAGTGGGTATCGAGCAAGGTTGAAGAAGTAAAGCGTGGGCGCATAAAAATGAACAGGTGGAAGAGTGTAAATCCGCTTGAGTCCATAAACATTGTAGTCGGTAAATACGACGTCAGGAAGAAAAACTACAAAGGCATAAACATATATACCTTCTTTTCCAGAGAGAATAAAAAGTATTCCAGGACCTATATCAAACATGTCAAACGCTATATTGACATGTACCACAACAATCTTTTTCCCACATATCCTTATTCAAAGTTCGCGGTTGTGGAAAGCCCTCTTGCAACCGGTTTTGGTTTTCCGTCTTTTACAATGCTCGGATCGGAAGTCCTGAAGCTTCCGTTTATACCTGAGACGTCTCTGGGTCATGAGTTTGTTCATAACTGGTGGGGGAATTCGGTCTTTCAGGACAGGGAACGAGGGGGGTGGGTCGAGGGACTCACTGTTTACACCTCGGACCAGCTCTATGCGGAGCAAAAAGGCGAGGGCGCTGATTATAGATTTAACAACCTGCTTTCGTACGTTAACAATCCGGGCTCTGCCGGGCTGTCGCTTTCCGATATTACCGATGCAACTGAGTCCGATATGCGTCCGGTCCTTTATGCCAAGGGCGCTATGTTTTTTAACATGCTTGAGAACACCATGGGCAGAGAGCTTTTTTATAAAGCACTTAGGGGGTTTTACTGGGAGATGGCTTTTAAGCGTGCTACCTGGGAAGATATGGAGCGGGTCTTTGAAAACCTCTCTAGAAGAGAGCTGTCGTTTTTTTTCGATCAATGGATTAGAAAACCCAGCGCACCGAAGTTTCTCCTGAGCGACGTCAGCAGTGAAGTTGATACAGATAAAGAAGATTTTTATAGACTTGGTTTTGTTGTCACGCAGGAGGATGATCTTTATCAGATGTCTTTACCCATTTCCATCAGACTTGAAAACTCAAAGGAAGTTAAACTCAGTTTCGTCTTGAAAGAGCAGGCGCAAAAGGTGGAGCTAAGGGTGCCGGGCAGGCCGGTATCTTTTGTCATCGACCTTGAGTATGAAAATATGAGAACGCTTTATCCCAAAGAAGTGCCTCCGTCCTTGAGTTCTTTCCTGGGAGATAAGGACGCGGTGTTTGTCGTGCCAACTGAAAAAGGCCAAGGTCTTGGGCTTTACGCCGGGCGCCTTTCTAAGGAGTACGGGCAGAAAGTCGTAACCTCGGACAAAGCGCTTGAAATGGATTTGAGCGAGCATTCTGTCTTTATCGTCGGCACGGCCCGGGAAAACCCTATTTATGATGAGTTTAAAGAAGCCTTCGGGGAGGTTTTGAACCTTGACGGCAAGCGTATAACCGTCGCGGGTAAAGATTATCCTGTTAAAGGCACGATTGTCGCAGTGGCTGTGAAAAACCCGTTAAACACTGAAAAAACAGTTTGCCTTGTTATCGGTGAAGGCCTTACTGAAAAGGGCGTATTAGAGGCAGCAAGAAGGACGATGTTTAATAGTGGCAAGAGTTATCTTGTGTTTAAGAAAGACGGTGAGCTTGAGCGTGGAAAGTTTAGGGGCAGCAATGCCTTGAGCTACAGTTTTGAAAAAACACCTGCTGTGATTACCCCTTCTGTGATCAATCCCGATAATTAGCTTTTTGACTTAACTGATTGAACTGAAGATGCACAAATAAACATTGCACTATTCGCCGTGCGCAAGCACTTTTTCTTTTTCCATTGCTTTTTTTATGATCTCCCTTAACTCCTTGTCTTTGACCGAGCCGGCAGTTTTTTCGATAAACTCCTTTTCTTCGATATTCAACTCACGTGTTTTAAGGGTTTTTTTCTGCTCATTTTTTTTAGTTTCGTCTTTTTTTGCGCGGGTAATGGCGGACTGGGTGAAAACAAGCTCTGTCACCGCCCCATGGCCGAGCGTGTTGTTAAGGTTTTTCAGGAGTTGCTCTTTGTGGTATTGGAGTTCGTTCATCCAGGAGCTGGAGTTTACCGTGATGTAGAGTTTTTTGCCGTAAAGGCGCGCAGGGCGGGTTCTTTTTGCAATGACCGTGCCGACGATTTCATCCCAGTTCTTGTGTATGTCGAATTCTTTTTTTCTTGTGGCAAGGGCAAGGCGTGGCCCTGTCAGGGAGGCCGGGGCTTCAAGTACGGTGCCTATAGGTACTGCCTCTTCCCCACCTCTGCGTCTATTAGTCTTGCGTTTCATTTGTCCTGGCGCTTTCTCCGGCATCCGGCCTGTTATCGTCACTTGATTTTGATTGCTTTTTAATTTTTTTAGGATTTATACGAGCGCCTATAACTTGTCCGAGTATTGCGCTTGCAAACAAAATCGGGATTATTTTCTTTGGCAGCCCCGCCTGCGTGCGAAGGATGAATATTGCGGGAATGGGGGCGTGTATATAGAAAAACCACCAAAAGGAGAACTTTCGAACAGGGGCCCTTAGGTAGCCGAATGGAAGGTTCAGAATGAATGCGGCCAATGTAACTCCGGCCAGGAGTATCAAGATGGTTTCCACAACCCGATAATTTTAACAAAATAGACTAACGCATGTCAAATACAACTTTAGGTCGAAGCGGCCTCTGGCCGTTCTAATGTGAAGAAAATACGATTATGGTGTGTCGTCAGGCGCCGTTAGGTCGTAAAAACAATTTTACAACATCTTTTCAGCCAACCTTGTTCTAATGCGAGAGATAGCTTGCTTTGTGCGAATGTGCTGCCGCGAACTTTTTTTATTGTTATTTTTGTTAGTATTAGACATAATTAGATATAATTAAAAATTATTATTAGCTTGACATAAATTGTCATTTTTTATACTATTATAAATAGTAGAATTATTGTCACTAAATTTATTAATTACACTGATACACGGGAAAATTTTAATGAGTGAACGAATCGGGGAGCTTTTACTTAAAGAAGCCCTTATTACCCCAGAACAACTTGACCAGGCAATTAAAGAGCAAAAGCAAGCCGGTGGCAGGCTTGGTTTTAACTTGACCAAGCTCGGCTATATCAGCGAGAGCGACCTTACCACGTTCCTTAGCAAGCAGTACGGCATACCGACCGTGGACCTGGCGGAAAAAGAGCTTGACCAGGAAGTGGTAAAGCTTATCAGCGAAAGTGTTGCCAAAAAGTATCAGGTACTTCCCGTTGACAGGGTGGGTTCGACCCTTATCCTTGCCATGGCGGACCCCTCCAATATGTTCGCCATAGACGACATCAAATTCATGACAGGTTATAACGTTGAGACCGTTGTTGCCAGCGAAGCTGCCATCAAGACGGCAATGGAGAACGCCTACGCCGCGCCTGAGATGGAAATGGACATGGACGATGTTTTTACCGATTTTGATGAGTCGGACATGGAGGTCGTGCAGGAAGAGGAGGACGTTGACCTTGGTGATCTTGCAAAGGCGGTTGAAGATGCGCCTGTCGTAAAGCTCGTTAACTTTGTCCTGACCGATGCCATTAAGAAGAACGTAAGTGATATTCACGTCGAGCCATACGAGAAGACCTTCAGGATCAGGTACAGGGTTGACGGTGTGCTGCAGGAAATCATGCGGCCCCCGATGAAGCTTAAAAACGCCATAGTCTCCAGAATAAAGATTATGAGTATGATGGATATTGCCGAGAGAAGGCTTCCGCAGGATGGCAGGATCAAGCTTAAACTCGGTAAAACAATGGAGATGGATTACCGCGTTTCCGTGCTTCCGACGCTTTTTGGCGAAAAAGTCGTGCTTCGTCTGCTCGACAAGAGCAATCTGCAACTTGACATGACAAAGCTCGGTTTTGAGGTGAAAGCCCTTGATGATTTCCTGGGCGCTATTCATAAACCCTGGGGCATTGTGCTGGTCACGGGTCCGACAGGGAGCGGAAAGACAACGACCCTTTATTCGGCCATGAGTGACCTGAATAAAGAGAGCGAGAACATCTCGACCGCCGAAGACCCGGTCGAGTTCAACTTGAGTGGGATCAACCAGTGTCAGATGCATGACGACATAGGGCTTAACTTTGCCGCGGCCCTGAGAAGTTTTCTAAGGCAAGACCCTGATATTATTATGGTCGGAGAGATAAGGGACTATGAGACGGGGGAGATTGCGATCAAGGCGGCCCTTACCGGTCACCTCGTGCTCTCAACCCTGCATACCAATGACGCGCCGAGCACGGTAAACAGGCTCCTTAACATGGGTATAGAGCCTTTTCTTGTAGCTTCTGCAACCAACTGCATCCTTGCGCAGCGTCTTGCAAGAAAGATCTGTGTTGAGTGCGCCGAACCTTTTGAGATTACGGAAAAAGCGCTTATCGATATAGGGGCCTGGCCTGAGGTGTTAAAAGAGATGAACGTGCAAAAGGGCAAAGGCTGTAGTGTTTGCAACGGCACGGGTTATAAGGGCAGGGTTGCGCTTTACGAGGTTATGCCTTTTTCCGAGGGGCTTAAGGAGCTTGTCTTGAACGGCGCTTCGACGGCTGAGTTGAAGCGCCTGGCCATAAGCGAGGGTATGAAGAGTTTGAGGATGAGTGGAATATCGAAGATAGCTAACGGTACCTCTAC
>CBDUXY010000004.1:0-33396 GCA_965371305.1 uncultured bacterium
GAGATTGATTAAGGAAAGGTAAAGCTTAGAAAAACATAAAAATTAGTTGAATGTTGTTTATGAATATATAATTAAATCGCGAAATCAAAAAGGTTAAACATGACAGAGAAATCAATCGGTAGTAAAACTGGAAATAAAAAATCAGAAAAAAAACTTTTGATCATAGACGGCTCATCGTGCATATACAGGGCGTTCCATGCAATCCCCGTGTTTACGACCAGAGGCGGAGTTCCCACAAACGCGGTTTACGGGTTTGTCCAGACCATAAGGAAACTCCTGAAAGATATAAAACCTGATTATATTACGGTTGCCTTTGACGTAAAGGGGCCTTCTTTCAGGCATGAGCTTTTTAAGGAATACAAGATTGAAAGACCCCCCATGCCCGATGACCTGTCTCCGCAAATACCGTACATAAAAGACATAGTAAAGGCCTTTAACATAAGTGCTCTTGAAAAGCAGGGTTTTGAGGCCGACGACGTAATGGCGACCCTTGAGAAAAAGTTTTCTACTGAAGGGCTTAAGATCTATGTGGTAACTGGCGACAAAGACATGATGCAGCTTGTAAAGCCGGGCACGGTTATTTACGACCAGGCAAAGTCAAAAGAGTACGGGCAGGGTGAGGTGATAGAGAAGTTCGGGGTCGGGCCGGAAAAGATAAAGGACTTTATGGGACTGTCCGGAGATAAGTCGGACGGCATCCCTGGGGTTAAAGGCATTGGGCCTAAGACGGCTACAAAGCTGCTCCTGGAGTTCGGGGGGCTTGATGAAATTTTTACCAATATTGAGCAGGTTAAGCCTGATAAATTAAGAGCAAAACTTGTAGAGCACAAAGAGATAGCGCTGCTTTCAAGAGAGCTTGCAACTCTACACTCGAGCGTTGATACGCAAGGTATTTCTCTTGAAGATTTAAGTATTACTGAGCCTGATTTTGAGCGGCTCGAGGAGGTCCTAAAGGAGCTTGAGTTCACAAAACTCATAAAGGAGCTTATACCGGTAAGGACGGAGGCCGTTGACGTAAAAGTTATTAAGTCAAAACCCGAGCTTTCCGAACTTTGTGCGAATATAAGCAAAAGGAAAAACTTTTCCATATGGCTGCACAGAGAGGAGGGGGGGAAGGGAGCAGAGGGAGAGTCGGCATGCGCCGTAGGTATAAGCCTTGACGCAGGGGGTGGTTTTTTTATCCCTCTTGCCGCAATAAACGGCGCGAGCCAGGATGAGCAAAACGATTCGGACGGGGCGAGTGGGCAGACGTCACTCGGGCTTGAAGCAGGTGGCGTGGGTGATGGTGGTGTTGACTCTGTAAATGACTCTGAACTTGACTCAGGGTTGAAGTCCGCATTGAAAACCGCCGACATTTTTTCGGGCCTTAAAAAGATCTTTGAAAATCCTCAGATCAGCAAGTCCACTTACGACTCAAAGGAGCTCTACCTGTACCTTTCTAAGAACGGTATAAGGCTCGCTGGTGTAGACATGGACGTAACGATTGCGGCTTACCTGTTAAACCCGACACGCTCGGGCAAAACGCTCGGCGCCGTAACGCTTGAATATTTAGACAAGCGAATTGATGATGAAAACGAAGCCACGGTTTCAGGTGAAATAAAAACCATTGCCGAGCACACGGTCAGGATGGCCGGGTGTGTGCGTGAGCTTAGCCCGGTTTTAAAAGATAAACTTAAAGAACAAGGTCAGGCAGGTCTTTTTAACGATATGGAACTCCCCCTGGTCCCGATACTTGCGAGTATGGAGAGCTGCGGCATTGAAGTTGACGCAGAGTCACTCGAAGTGCTTTCAGAAGAGATGGGTAGAGAGGTAACGGAACTCACCGACATAATATACAAGGCCGCCGGCTACAGTTTTAATATAAATTCGCCAAAGCAGCTCTCAACGCTTCTGTTCGAAAACCTTGGTCTTAAGCCCGGTAAGAAAACAAAAACAGGTTATTCCACCGATGAAAGCGTGCTTACCTCTCTTGCCGAGCGTCACCCTGTTCCTCGCGATATAATCAAGTACCGCCAGGTGTCGAAGCTTAAAAGCACTTTCGTGGACGGTCTCCTGGGGCTGATAGACCCCGGCACAGGACGTGTTCACACGTCTTTTAACCAGACTGTTACGGCAACAGGGCGTCTTTCAAGTTCAAGCCCGAACTTGCAGAATATTCCCATCAGGGGAGAATATGCGGCAAGGATCAGAAAGGCCTTTGTCGCAGGGCGCGGGAAAAAATTCGTTTCTGCCGACTATTCGCAAATCGAACTAAGGCTTGTTGCGCATTTGTCAGAAGACCCGGTCTTGATTAACGCATTTAAAAAAAATGAAGACGTGCATACCGTAACAGCAGCTGAAGTTTTTGACATAATGCCGGGGCTTGTGACGAAAGAGATGCGCCGCCGGGCAAAGGCCATTAACTTCGGCATCATCTACGGCATGGGCCCTCACGGGCTTGCTGCCGAGTTGTCCGTATCCATGAAAGAGGCAAAAAACTATATAGAGGCGTATTTTGAAAGATACGGCAAGGTAAAGGAGTTTATAGAGAAAACAATCGAGCAGACAAGGGAGCGGGGGTATACGGAGACACTTTTTTCCAGGCGCAGGTACGTTCCTGAACTGCACGCCGCGCGCGATCAGACAGTAAGGTTTGGTGAAAGGATTGCCGTTAATACTCCCATACAGGGGACGGCTGCGGACATTATAAAGGCGGCCATGATCGGGCTTGACAGATTTTTTTCTGATAGTGAGTTAAGCTCCGTGCTGTTGCTCCAGATACATGACGAATTGATAGTTGAGGCCACTGAAGATGAAGTAGAGACTGTGAAGCAGGCGCTTATCACGCAGATGGAGGGGGTATTAAGCCTGAAGGTGCCGATTAAGGTTAACGTAGGGGTCGGGAATAACTGGGGCGAGGCGTGACAAATGTTACAGAAAACCCTTGACATTGCCTGTATTTAAGGGATAGAATTGTACAATATATAAAAAATGTAATTTTTGAACCTGTCAGGAGATTATTAATGGGTTATAAGAAAAACGAAAAACCATATACCACGGGTGAAGTGGCAAGCATGAGCCACGTTACTATAAACGCTGTAAAGAAGTGGATAAATTCCGGAAAGTTGCCTGCGTTCAGGACTCCTGGCGGACACTTCAGGATTAATCGCGAGGACTTCAGAGAGTTTATAGATAAGTTCAAGTTTAAACTCAGAGAAGAGTTGCTTAACGATAAAAGCAAAGTGCTTATCACTGATGATGAGCCTCAGATACTTGAGTTTATAACTGACGCCCTTATTGCCAAGGATAAAGATGAGTTTGAGATAGAGACAGCTTCCGACGGATATGAAGCGTTGATAAAGGTCGGAGAGTTCATGCCTGACTTGCTTATTATTGACATAAGGATGCCGAGGATTGACGGCATAGAGGTATGTAAACGTCTTAGGAAGCAGGAATCGACAAAAAACATCAAGATACTCGCCATAACGGCTTTCGGGCAGGAGGAAAAGGGCAATGTGCTTGCTGCAGGCGCCGATCAATGTCTTTTAAAGCCTTTACGCCTTGATGAGTTACACAGAGCCGTGGACCGTCTTCTAAAGTAAAGCGCCCTTCCTTAATTCTTTTCTTTTGTACAACATAGCTGCTATCTCTTAGTGTGTCTAATGAAAAAGACGACTACACATAATTCTATTACCGGGAAGTTTACGGTCATGATAATTTTCTTCTTAATCATTATGACGGCAGACTTCCTCTACGTCCTGCACAGGGTGCGCGGACTTGAAGTTTATGACGAACTGCATTACAAATTAATGACTCTTTCCACTGAAGTGGTGAAGTTCGAGTTTGCCCTTGACGTGTTAGTCGTTACAAGGGGATTAAAAGAAAAGAGGACCGAAAATTTATTTGTAGACATGAAGCGGATAGAGGCTATTATCGGCGATATTCGAGAGCCGCGATATAAGGTGTTATTCGTTAAAGATTCGACGTATTTTGATTTTAATAAAGGCATGCTTGAGGGCTGGAATGCGGTAAGCAAAGAGATGGAGCTTCTTGAAAAATCCAGGAAGCCTGAGGAGCTTTATCTGTTACATAATGAAATCGATACGAGGACATTTATACTGAGCAGTAATATCAGGCGAATGATGAGCCTTGTTTCAACCCACAAGGTCTCGGCCTACGCAGGTATTCGTAGGACTGCCTTCATCGTCCTGACGCTAACTTGCATCTTATGGATTATTATAGCTTGTTTTTTTTATATGTCCGTGTTATCGCCGGTGCGCAGATTAATCAAAGGGCTTGCCCGTCCGGGTGAACCGGGCGGCAGGTTCAATGAAAACCTCTTTCCTGAGCAGTTTCGCCAGTTGATCAATTCTTTTAACAGTGATTATGATTATCTAAGAGAGTCTCTCGAGAGGCGCGAGAAGAGCGAGCAGGGGTTGAAGCGTGAACTCCTTGACGCTAAAGCCAGGATGCAGTCGCTTAATGTTGTTAACACCGCACTTGGCGCCTCGTTATCAACTCACGAGATTTTCATGAAGGCCCTAAAGGGTGCAATGAACGTTACAGGGGCGTTTGCCGGGTCTGTTTACCTTAAGGAAGGCGAGACTTTGAGACTTCGGGTGTCAAAGGGTTTTTCCAGTGCTTTTTCTTACAAGGCAGAGAAAGTGCCTTGCTCTGAGAGGCCGGACTCCCTGGTAACCGATGCAAAGCCGGTAATTTACGGCTCTATTGAGGACGTCCCTCATGGCGGATACCGCAGCGCTTTAACCTCGGAAGACGTCATCTCGCTCGTTGCAACCCCTGTTGTGACAGACGGTAAGGTTGCCGGTTGGTTTGACCTTGCCTTTAAGGAAAAGAAGACAGTTTCGCAGTGGGATGAGGTCTTTTTGAAGGCGATGGCCTCGAACATACATGTGTCACTTTCTTTTTCAGAATTTTTCTGTCACGAATTTGAAAAAAAAGCTTTCCTGGAAAGGTTGACAAGTCAACTGCCTTTTGGTTTTGCCGTTTTTAACATCGATGGCATTTGTACTCATGTGAACCATAACTTTCTCAAATTGATCAGCAGGGATGTAAAGGCGGATTTTGTCGGACGGTATAATATTTTTGATGACAAGGAGTTTGCCTTGCACGGGGTGATGCCTTTTATCGAAAAAAGCTTTGAAGGCCGTGCAATGAGGTTTATAATAACCTATGAGGGGCCCTTATCAAAGGGAGAGGGAAAAGAGCTTACGGCAAGGTGCTATCCGATATTTGAGGTCACGGGTAATGTTGAGAATATAGGGCTTATTTTAGAGGAAACCAAATCAAGCGGGCAGTAGTCTGCAATAAACAGGATTAACCAAGTGCAGAGTTTCTTTCGTTCTCTAAGTATATCGAACAAGATTGCAGCGGTCTTCATGATGCTTCTGGTCATGATGGGTGTTGGCGGCTCAATCGGTCTTTATAACTCGACCAGGATCTCACATGTTACAACCGACCTCTATACCAAATCTTTTAACTGGTTGTCCTCTCTTTCTTCGCTTGAAAAGGAATTCCTCTCACAACGGCAACAGCTTTTTCTGCACATTACGGTGACGGACAAAGCCTCCAAGGAGTACCTTTTCGCTGTAATAATGGAGCAGCAAAAAGAGATAAGCTCTTTGGTAGAAGAGTACAGGTCTCTTGGTCCTGACGCTGAGGAACAGCGAATACTCGACAGGTTTGTCGTGGCCCTTGAAGAATATCAGAAGTTGCAGAAGGAGGTGCTCGCGCTTTCCATGTCAGGTCGTACCGACAAGGCCGTTTCTATTATGCGCGAAGACGGTAAGAAGAGTTTTAATAACGCCCTCAATGAGTTAAGGAGTCTTTACGAGCATGAATCCATAGAGGCCGACCTGTCAAGCCACAGGGCAAAGGAAATCGCAAGGACGACTTATGGCGTTACTATTATAATGACTTTTGTTGCCATTGTTATGGCCGTTTGGTTGTGGCGGCTCCTGAGTGGGGTAATCGTTAAGCCGATAATGAGAATAGAGGAATCTGCCAAGCGGCTTTCAGAGGGTAATCTGAAAGAGAGGGTGCCTGTTTTAAGCGGTGATGAGCTTGGCTCGCTTGCGCGTGAGTTTAATATGATGGCAGAGAACCTGGAGCAATATTACGTTACTCTCGAACACCAGGTCGATAGCAGAACGGGTGAGCTTAAACAGGCCAACCTTGAACTTTCAAGCAGCAAGGATGAGCTTGAGGTTAAAAACCTTGAGCTTGCCCGCGCAAGTCAGATGAAGAGTCAGTTTCTTGCAAACGTAAGCCATGAACTCAGAACCCCTCTTAATTCCATAATCGGTTTTTCCGAATTACTACAGGAAAAAAGTTTTGGCGAACTTAACGAAAAACAAACTCAGTATGTCAAGTACGTCCACACAAGTGGAGCGCATCTGCTCCAGCTCATAAACTCTATCCTTGACCTCTCAAAGATAGAGGCGGGAAGGATGGAGTTACTTGAGGAGGATTTTTCGCTTGTGGACGTCTTGCAGGAAGTGCTTGGCACTATCAGGCCTATTGCGCGCAAAAGGCACATATCAATAGATATCAGGACTTCTCAGGCCTCTCCCGTAGTAAATGCCGATAAGGGTAAGTTTAAGCAGATTATGCTGAACCTATTGTCAAACTCGGTTAAGTTTAATGAGGATGATGGCGAGGTGTTTGTGGACTGGGAGATTAAACAGGAGCCTTCGGGCATGGGCATGCAGAGATACCTTTATGTCTCGGTAACCGATACAGGCGTTGGGATCAAGCCTGAAGACCTGGGCAGGCTCTTTAAGGAGTTCGAGCAACTTGACTCAGCCGTTACAAGGGAGCAGGTGGGTACGGGGCTTGGGCTTGCCCTTACAAAAAGGCTTGCGGAACTGCACAGCGGCTCTATATTGGTTGACAGTGAACTTGGCAAGGGTTCAACTTTTACTGTGAAGTTGCCTCAGAAGGCGTATAAAGAGGAGATGGTGCCTGCGCACGTCGCCGTAGGCCTGGATATGACGCATGCAATGAATTCGCCGCTAATATTGGTTGCAGGCGAAAGCGAGGACATGGTTCAGTTGCTCAAACTGTATTTGACCGAGGAGTACTACCGTGTGGTGTCGGCCATGGACGGCGATGAACTTATGGAAAAGGTGGGGGAAGAAAAACCCTTTGCAATTGTAGCAGACGTAGCTTTGCCCAAGAAAGACGGCTGGGAGGTGCTTGGCGAACTCAAGGCCAACGATGAAACAAGTGATATCCCGGTTGTACTGGTATCCTTTACCGATAATAATGAACTCGGGTTTGCCATTGGCGCTGTGGATTATTTGCTTAAGCCGGTGGACAGGGACAAACTCCTGAATTCGTTGAACTCGCTGCACTTTGTCAGGTATAGTGCAAACAAATGCCTTAAGATACTTGTCATAGACGACGAGCCGCAGGCGCTCACGCTGCTTGACGGCATGCTTAGCGAGGAGGGGTTTGAGGTGCTTAAGGCCCCTGGCGGAGAAGAGGGGATCAGGATGGCCATGGATGAAGAGCCTGATTTGATTATCCTTGACTTAATGATGCCGGTGGTGAGCGGTTTTGACGTAATAGACAGGTTAAGGGAGAATCATATTACAAAGAATATCCCAATCATTATCTTCTCTGCAAAGGAGTTAGATGCAAACGACAGGAAGCGGCTTGGCGCGAACATGGAGAAGGTTATTAAAAAGGCCGCTTTTACAAAAGATGAACTTTTAAGCGAGATAAAGCTTTTTGAATTGTCATTTCCTCAAAAGGCCAACCTGGTGGACGGTATTACAGGGCTTTTCAATAAGCGGTATTTTGATATTCTTTTCTCCAGAGAGCTTGCCAGGGATGAGAGGTACGGGGAGGTCTTAAGCATTTTGCTGCTTGATATTGACGATATGAAGATTTACAATGAACACAACGGTGTTGAGAACGGCAACCGCGCTCTCTATTACCTGGGAAATCTGCTCAAGGATAACCTTAGAAAGGCCGACTGTGTAACGCGTTACGGTGGAGATGAGTTTGCCGTGTTGCTTCCTGGAATACCAAAGGAAGAGGCCGTGGAGGTTGGAGAGAAGCTGCGCGCTCTTGTGGAGAAAAAAGAGTTTACCGTGGTAAAGGGGAAGAAGGGGGGGGTAACTGTGAGCGTTGCCGTGGCTGACTTAAAGAGCGAGTGCGGGGGGCATGTTGGGATAATCGAGGCGCTTGAGGAGTTGCTTGAGGAGACGTCCTCTGGTGGAGGTAATACCGTTAGCGTACTGTGAGTTGAATTTATTGTACAGAGAGATAAAGGAATTGTTTTGAAAGTACTGGTTGTCGAAGATAATTTTATCAACAGGGCGCTCTTGAGAGAGGTGCTTGTGTTGAACGGTTTTGACGTGCTGGAGGCGCAAGACGGCGAGCAGGCCCTTGATATGCTTCTCACGCATAAGCCCCGGCTTATTTGCATGGACTTAAACCTGCCTGGTATGGACGGTATTGAGGTGGCAAGGCGTGTTAGGTCGGTAAGTGGTTTTGAAACAATTCCAATCATAGCCATCACCGCCTCGGTTATGCAGGATGAGCAACAAAAGCTCTTTGACGAGGGGTTTGACGGTTACGTGTCAAAGCCAATTAGTTTGAAGAACATAGTTAAGGTTATAAACTCAGTCCTTGAGAAGGCCTCCGAAGTGGACTCGCCTGTTGATTGATAAAGATGATTGATGAAAATTGACTGATTGATGAGAATGCAGGTCTTGACAAGAGATGAAAAAAGCACGGTCAGTGTTTTTTCTTAAGGGCCTCAAGTAGTGTTTTTACATGCTCCTCGTTTACGGCCTTGCTTCCGTACCTGTTTTTTTCAAAGGCCTCTGTTATATCTAACACTTCCGGCACCCCCGACTTTCTGGCAAACTCGCGCGGCGTTTCAAACGGTTCTTTTCTGAGTCCTTTCTTTTGTAGAACATCTAACATCTCAAGGTAGAAAAGCGGCGTTTTTACATGTCTTCGGTCTCTTCGCTTGAAAAGAACAGTGGCGAATATTATTATTGCGGCAAAGATGATTACCGCCATTAATAGTAGCAGTGCGTTTGCCTTTACAGACTCCGATGCCGCGTTTGATCTGAAAAAGGTCTTGATCTTTGCTAAAAACCTGGAAAGCTCCAACCTTAGCGAGTGTGAAGAGGATTTTATTTTAATTGAAATTGCTACCTGATCAGAGAGAGAGTAGTTTACAATATATCTGTTCCATCGCCATCTTAGCGAATCCAGGTAAAGGCTGAGCGTTGAAGTAATCTCAAAAGGGGCAAGACCTGCCGAAGCCGTAGGGTCGAACCTTGTCCAGCCCCGGTCTTCTGTATATACCTCGACCCACGTGTGGGCGTCTTGCTGGCGAACTTGCAGGTACTGACCGTATTTGTTCCACTGACCTTCGAGAAACCCGGTGACCATACGCGATGGTATTCCAATAGTTCTCAGCATGATTACCATGGACGTTGCGTAGTGTTCGCAGTAGCCGCGTTTTGTGCTGAAAAGAAAATTTTCAAGCGGTTCGGCAATCTCCCCGCGCGGAGGATTAAGTGTATATTTGTAATTTGTTTTAAGGTGCCTTTCGATTGCGCGGGCTTTTTCAAGGGTGCCCTCTCCGGCCTCCTTCGTTACAGAGAGGGCAAGCTCGCGTACCTGCTTGGAGAGTTTGGACGGCAATTGCAAGTACCGGGAAAGTTCACTCGGGGCAAGCTCGCTTGACGAAGTGCTCTCTGCCATGGGCATGGACCAGACAGAGTAAGTTATGCGTCTGTAAGCAGGTGTTGGAAGATATATGGTGCCGGAATTGTCGGTGGTGAGGTGTCTTATTTTCCCTGACACCCTTACCCAGGGTGTTACTGCAAAAATCACGTCTGTTTCAAGCGGCTCAAGCATTATCCTTTGTTCAAGAAGCGCTGATCTTCTAACCGTGCTTGCCCTTGGTCTTTTAGGAACTCTGAACCCTCCAGAGCCGTCTTTTACGAGAAGGCTCTTTTTCGAACTTGTTTTGGTCCATTCGGTCCCGTCATAACGGTCAAGGGCTGAGCCCCTGAAGTAAAACCCCGACGGTCTTCTGCCAGTGTCGGTTATTGAGGGAAGGCTCACCCGCATTATTATAGTTGAGTCCTTCTTTACCGGCCCTAATGCGCCAAGAAAGATCGTGTCGGAAAATCCGGTCATTTTTATCGTGTTAAGGGTTTTGGGTTTAAAAAAACCAATCCCGATCCTCGGTATAAAAAAGAAAAGCATAAAGGTTATGAGTATGGAGGTGATGGTGATAAGCACGGTTATAGTGAAAAACCTTGAGCCGAACAGGTTTTTTGGTATGGGAGTTGTTGCGTTGGATTTTTCCTCATAGTCGCGTTGCATGTTAAGCACGACCATGCCCCATATGGCAGTGATTGTAAAGACGGCGAGAACGGCAAAAAACAGCGGACTTACGGTTGAGGCGGCAGCGGCTATTAGTTGGAAAAACACAATTGAGTAGAGTATGACGTGGTCTCTGTTTGTCTTGAGTCCGTAGAGTTTTATGACAGCCAGGGTTGAGAGAAAGCGCGCGCCGGCGCCAAGCACATTTCCTGAAACAAACAGGTAGTCGGCAATAAAAAATACAAAAGCGCCAAGGCTTATAACGGTCCAGAGGGTCTGGTTTATGGAGATTCTCTCACTCCTGCGAACAGGTATACTAAGGACTATTAAAAAGCCGGATAGGGCCTTGAAAAAAAAGCCGATCTCTTCGATAAGACAAATCGAGGCAAACCCTACAGCGGTAATAATATAAGTAATAACAAATATATAGGATGAAAACTTCATAGAGTCACACTAAGTTTTGTCCGCATGGCGGGTTTGATGGCCCGCAGCTTGGCTCAGGGGTAGTTGACCGGTTTTTATTGCTTCCGTTGCTCTTAGACAGATTCTACGTTTACTTCTGCCCGCCCCTTTTTATCGCCCGGTTCTATAAGGGCCAGGTTGTGCAGTATACGCATGAGCTGCTCTTCCCCGCTTGCGCACGGAATATCGGTGCCTGAAAGTGTTCTCAGCCCTACGGAGTAACCAAGCTCGGTTATATAGTAGTTTACAAGAGAAGCTGCTTTTTCAACTTCAAGCTCAAACCTCTTCGGGTCGTCCGAGAGGTTGTTAAACACGACGCGTATTTTTTTCTCAGTCTCTTTTTCGTATTCTTTTACAACGAGCTTGCCGCTCTTTGCGCTTGCCTTCCAGTGTATGTACCTTGAGTCGTCAGTGAGGTTGTAGTCGCGAAGCCCGTAGAGCTGCGACCCTGTCCCTCTCTGCCCCGGCCTGGCCGTCCCGCTGCTCTGGAGAGAGAGAAGCGAGAGTTCGTCTTTCTTTAAAGGCCGTAACCTTGGAAGCACTACGACCTCGGACTCTGCCGTGGTAGTCCTGCCCTTCATGAACAGGCCGAATGGAAACCTGGTTTTAAATACAAGAGTGTTGAGTTTGACGACACCGCGTTTCTTAAACGTATATTTTGAATTCACTGTTGTTTTATCCGTGACTTTCAGCACGTATGCCCCGGATGTATTAACGTCTTCCGAGCTAAGTTCCTCGACGGTGAATGAATACGAGGAGAGATACTTTTTTTTATTCTCTATCGAGATGCGTACCTTAACCGTGGTGCCCATGAATATGTGGGAAGGAAACTCTCTTTGAGCGTATAATTTCCTAAGCGTGCTTTCGCTCATAAGCCCTGAGATTATGATAAGAGAAAGCATCATGGCAAGGATAAGGTAAAGCAGGTTGTTGCCCGTGTTGATTGCGGCAAGGCCAATCAGGAAGAGTATTGCCGTGTACCTTGTACCCTCTTTGGTGAAGCGCAGGGAGCGCGGAAAGAGCGAGCGACGCAGTGATGTTTTGTGCGCGCCTTGTTCCCTTTTTTTCCCGAGAGATTTGCCGATGAGAATGGTGAGCCAGGGAAGAGGGGCTGATATGGCGGGTCTTATACTCATGATTTTTTTTACATTGGTACTGCGGTTTTGCTTAGTATCTCCAAAACTATGTTCTCGGGGGTCATGGAACCCTCCTCGATGCCGTATCTGACCGGGAGTATGCGATGGGCAAGCGCCGGTACGGCAAGCTTCTTTACGTCGTCCGGGATGATATAGTCGCGTCCCGACACAAGAGCCATGGCTTGCGCTGATCTGTAAAAATCCCTTGTACCGCGTGGACTTACGCCAAGCCTGACAGAGGGATGTTGGCGCGTTGCCGTGCTGATCGTTACTATGTAGTTAAGCAGGTCTTCCTCTACTTTGACTGCTTCGGCGCACTTTTGCATGGAGAGGGCCTCATCAGAGCTAAGTACCGGAGAAAGGGCAGTTGGTGAGAGCTTAAGCTTGGTTGAACGCGCAATCTCTCTCTCGCTCGCCTCGTCAGGGTAGCCTATTTTTATGGACAGGGCAAAACGGTCCAACTGGGACTCGGGAAGCGGGTATGTGCCGGAGTGTTCATAGGGGTTTTGCGTGGCAACTATGAAAAAGGGCTTTGCAATTTGATACGTCATGTTATCAACAGTGACCTGGCCCTCGTTCATTGCCTCAAGCAAAGCGCTCTGCGTTTTTGGAGTGGCGCGGTTTATTTCGTCGGCAAGCACGACGTTAGCGAATATTGGACCGTGTTTAAATTCAAAGTCTCGTGTTGCCTCGTTAAAGATGGTAACGCCGATAACGTCGGACGGCAGAAGGTCGCTTGTAAATTGTATACGTTTAAAGGTGCATTCAATGCTTTGTGCAAGGGCGTGGGCAAGCGTTGTTTTTCCAACGCCTGGTACGTCTTCTATAAGCAGGTGGCCGCCGGTAAGAAGGGCTGTTATGGCAAATTCTATAATATCATCTTTGCCCTTGAGAACTTTGGAGAGGTTCTGTTTAAGGGCCGATATTTTTTTAAATATCTCAGCGGTGTCCATTGACTGTGTCCATAATCCGGAGTATTCGTGTCAAGAAAAAATTAGAATTTGACCTCACGTCTTACGGCCCTGAAACTAAAACGTGAGGTCAAAAAAAGTGGTGACAGTTTTTACACTTAGATTGTAACAGATTTTCATACATTTAGTCAATTTTAGTTTTTTTAATACGCAATAAGATTATTGTGAAGATCTGAGCAGGCGGCGACAACTTTCATCTATTAGTCAATTTTATTCTTTTTAATGCGCAATAACATAATTGTCGAAATCTGGGCAGGCAACGACAACTTTCATCTATATAGTCAATTCTATTCTTTACGGCCAGGGGCCGTTCCTGATTCGTTAAAAATTATTGTCATATTTTAGAATTATTGCGTTTTGAATTTTCATGGTCAGGTTTTCAATGTTTCCTGCCCATGGGCCGTTTTTTTGTTTTTTTTAAAATTGTAAATATTCTCTATTTCCCTGGTTTTTCTCTTGAAAACCTCAAAGTACTGTGTTATATAATAACGTTACATACCACACGCATCAGGGAGCACGGCCGGTGGTGCCGCGTTTTACGCGGTTCGGTCAACAAGGTGCGGAGGAAAAAACCAAAAACAAGGGAGAAAGTCATGGCGTATTTATCAATGAAACAACTGTTGGAGACCGGTGTTCACTTCGGTCACCAGACAAAAAGATGGAACCCGAAGATGAAACGTTATATCTTCGGCGCAAGAAACGGCATCTACATTATTGACCTGCAACAGACGGTCAAGATGTTCAGGACGGCCTATGATTTCATTAAAGATGTCACAAAAAACGACGGCGAGGTGCTTTTTGTCGGCACAAAACGTCAGGCCCAGAATTCAATTGAGCAGGCCGCTACAAGGTGTGCCATGGGTTACGTAACCAACAGGTGGGTTGGCGGACTTCTTACCAACTTCGAGACAGTAAAAAAGAGCATAGACAAGCTCAATAAACTTGACGAACTTAAGGAAGCCGGGGACAGCACGGGACGTACGAAAAAAGAACTCCTGTTGCTTGAAAAGAAAAGGCTGAGGCTTGAGAAAAATCTTGGTGGACTCAGGAAAATGAAAAAACTGCCAAAGGCTATTTTCGTAGTCGATTCCAGGCGTGAACTTATCGGTGTGAAAGAGGCCAAGAAGCTTGGCATACCTGTTGTTGCCATAGTCGATACTAACTGCGACCCTGACGATATAGACTTTATAATTCCGGGTAACGACGACGCCATAAGGGCTATAGAGCTTTTTGCCAATACGGTGGCCGATGCCTGTCTTGAGGGTAAGACGGCCCTTGAGCAGGAGCTTATAAAAGAAACCGAACAGAAGGCGGAAGCAGAGGCCGCCGTGGCCGCTGCTGCAGCAGCCGAAGAACAGGCCGCCCAAGCGCCGGTTGAAAACGCTGAAGAAGCAAGTGCGCCGGTTGTTGAGGAAAAAACAACAAGCAAGAGCGCTCCCAAGGAGCCGGAAGCTGCGCCAAAGGCTACGACAGACTCCGCGGTTGAGCCGAAAGCCGCCGCCGCAAAACCAGATGAAAAGGAAAAAGCACCGGAGGTAGTATCTTAAAAATGGAAATATCGGCAAAGCAGGTTAAGGAGTTAAGAGAAAAAACAGGGGCGGGTATAATGGACTGCAAACGCGCCCTTGCTGAAAAAGAAGGTAAGATAGACGACGCTGTAACTTTCCTCAGGGAAAAGGGTCTTGCAAAAGCCGAGAAAAAGGCGGGAAGGGCGACAGCCGAAGGCACGGTCGCCACCTACGTACATGCCGGAGGTAAGCTCGGTGTTATGGTGGAGGTCAAGTGCGAGACAGACTTCGTTGCCAAGACAGATGAGTTCCAGACCCTGGCAAAGGACATTGCCATGCACATAGCCGCGATGAACCCGCTTGTTGTTAGAAGGGAAGACGTCACGGAAGAGAGCCTTGAAAAAGAAAAGGCAATCTTCCGGGTCCAGGCAAAAGATGCCGGTAAACCCGACAACATAATAGAGAAAATGGTAGAGGGTAAGATAAAGAAGTACTACAAGGAAGTCTGCCTTCTTGAGCAGCCTTTTGTAAAGGACTCGGACAAGACAGTGCAGGATTTAGTTACGGCAGCCATAGCAAAGCTTGGTGAGAACATTCAGGTAGGGGCTTTTTCGCGCCTGGTGGTTGGAGCGGCTACTGCTTCAGAAGACTCTTGTGAAGAAGCTTCTGAAAATTCCCATGAAGGATCATCATCAACATCAACAGGAGAGGCCTGCGGCGCCTGACGTTACTCCCCCCCCAATCGGTGTTAGCTGAACTCAGGGCGCGGGGGCATGGCCGGTCCAGGATATTTTAGACATCTTTTTTATTATCGTTGTATACCTTGAGAGCTCTATTTTAAATGGAACCGACTTACCGGACGATAATGCTAAAGCTCTCTGGCGAGGCCCTTCTCGGAGAGCGCGAATTCGGCGTAGACCCGGATGTGCTGGACGTCTTATCATCTGAAATAAAAGAAGTGAAAGAAATGGGTGTGAAGGTCGCCATAGTAATAGGCGGCGGCAACATCTTTAGAGGTATAGAGGGGAGTGCGAGGGGCATGGAACGGGCTACGGCCGATTACGTCGGAATGCTCGCAACAGTGCTTAATGCCCTTATGTTGCAGGACGCGCTTGAGAAAAGGGGGTTAGAGGTAAGGGTTGTTTCTGCAATAGAGATGAAGGAAGTGGCCGAACCCTACATAAGAAGAAAGGCCATAAGGCATCTTGAAAAGGGCAGGGTTGTTATTTTTGCCGCAGGCACCGGAAACCCCTACTTTACGACCGATACTGCGGCGTCTCTAAGGGCGATGGAGATGCATGCCGACGTTATTATCAAGGCAACCAAGGTTGACGGCGTTTACGATAAAGACCCGGAAAAGGATCCGTCCGCAATTAAATATGACGAGCTTACTTACACCGACGTCATTAATAGAGACCTGCGCGTCATGGACACCACAGCCGTCGCCCTTTGCAGGGAAAATAAACTCCCCATTATAGTCTACAATCTGAAGAAAAAGGGCAATATCTTAAAGATACTGCAAAACGAAAAAATAGGAACGATCATAAGGGAGAAGTAGTAAAGGAATAATTATCATGAGCTTTGAAACGGTATTGACAGACACGCAGAAAAATATGGACTCGGGTATTGATAGTTTCCGGCACGGGCTTAAAAAACTCAGGACCGGACGCGCATCCGTTGAGTTGCTTGATGGTTTGAAGGTCGATTATTACGGTACGCCAACCCCGCTCTCCCAGGTAGCGTCACTATCCGTACCTGAGCCGAGAACGCTCCTTGTTCAACCCTGGGACCTCTCACAGATGGCAGAGATAGAAAAAGCCATCATGCACTCCGACCTTGGCCTTACCCCTGGGAACGACGGCAAGATTATTCGCATTCAGGTGCCGCACTTAACTGAAGAGAGGCGAAAGGAACTTGTAAAGGTCGCCAGGAAGTATGCGGAAGAAGGAAAGGTTGCCGTAAGGAATTGCCGCAGAGAGGCGAACGATACGCTTAAAAAACTTGAAAAAGATAAAGAAATGGGTCAGGACGATCTTAAAAAGGCCCAGCAGAAAGTTCAGACCTTGACCGACAGTGAAGTTGCCCGGATTGACGAGATACTCTCCCTTAAAGAAGCCGAAATAATGGAAGTTTGACCCGCATAGCGCCCGCAAGGCGGGTTTGATTGAGTCACATGGTGGTTTTAAGTTCCACGCAGCACCTGTTAATTTAGATACTGATATACATTACGACATTTGCCGTGCGCAGCACTTCCCCTTATACTACAACCATATAAGCAACATATGCCACGTGTTCCAGGTATTTCTGAAATGAATGAAAAACTCGATAAAAAACTCTTTACCGAACTCAGTGAAAAGCTGAAAATTGAAAAACTGCCTCGTCATATTGCCATCATAATGGACGGTAATGGTCGGTGGGCCGGGAAAAAACTTCTTAAAAGAATAGACGGCCACAGAAAAGGCATTGAGGCTGTTAGGGATACGATTACTTTTTCAAGAGAGCTTGGCATCAAGTACCTGACTCTTTATACTTTTTCACGGGAGAACTGGAGTCGGCCCGAGGCAGAGGTGAACATGCTGATGCGTTTCTTGCAGTCTCACCTGAAGAGTGAGGCTGAGTTAATGATGAAAAACAACATTTGTTTCACGGCTATCGGGAACCGCGATGACCTGCCTGAAGGCGTAAGAAAAGCGATAGAAGGCCTTGAAGAGACGACAAGGGGGAATGACGGGATGTTTCTGCAGCTTGCCATAAGTTACGGGTCAAGAGATGAGATAGTGGAGGCGTGCAGGACTATAGCTGCCAAAGTTTCCAGGGGTGAGCTTGAGTTAAATGAAATCAACGAAAAAACAATTACCGGCTCGCTCTACACAAAAGACCTCCCCGACCCTGACCTGCTTATCAGGACAAGCGGGGAGAAAAGAATATCGAACTTCCTGCTCTGGCAAATTGCCTATACAGAGCTCTATATCTCAGATGTGTTGTGGCCTGATTTTTCAAGAAACGACCTGCTCGAAGCAATCGTTGATTTTCAGAGCCGTGAGCGCCGTTTTGGCCTGACGCAAGAGCAACTCACAGATGATCAAGTCGGGGAGCAGGACTCTACTACGACTGTGACGGTCTGATCTAATGACGACGAGGCCGACAAAAACATCAATACCGGTAACGACGAGAACAGGGCAGGCGACTTTTTTCTCCTACCACCCCCATGCGAGTTTTAAAGGCATTACATACCCCCCCCTGCTCAGGGGGCGCGTGAGTTAACCTTGTTTACAAGACTCATAAGCGGTATAGTCCTCATTTTTCTGGTCGTATTCCTGAACCTTTATACGTCAACCTTTTACCTGACCATTGGCGTAACCCTGCTCACGTTCCAGGCGTTAAAAGAGTTTAACGCGATCTTGCTTGGTAAGGGAGTGCCTGCAATCGACAATATCGCCGTGCTTCCGGGTACTATGCTGCCGTTTGTGGCGTATTCTTTTGGCTCGTTTGCGTTGCTGCCTTATTTGCTCGGCGTTTTCTTTTTATTCGTTCTTTCTGCAATGGCCGTATCCAAAGGGGATTTTAAAAGGGCAACACAGGTTGTTGTCGCAAGGACTGTCGGATTAATTTACCTGGGGCTGACTCTGTCGTTTGTAGTTTTACTGCACGGGTTTCATAACGGCGGGTGGTGGGTCTTGCTTGTTTTTGTAATAGTGTGGTCAAACGATACCTTTGCGTACTTGACCGGAAGGTGTGTCGGCAGGACAAAACTTGCCCCTCTCCTGAGTCCCAAGAAGACCGTAGAAGGTGCGGTAGGCGGGCTCATCGCAGGTGTGATTGCTGTTTACCTTTATAATAGATTTGCAGGCCTTGGCCTTGCCCTTGTAGAAGTAATCGGCCTTGCCCTTGTTTTGGGTATTGTCGGCCTGCTCGGAGACCTCTTCGAGTCTCTCTTGAAACGAGGCGGCGGGGTTAAGGATTCCGGCAACGTTATACCGGGTCACGGCGGGGTGCTGGACCGGATGGACAGCCTGTTTTTCTGCCTGCCCATACTTTTTTATTTCCTGATGTATAAGGAGTACTTTTAAATCTGATGCAGAAGCATGGGAAACGAAAAAAATTGTACGTTGCAAACAACGGAATTTCAAAATGAACTATGATGCCAAAAACCTCACGGAAAGCCGCAGGGAATTAAACCCGCCATGCGGGAAAAAGCAAATAGCCGTGCTCGGCTCGACAGGGTCAATCGGCACGAACACGCTTGAAGTGGTGCGGGTAAACCAGGACAAGTTCCAGATAGTCACGCTTGCCGCAGGAAATAATATAGAGTTGCTTATTAAGCAGATTCGAGAGTTTTCCCCGGAGTTCGTCTCGGTAAAAAACGAAGCAGACTTGAAGTACTTAAATGAGTTATTTCCTGAACTTAAGAAAAGTTTTGGCCCAGGCGGCGCAGAAAGCGCCGCCACTTACGAAAGCGCCGACATTGTGGTTTCGGCCATTGTCGGGGCTGCCGGTTTTCTGCCCACACTTGCGGCGATTCGAGCGGGCAAGGACATTGCCCTTGCCAATAAAGAGAGCATGGTGCTTTGCGGCAAACTCATTATGGATGAGGTGGAGAGCCATGGCGTTCGTCTCATCCCTGTCGACAGTGAACATAGTGCCGTGTTTCAGTCTTTGGAAGGTCACAGGAAAGAAGACGTAAAACGTATAATCCTAACGGCCTCGGGCGGGCCGTTTTTAAAGTCAACAATGGAGGAGTTACAGTGCGTAACTCCGAAAGAAGCCCTTAACCACCCGACGTGGGACATGGGTCGGCGTATTACTATTGATTCGGCGACCCTTATGAACAAAGGCCTTGAGGTAATAGAGGCCTGTTGGTTATTTGATATACCACCTGAAAAGGTCTCGGTCTGTATACATCCTCAAAGCATTGTTCATTCAATGGTCGAGTACGTTGACGGCTCTATAATTGCCCAGATGGGTTCATCCGACATGAAGGGGCCGATTGCTTACGCCCTGTCATATCCCGAACGTGTGGAGAGCGGGGTTAGTCCGTGCAGCCTTGCCGGAAAGACGCTTGAATTCATGGAGCCGGACACAGAGAGGTTCCCGGCCCTCTCTCTTGCATACAGGGCGATTCGTTTTGGTGGGCTTGCCCCGTGCGTTTTAAACGCGGCGGATGAAGTTGGGGTGGAAATGTTCCTTGAAAGTATGATAAAATTTACAGATATACCGAAACTTGTGAGTTCGGTGCTCGACGATTTTGAATTTGAAAAAGATCAGTTCGGACGGCTTGATGCCGCAAGTGTTGTTCAGGCCGACACCTGGGCCAGAAAAAAAGCAGGAGAGATGGCAAGGAAGTTGATTGCCAGAGCAATATAACGGGAGAATTTAAAAACAATGACTACGATAGTATCTTTTATAATATTACTTGGAATTTTGATTTTTATCCATGAGCTTGGACATTTTGCAGTAGCAAAATACGTCGGAGTTGGAGTGGACACGTTTTCACTCGGGTTCGGGCCAAGGCTTTTTGGTTTTAAAAGGGGGGAGACGGATTACCGCATCTCGCTTGTTCCGTTTGGCGGGTACGTAAAGATGTGGGGCGATTCCTTTGACGAGCAGGCGGAGGAAGAGAGGATAAGGGCTGAGAACGAAGACCTCGGTTTTGCCGAACTGGAAGCCAAGGTAAAAGAGTTTAAACAAAAATCTTTCCTCTTGAAACCGCTTGGCAGCCGTATGGCAATAGTGGCGGCAGGGCCGATCATGAACCTTGCGCTCGCAGTCGTGCTATTTCCTGTAATCTACATGATAGGCATTGAAGCGCCTGCGTTTTTAGAGAAAAAACCGGTTATAGCTTACGTTGCATCCGACACGCCTGCCATGAGCGCAGGGGTGATGAAGGGGGACGTGATTACGCGCCTTAACGGAGCGGAAATCGCCACATGGGCGGAGCTTGAGATGAAGATGGCGATTGCCGGCAAGATTCCTTTTACTTTTGAGTTTGACAGGGACGGCGTCGTGCAAATCGCGACTTTTACCCCTGAGGTGAGAGAGAAGACAGGGTTAGGTTTTGCCCCGCCTCACCTGCCGCTTGTCGGAGAGGTGACAAAGGGAGATCCTGCCGCTCTTGCAGGGTTACAGCCAGGAGATCTTATAAAGTCAATTGACGGCACGTCTATTACGCATTTAATGGAGATGCAGGCGCTTGTTAAGAAAGGCGGTGAGGAGAAAAGAGAGCTTGCTTTTGTCATTGACAGAAATGGCGAGAAGGTTACGGCTTCTATAAAACCTGAGTTTAACGAGAAAAACGACGCCTACCTGATTGGTGTTACAGTTCCGGGACAGACCGCAATTATAAGTTACGGTTTTACCGAGTCCATCACTCGCGGCATTGACCGTTCGGTTGAATTAACCGTGATGCTCGGTGATTTTGTAAAGGGGCTTTTCGCAGGCGCTCATTCAATGAAAGACCTTGGCGGCCCTATCCTTATCGCCCAGTTCGCGGGTAAGGCGGCCGAGAGCGGCATCTCTGCGTTCCTGGGTATGCTCGCCTTCCTGAGTCTACAGCTCGGTATAATCAACCTCCTGCCCATACCAGTGCTTGACGGCGGTTATCTGCTTTTCTTCTCCATAGAAGGGGTGAGGGGGAAGCAGATGAGCGAGCGGGTTATGGGTACGGCTCAGAACGTCGGACTTGTACTGCTTCTGGGTTTAATGGTGGTTGTTACCTGGAACGATATAATGCGGCTTATAAAGGATTATGCCCTGTGACGCGTGGGCATGTGGCAAAGAAGGCTGCTGTCAGATCAGTCATAAAAACAGGTAGGCTTAGTTGAATATACTTGCCTTTGACACGTCGAGTGATTCCGGCAGCATTGCGCTTCTGAGAACTGATGGTTTGGGCGAAGGCGGCGTGAATAACACGCCGCGCTTAATCGCCCAGTGGACTGTTGCCGACGTTGGGCTTCACGCACGGTGGCTGCTTAAGAGCATTGACTCATTTCTTAAATCCGACTCCGTTAATACATCAATTACAGATATTGATTACCTTGCCGTCACTGCCGGTCCTGGTTCTTTCACAGGACTTCGCATCGGTATAAGCACGGTAAAGGGGCTTGCCTGGAGCCTTGGCGTCCCTGTTGTCACTGTCTCTACGATGGAGGCAATGGCGATGAACATTGACGATACGGCGGATGCGCCAAGGTTTGGAATTTGTCCTGTGCTTGACGCAAGGAAAAAAGAGGTCTATACGGCGCTCTTTACCCTGACCATGAATAGTGATGGATGTGGTGAGTATAAAAGGGAGCTTGCCGATATTGCAATAGCACCTCAAGAGCTTGTCGAAGTAATTAATAAAAAACCGGAGGTGCCGACGGTTTTTCTTGGTACCGGGCTAAATCGCTATGAAGATTTTTTAAGTCAACACACGCATTCCGGTGCCTTCATTGCTGATGCCGGACTTTGGCCGCTTCGCGCGGCAAGTATTGCAAGGCTTGCCCTGCGTTCGTTGAACGCAGGCGTTAAAGGCACTACGGCAATAGAGCTTACCCCGACTTATTTAAGAAAATCCGAGGCAGAGTTAAAGGCAAAGAAAAACAAGGGGTAGAGTCGAGTTCACGCCCATAAATGCACATATGTTTTGTCAGGACTACGACCTTAAATCCTCACATACCATGCAGTAAGTGTTCACGCACATAAATGCACATCTGTTTTGTCAGGACTGCAAACTTAACTCCTCACATACCACTTAAGTATGCTGCGGGATAAGTTTTTGCCCTTTCGCGCATATGAAACATTTATGAGCGTGAAGAGAAGGGGAAAGCAAATTAACGGTCGCTCCCACTATTTTATCCTATTTTTTCCGTTAACTGCCTTAAATTCTATTTGACACAACCCTTTGAATTAGGTTTAATACCTGTAAATAATACTTAATTTTACAGAGAGATTATATGGGTTTCTTTAAAAAGTTATTTAAACCAAAGAGTGCTAAAAGTATTGCAAAGCAAGCTGTTAAAATAGCCCTCAAACCTTCAAAGCCTAAAAAACCCAAAGTCCCACCGCCACCAACTAAAGATGAATTGAGTTTTACAGTTAATTTTACAGACTGGCTCAATGGTAAAAGCTTGATTGGTACTGGTCTACACAGAAAACACCCTGAAGTACGAGCTAAATCATATAAAGCATTGATCGAAAAAACCATAGAAAACCACGGTGCTTTTTCAATGAGTTACGGACAGGATTTTATAGATCATGGCGAGTTTTTTCCTTTATCGATTGACGACGAGAGCGTTTCCTGTAGAGAACTTCCTGATTCATATTGTGGAGAGTCAAACAACGCACCAAAAAGAAAATTTAAGTTTAAAAAAATTGAACTCGAAGAGTTTGTTACCATTGTCGATAAAAAGACCCTCACCGAAAACAAACGTATAATCTCAGAGTCCCTGGTAAAAAAGGGAGAGCTTGCCCTCACTTCTTATATAGATGAAAAAGGAATTGAGCATTTCTACGACTGGAAAGAGATTATACCTATAAGAATTGATGACGAGTTCTTATATTATAAGGACACGCCAAGAAGTAAAAAAGAAAAACAGATCAGACTTTGTTGGTTGCAAGACATTGAGTTTTGTGAAGACGAGGATGATGACGAATAATAACGGAGGCTCAATGTGATTAACAAGAAAAATCTTATACTGATGTTAGCCGTCTTTCTATTAGGCTTTGCTTTACCCGTTCATGCAGAAAATCTTCAAGGCTGGGGCAAAACCAAGTGGGGTATGACCTCAGAAGAGCTAAAGGCTTTACTACCTGAGAAGATTGAAAAAATAGGTGGTAACACAATATTTTTAAAACAAATAAATGTTGGGAATTTGAAGGTTGGAGTACGCCTGCTCTTAGAAGACGACAAGCTTGTTAAGGTGATGCTAGATGAAGAGATCGGTGGTAAAGAACCAGACGATTGTAATGATTTCAAGGGTCTTTTAACTCAAAAATACGGCGAACCAGCTACTAAAAAAGAAAAAAGAATGAAAAAAACAGGTTGGCTTTTAAGCACCACAACATCCTGGTTTTTAGGTGGAACAAGGATTGACCTGAACTGTATTGGAGCGGCAGTCCTTGCTGTATACACACCGCTTGAAAATACAGATAATTTGTAAACCGGAAATAAAAGCCATGCAGGGTGGGCTGCGCCCACCAAAAAAACTGGATTCCTGCTTTCGCAGGAATGACAACCTAAAAGCGAGACCCTGAATCAAGTTCAGGGTGACAATAAAAGGTAAATAACTTTTTTTGGTTCGTCTCCGCACCAAAGAAACCCATTCAAAAAATCTCTTAAACTCCCCCTCTTTTTCCAAAGCCATATTAAACGTAAGATTTCTTCCGTCCCACTGGGCTGCGATAGATTGTTGACAACGCTTATATCATAGGGTATTATTTTATATTGTATTATTTTTATTACTATATTTTGCATAAGGAGAGGGGAGAATATGGAATCAATGCGTAAGGAATCCGTGGACAAACTGCTTGCGGAGAGTGAAGAATTCAGGGATGCTTATACAGAGCATCATGACTATAATAAACTTGTTGCCAAGTTCGAGAAAAAACCTATTTTGTCCGCCGAAGAACAGGCTGAGAAAAAAAGACTTAAGAAGCTAAAACTTGCTCTTAAAGACAAGATGGAGAAGCTTATAGCAGCGGCCGAGTAGACCTTTTTTTTGAAAATTCCTCCAACTTACCTTTGAGGGGTCTTTTAACGATATGCGAAGCGATAGAATGAAAAAAGGAGCCGACAGGGTTCCTCATAGGGCACTGCTTTATGCTACAGGCGTGCCCAAAGACGGTATAAAAAAGCCCTTTATCGGGGTTGCGTCGAGCTTTACCGACCTTATTCCAGGCCACATCGGCATGAGGGACCTTGAGCGCTATATTGAAAAAGGCGTGCACACGGCAGGCGGGTATCCTTTCCTGTTCGGCGTGCCGGGTATTTGCGACGGCATGGCGATGGGACACAGGGGTATGCATTATTCCCTGCCCACGCGCGAGCTTATAGCGGACATGATCGAGAGTGTAGCCGAGGGGCATTCGCTTGACGGTCTCGTACTTCTGACTAACTGCGATAAAATTACTCCGGGTATGTTAATGGCTGCTGCAAGGATCGACATTCCCTGTATCGTCGTTACGGCTGGTCCCATGATGACGGGCAGATATAAAGGCGCCAGAACGTCGTTTATCAGAAACACCTTTGAGGCCATGGGCCGGTTCAAGGCGGGTAAGATAACAAAGGACGAGCTTCAGGCCTGCGAGCTTGGCGCATGCCCCGGGGCCGGAAGTTGTCAGGGCCTTTATACGGCTAACACGATGAATTCGCTCACCGAGGCCATGGGTATGAGCCTTCCCGGGTGTGGTACGGCTCCGGCCGTAATGGCCGAGAAAAGGCGCATTGCATACGACAGCGGTGAAAGGATAGTAGAGCTTATAAAGAAAAACATAACGCCTCGCTCTATCATGACCAGAGAGGCCTTTGATAATGCGATAATGGTTGACCTGGCCCTTGGCGGATCGAGCAACACGGTGCTCCACCTGCTTGCAATTGCGCATGAGGCAGGAGTGGATCTGCCGCTTTCCGCGTTCGACGACCTGAGCCGTGTTATACCGCACATATCGTCACTCGAACCGGTAGGCAAGTATTACATGGAAGACCTTCACTGGGCAGGCGGTATACCGGCTGTTATGTCAAGGCTTAAGAAAAACATTAACGACAACCCGACGGTTTCAGGTGTGAGGGTTAAGAAGATTGTCGAAGCCGCGACTGTTATAGACGACGATGTTTTACGGCCTGTTACCAGGCCGTATCACAAGCAAGGCGGCATTGCCGTGCTTCATGGTAATCTTGCACCGGATGGTGCGGTTGTAAAGCAATCTGGCGTTAGTAAGAAAATGATGAAGTTTAAGGGTGTTGCTCGCGTTTTTGATTCAGAAGAAAAAGCAATGAAGGCTATACAGACGGGCAAGATTAAGTCTGGCGACGTTGTGGTTATCAGGTACGAGGGGCCAAAAGGCGGCCCCGGCATGAGAGAGATGCTTGCTCCAACTGCGGCAATAGTCGGTATGGGGCTTGGCGACAGCGTTGCCCTTATTACTGACGGACGTTTTTCAGGCGGTACGCGCGGACCTTGCGTCGGCCATATCTCGCCCGAGGCGATGGAGGGCGGCCCGATTGCCCTTATAAAAGAAGGCGATGAAATAGTGCTGGACATACCGAGAAGAAAGCTTGAACTTAAAGTCGGTAAAAAAGAACTTGAATTAAGAAGAACAAAGTGGAAGGCGCCCAGACCCAAGATAGAGAAGGGCTGGCTTGCGAGGTATGCAAAGGCTGTAACGTCAGCCAACACAGGGGCTGTTTTAAAGGCGTGATTTTTAGCTTATGCTTGCGACATTGTGCTGTTTAATAACAAAACGTAGAAGCAATCTCTTTTTTGTTATTTTCGCGAATGCGGGAATTCAGGGTTTTCTTCCCCTCCCTTGATGGGAGGGGACTGAGGGGAGGGTGAGTGGTTTCGGCGCAAGGACGTACCTAAACATCAACAAATAGAATTAATCAGAGCTTCCTTTAATTAGTGTCTATTTGCAGGGGAAAGTCATTTGTCTGTTTGGGAAAATTGTAAGATGACAGTAGTATTCTATGATGAAGGTACTGCTGATGAAGATGAATGTTGTGATGTAAGGATTGATAGTGAGAATATAATAGTTAACTATATGGACGGTAAAGAACGAGTCCAGTACGAAGGTTCTGATTTAGGTGGCGGTCATTTTATACTGAATTGCAAGGCAAAAAGCGGTAAGGCATCGCTACACTTGCCTAAAGATGGTAAAATTCTTGAAGGCTATTGGGAGGAATCTGGTGATCGTGGTTTTTGGAGAATTTATCTTAATAAAGATTTTTGCAACCAGACTTAATTATTTCACCGGATTAAGCTCACAAAACATATTATATTTAAGGATCTGAAAATGAAGATGAAAGGCGCAAAGATACTTATTGAGTCCCTTAAGAAAGAAGGGGTCGATACTATATTCGGTTATCCGGGCGGTGCCGTACTCGACATATACGACGTTCTTTATAAGTCGGATATGAGGCATTTGCTTGTCAGGCACGAGCAGGGTGCGGCGCATATGGCCGACGGCTACGCAAGGGCTACGGGCAAGCCAGGGGTCGTGCTTGTTACCTCAGGCCCCGGTGCGACCAATATTGTCACAGGTCTTGCAACGGCGTACCTTGACTCTGTCCCTGTTGTTGCTTTTACCGGACAGGTCCCGACTGCGCTCATTGGGAACGACGCCTTTCAGGAAGCCGATATTGTCGGCATTACAAGGCCGTGCACAAAACATAACTTCCTTGTAAAGGACGTAAAGGACCTTGCGCGAATTGTAAAAGAAGCGTTTTATATCGCGACAACAGGTCGTCCCGGCCCGGTGCTGGTTGACCTTCCAAAAGACATGCTTGGCGCAACGACAGAGTTTAACTATCCCGAGTCGGTTGACATACCGAGTTATCAACCTAATTACAAGGGTCATCCAGGGCAGATTAAAAGGGCTATTTCGACGATATTGTCGTCAAAAAGACCGGTCATATACGCTGGCGGTGGTGTGATAAACTCTGACGCCGCAGGAGAGCTTAAAAAACTTGCAAAAAAACTGAACGTCCCTGTCACAACGACCCTTATGGGGCTTGGCGGCTACCCTGGAACAGACAAACAGTTTATGGGTATGCTCGGCATGCACGGCACTTTTACCGCTAACATGGCAATCACCAATACCGATTGCCTTATAGCCGTTGGTGCGCGTTTTGACGATAGGGTTACGGGTAAGCTCGACGAGTTTGCGCCTTACGCAAAGATCGTCCATATAGACATTGACCCGACAAGCATCAGCAAAAACGTTCAAGTTGACGTTCCTATTGTCGGTGACGTCAAGATCGTTCTGAAGGACATGACCAAGCTCCTTTCAGGCGAAAAGGGATTGAGCGCCTTTAAAAAAGGTATCAGGGAGTGGAATAAACAGATTACGGATTGGGAAAATACTCATTCTCTTACCTGTGAGCAGGATATGGATAAGAGGATAAGGCCCCAGTATGTTGTAGACAGACTCTATCAGTTGACAAAAGGTAACGCCATCATTACGACCGAGGTCGGGCAGAACCAGATGTGGGCTGCGCAGTATTATAAATACGACAAACCAAGGACGTTTCTGACCTCCGGCGGGCTTGGTACCATGGGTTACGGCTTTCCAGCGGCAATAGGGGCGCAGGTGGCGTACCCTGACAGGACCGTTATAGATATTGCCGGTGACGGCTCCATACAGATGAACATTCAGGAGCTTGCAACAGCGGTTGAATACAAGCTGCCTGTTATAGTGGCTATTTTGAATAACCGTTTTCTTGGCATGGTCAAGCAGTGGCAGGAGTTTTTTTACGACAAGAGATACTCGTTCACGGTGCTTGGAAAGAAGCCTGACTTCGTAAAGATTGCAGAGGCCTACGGAGGTGTGGGTTTCAGGGCTGAAAAGCCGTCTGATGTTGATAAGGTCATTAAAAAGGCTTTAAAGGTTAAGGACAAGCCAATCTTTCTGGACTTTGTGGTTGACCCTCAGGAAGACGTTTATCCGATGGTCCCGGCAGGGCAGCCGCTTAACAAGATGTTGCTTGTCTGATTTTAGACCGTGTGGTTTTATCGAATGTTTTTATACAGTTGTGCTATATAGTTGATAATAGCTATTAATGGAGGTTCATAAAGTGCGTCATACTATATCCGTTCTTGTAACGAACGAGTTCGGAGTACTTTCAAGGATATCAGGGCTGTTCTCGGGCAGGGGCTTTAACATTGAAAGCCTTTGCGTGGCAGAGACGGCAGAGCCGGGTATATCTCGCATGACGATCGTTTCAAGCGGGGATGAGAAGATAATCGAGCAGATTACAAAGCAACTCAACAAGCTTGTAAACGTCATAAGGGTGCATGACCTCACGGGTGAGGAATACCTTAAAAGGGAACTTGCCCTTGTGAAGGTTACGTCGTGCGCCGAGACCCGCGCCGAGATACTCAGTATAATTGAGATATTCAGGGCAAAGATAGTGGACGTCGGACCGAACTCCTATACGATCGAGGTCACAGGGTATGAAGAGAAGATACTTGCCATGATAAGACTGCTTACGCCTTTTGGCATTAAGGAACTTGTAAGGACAGGACGGATCGCCATGGCGCGCAGTCCAAGGGCCATAACAGGAAAGAGCGCTAAAACAGCAAAAAAGAATCGGAGGAAATAAATTAATGAAGGTTTATTACGACAGTGACGCAAATTTAGAGTTAATCAGAGATAAAAATGTCGCCATTATAGGTTTTGGCTCTCAGGGGCACGCTCATGCGCAGAACCTCACCGACTCAGGCGTTAGCGTAACGGTAGGACTCAGGCGTGACGGCGCTTCATGGAAAAAGGCCGAGGCAGCAGGCATGGACGTAAAAGAAGTGCCGGATGCCGTTCGTGACGCAGACGTTATTATGATACTTATCCCTGACGAGACCCAGGGCGACGTATATAAAAATGAAATAGAGCCGAACATGAAAAAAGGCGCGTACCTTGCCTTTGCCCATGGTTTTAATATCCATTTTGGCCAGATTACTCCACCTGCCGACACAAGCGTGTTCATGGTGGCCCCGAAGGGGCCGGGTCACCTTGTTAGACATGAGTTTGTGCAGGGCAAGGGAGTACCAACGCTCGTTGCCGTGCATCAAGACGCCTCGGGTGACACGCTCCAGGTCGCCCTTGCCTACGCAAGTGCAAACGGCGGAGGTCGTGCCGGCATTATCGAGACTAATTTTAAGTGCGAGGCCGAGACCGACCTGTTCGGAGAGCAGGCAGTGTTATGCGGCGGGGTTACTGCCCTTATAACTGCCGGGTTCGAGACCCTGACAGAGGCGGGTTATCCGCCCGAGATGGCGTACTTCGAGTGCCTCCATGAGATGAAGCTTATTGTTGACCTTATTTACGAGGGTGGAATAGCAAACATGCGTTATTCCATAAGCAATACGGCGCAGTACGGGGATCTTACGCGCGGGCCAAGAGTGATAAACGAGGGCACAAAGGCAGAGATGAAAAAGATACTAGGAGAGATCCAAAGTGGTGAGTTTGCAAAGCAGTGGATGGCGGAGCACAAGGCAGGTCGCCCGAACTTCGACGCGCTTAATAAAAAAGGCGAGGAGCATCCAATAGAAGAAGTGGGCAGGAAGCTTCGCGGCATGATGCCGTGGATGAAGAACTCAAAGATTGTAGACAAGGCTGTTAACTAAGATATGTTGAAAAAACACATCAGGAATCTTGAGTCTTTATATTATGAGGGAGAGGGCAGGCTTTTTGTAGAGGTCTGCGTTATATATAAACTATGCGAAGTCCTGTAGCCCGTGAAGGTTATATATTTATAGTTATCTCGTTTGTGCCGGTCATCATCACTTATCATTATAGTGCATGGTGGCTGTTTGCGTTTTTCTTTTCGCTATTTGTTTTTGTGGTTGCATTTTTCAGAGACCCGGAGCGGGAAATACCGGAAGGCAGGGAATTTATAGTCTGTCCGGCAGACGGAAAGGTTATTAGGGTTGAAACGACGTTTGACGAGCGTTTCCTGAATAAAGAAGTAGAGAAGATATGTATATTCATGAACGTCTTTAACGTGCATGTTAACCGCGCACCTGCAAGCGGGACGATCAAGGATATAGTATATAACAAGGGCAGGTTTTTTTCCGCGGATTCAGATAAGGCTTCCCTTGAAAACGAACAAAACGCCCTTTTTATAGAGGCTGACAACGGTGAGATGTTCGTGACCAACCAGATTGCCGGGCTTGTGGCAAGGCGTATTGTGTGCTGGCCAAAGCCGGGCGACAAGGCGGTGAAGGGCAGAAGGTTCGGGCTTATCAGGTTTGGTTCAAGGGTTGATGTTTACCTGCCCGTTGGTACAAAGATAGAAGTAGAAGTCGGGCAGAAAGTGAGCGCCGGAAGCACGATACTTGCACGCTGGGCACCTGCGGTGGGCAAATAGAGCAATTAGTTCTGGGACTTACGGAACCAGGGATACACAAATAAATATAGAATAATTCGCCGTGCGCAGCACCTGCGGTGGGCAAATAGAGCAATTAGTTCTGGGACTTACGGAACTAAAGATACGTCAAATGAATATAAAATAATTTGCCGTGCGCAGCACCTGCAGTCGGCAGATTAGTAAACAGGCTTTTTCCCTGATATTATTTGAATTAACGCAAACGACTGTTGCGTCTTTCGCCGTGCGCAGCACCTGCGGTGGGCAAATAGAGTAATTAGCTTTTGAGCTAACGGAGCTAAGGATACACAAGTAACTGTTGCACCTGTTAGAGTTGCGACAAATAGAACAGTTGGATATTAAAAACAATGTTAGATAACGAACTGGAATCAAGGCCAAAAAGAAAGGGAGTGAAAAGGGGGGTATACCTACTACCAAACCTTATTACTTCTGCAAGCCTTTTCGGTGGGTTTTATTCGGTAGTCGCCTCTCTTGACGGAAACTTCATGCACGCAGCCATTGCTATTTTCGTCTCAGCCGTGCTTGACGCTATGGATGGAAGGGTGGCAAGGCTTACCAAAACAACGAGCAAGTTCGGTATGGAGTACGATTCTCTCTCCGACCTTGTGGCGTTTGGCATAGCTCCGGGAATACTTATATTTACCTGGGCGCTGCGGCCGTTTGGAAGGTATGGGTGGTTGGCTGCGTTTCTTTACGTCGTGTGCGGTGCGCTTCGTCTTGCAAGGTTCAACGTACAGGTGAACACGGTTGAGAGCAAGCGTTTTAACGGTATTCCAATACCGGCCGCGGCGGCCCTTGTGGCTTCGACCGTGTTGATTTTTAATAAGTTCGAGATTCAGGCGGGGAAACACATTTTTATACTTGTTGTTGTGTACGCCCTTGCCTATTTGATGGTCAGCAACGTAAAGTACTACAGCTTTAAGGAGCTTAACCTCGCAATAAGGATGCCCTTTATGCTGCTTGTCGGCATAGTATGCCTGCTTATAGTGATAGCGGCAGAGCCGTCAATAATGCTTTTTGTACTTAGTTTCGGTTATGTGGTGTCAGGGCCTGTTACGACCTTTCTTGACGCAAAGAAAAGGGCCAGGAGAAAGCTTGGGGCTGACAGTAAGAACGCTGCCGCGGCTATTAACGCCGTTGTTGGGCAGTACGACGGTGATAAAGAAGAAAAAAATAAAGCTTAGTGTGTGTGTGTGAGTGATACAGGGCAGGTAGGTTATGGGTGATAATGAAAGAGTAATTATATTTGATACGACTTTAAGGGACGGCGAGCAGTCGCCTGGCGCCTCGATGAACGTTGAGGAGAAGCTGCGCGTGGCAGGGCAGCTTGCAAAGCTCGGTGTTGACGTTATTGAGGCCGGTTTTGCGGCAAGTTCGGACGGTGACTTTGAGGCGGTCTCTCGTATAGCGCACGAAGTAGAGGGGCCAGTCGTATGCAGCCTTGCAAGGGCTATAGCGAATGACGTGGACACTGCCTGGAAGGCCCTTGAGGGTGCTCCAAAGCCGCGGATCCATACGTTTATTTCCACTTCCGACCTGCACTTGAAGTATCAGTTCAAGATGACGAGGGAAGAAGCGTTAAAGCGCGCCGTGGAGATGGTTTCGCTTGCAAAGAGCTACGTGGACGACGTTGAGTTTTCGCCAATGGACGCGTCACGTACTGAACCCGCCTATCTTTACGAGGTGGTTGAAGCCGTTATAAAGGCCGGGGCCAGGACGGTTAACATTCCCGATACGGTCGGCTACGCCTTACCCAGTGAGTTTGGCGCGCTGATAAAGGGGTTGAAGGACAACGTGCCGAATATTAACGACGTTGTTATTTCCGTTCATTGCCATAACGACCTGGGCCTTGCCGTTGCAAACTCGCTCGCAGCCGTAATGAACGGGGCGCGGCAGGTCGAGTGCACCATAAACGGCATAGGTGAGAGGGCGGGCAACGCCTCGCTTGAAGAAATAGTCATGATACTCAAGACAAGGAATGATTTGACAGGGCTTGATACAGGTGTAAATACAGAGCAAATTTATCCCTCAAGCCGTCTTATAATCGGCATCACCGGGATGAATGTTCAGGCCAATAAAGCGATTGTCGGAGACAACGCCTTTGCTCATGAGTCCGGTATCCATCAGGACGGACTGCTCAAGGAAAAAACAACGTACGAGATAATGAGGCCCGAGACGGTGGGTATCTCCAAGAGTACGCTTGTCCTGGGTAAACACTCAGGCAGGGCCGCTTTCAGAGATAAGCTCAAGAAACTCGGTTATGATTCTTTTTTTGACGATATAGACAACAAGGAAGATGAGAAGTTTAACGCTTCTTTTGAACGTTTTAAGCGCCTTGCGGATAAGAAAAAAGAAGTTTTTGATGAAGATATCGAAGCTATTGTGCAGGATGAGGTGCTTCGCATAGAAGTGCCCGACAGGTTCAAGCTCGTTCGGCTTGACGTGAAAAGCGGTTCCGACACCCAGCCCTGCGCAACCGTTGTAATGGAGATTGAAGGTAAAGAGGTGCGTTCGGAAAGTCAGGGGTCGGGTCCTGTGGACGCGGCCTTTAAGGCCATAGCCGAGCTGACCGGAACGAAGAGCAAGTTGCTGCGTTATGCGGTTAACGCAATTACAGGCGGCACGGACGCTCAGGGTGAAGTGACGGTAAGGGTGCAGGATGGCGACAACGTGGCCCTTGGTCAAGGCGCTCATACCGACATAATCGTTGCCAGCGCAAAGGCGTATATAAATGCGCTAAACCGTATAGAGCACAGGAACAAAGACAAAAGAGAACGTGTGATATAAACGATTGTTGCTGTAATCTAAAAAAAACGCGCTAAACCGCATAGAGCACAGGAACAAAGAGAGGCGCGTGCGTTTGGTATAGATGTCGC
>CBDUXY010000005.1:0-31288 GCA_965371305.1 uncultured bacterium
CAAATACTAATTACACCGATAAAGGCAAACCCTGGGCAACCAGGGGACGCAAAGCTACCTGCCCTGATTTAATAACAGGGTAGAGGAGCCGTCGAAGTGAGTACTAGCCAAACGCTTCTAAAGCCTGCCAAATCGGTAGGCTTTTTTTGTTTTTTAGACCACGACGCGGATTACAGACTCTCAGACTCACCCTACTAGAACTTAACTTCGGTTTCTCAACTCAGTTGCAGGGTGCTACAGTGGTTAATAACATCGTAAGTAAAGAACTTACCTATTTAAAGCTGCAGGGACCAAGCTATATGGTTTCCTGTAGATCTTTTATTTTTCCCCCTTCATTTCATGCAAAAAACAATAAATATCAAGTATTGTTGGTGGCTTTAAGCTGCAAGTCTAATACATATACACCACCTTCTTTACGTCTTGCTTATCAAATTTATTTACAGATATTTCGTGTGAGCTTGCTACGTCTGGCTAAAGTGTCGTTGTGTCTTATAGTAATTATATTTTTATTATGTTCTGTTGCTGCGGCGGACGGGGATTATCTGGAAGATAGAATATCAGGGCAGTTGCCGGGAAATGCAGAGTGGGCGTTGGAGATCATCAATATGAATAGCGCTAAGCAAATTAAATCTATAGGTAATGCCGGGTCAAGTGCCGGTCTGTTTGCTCCTGGCTCCCTTATGAAGCTTTTTATCGCAGGGGCTGTTTATGACCGTTATGAAAGCAGCGGCGGTTTTTCCATGTTTACTAAAGTTGCATATGACGGTGTTGACTCTGAAGCTACCCTCAGTGGTAATCTTTATATTGTTGGTGCGGGTAACGCGCTTTTGTCGAGTAGGGATTTGAAGTTTGTCATAAAGCAGCTTAAAAGCATGGGAGTTGAAAGTCTTAAGGGCGATATTATCGTTGACGATACGCTTTTTGATTCAAATGGTCTTGAGAGAAAAAGAAAAGGCCCTGCCTATGCAAGACCGGGCGCGCTTGGGCTTGACCTGCATACTGTGGCAGTAAGTGTTAAACCAGCAAGGGTCGGTGGGCCCCCGGTAGTGAGCATATATCCGCAAAACGACGCGGTCAGATTTGCTATTTCGGCAACGACTGTACAGGGCACGTCAAACACCCTTAAAATTATGCAATTATCAGATGTTGCTTATAAAATAACCGGCAATATTGCGCATGGTACGACGGGTGTTAAACGCCGTTTCGCTCTTTCCGACCCGGCGATGTATGCAGGCGGTGTATTAAAGACACTTTTGGAAAGTGACGGGATTGAGATTGAAGGGAAAGTCAGGAAGGGCAGGATGCCGAATTCTGCAACGGTCTTGCAGGAGATTAACGGCCCGTCACTGGATGCTCTTATAAGAGACATGAATATCGAGAGCCTGAACGTGGTTGCCGATAATCTATTGCTTTTGTTTGGCATGGAGGTTACGGGTCAAACTGGCACGGTGCAAAGCGGGCTTCTGGCGGTAGAGCAATTCCTGGTTTCGCTCGGTTTAAATACGGATGAAGTGAAGTTTGGCGACGTATCAGGGCTTTCCGTATCAAACAGAGTCAGTGCGCGGTTTATGGCAGCGTATCTTCAGAAAATATCAGGCAAGGCGTGGTTTGAAAAGTTTTATACAGGTCTTCCGGGCACAGGCGAAGGTGCGTTAAGAAATTTTGATATCTCTGGCAAAAATTTAAGGGTAAAAACAGGCGGGCTTGAAGATGCCTTTGCGCTGGCCGGGTACGGCGCTAACTCAAGGGGTGAGAGAGTTGTGTTTTCATATATCGTAAACGTACCGGGCGCAGGCCTTATAGGGCTTAAGCAAAGCGCTGAAGAGGTCTTAAAGTATGTAAGCGGCGAGGTTGTGAGATGAAAAGATTTTTTCAAATTTTTATCGCTATTTGTATGTTGGCTTTTTCTGCGTCTAACGCGCGCGCAGCAGAGTCGGCATGTGCAAAGGTCACAATCGAAATAGCCCAGGAACTAACGCTTGAAAGGGTCGCTTTTGACGCAAAGCTTGTTATGACCAATAATTTGCCGGATAAAGACCTTGAAAATGTCCGCGTTGACGTGCACATAGAAGACAGCGACGGGAACGTGAAGAATGAAATCTTTTTTGTAAGGCTTTCGTCAAATAATAATATCGCTGCGGTGGACGGCACAGGCGTCGTGCAGGCAGGAACAAAGGCCGAGGTTCACTGGCTTATAATCCCATCCCCAGGGGCAGGCGGGGAGAGTCCTGACGGAGTGATTTACTGGATTGGAGCAACTCTTACCTATACGCTTGACGGAAACGAAGATGTTATTCCCATAAACCCTGACAGGATAACCGTCAGACCTACGGCTCAGATGGTGCTTGATTATTTCTTGCCTTATGCAGTGCTTGCGGATAATCCCTTTACCCCCGAGGTAGAGGCTCCGGTACCGTATGAACTGGCCGTCAGAGTCGTTAACGACGGTTTCGGCCCAGCGTCAAAATTGAAGATTGACTCGGCCCAACCAAAAATAGTTGAAAATGAAAGCGGTCTGCTCGTAGACTTTCAACTCCTTGGCGCGTCGGTAAATGATAGTGCTGTTAGCCCGTCGCTTACGGTCGATATGGGAGACGTTGCGAGCAAAGACGTTGCCACGGCCTACTGGGAGATGATCTCTACTCTTAGCGGAAGGTTCGAGGAGTTTGACGTTACCTTCTCTCACTCCGACGAACTTGGAGGGGAACTTACCTCGCTTATCAGAGAAACCAACGCTTATTACCTGACACACAGGATCAAGGTCGATCTGCCGGGCCGGGACTATTTCCTGGACTTCCTCTCTGATACGGACAGAGACGCCGACCATCTGCCTGATACTATTTTTGAATCCGAGTATCCCGGTGGTACTGGTGACATGGCGGATTCACAGTCTCCTGTAACTGTAATTTATCCGGTATCGGCTCCGCAAAGGCCAACGGCTGTAGAGCCAAGTGTCGGGTTAACGCTTGATACAACAACCGATCAGGCAACTGAAGTCGGCTGGATATATACAAGACTCAACGATCCGGCGCAAGGAATGCTCAAACTTCTTGACGTTGTAAGGGCCGACGGAGTACATCTTGACTCGAATAATTTCTGGGTGGACGAGGGGCTTAATAAAGATTATCAGACGATATATACGCTGCAGTTCGTTGATTTTAGAACCGGTTCTGGCACACCGAGCGCCTATACGCTTGTATACGCAGAACCGTTGGTGGATTTAATACCTCCGACGACAACCATTGTCTTTGACGGGCCAGATGCCTCGGCTGAAGATTTAACGACCCCTGTTTACATAACTCCTGATACGCGCATAGTACTAACAGCGCGCGACAACGACGGAGGGAGCGGCGTTGACCGGATGCTCAGGAAAGTCAGCGACTTAAACGCTGATTTTGTCGCGGCCCTGCCGTTTAACCTTGCGTCCGGCACTTACACCCTTGAATATTACAGCATTGACAGGGCGGATAATCAGGAAGCGGTAAAGACAGTAGATATAGTTGTTGACGACAGTGCGCCTTCCATTTCTTTATTTACGGCAGTGCCTGATACGTTTACACCTTACGCACCAAGAGGGGTTGCTGCCGACAGGACGGTTGACTTCCTTGTTAACGCCGAGGACACCGTCGGCACGATGCAGGTGATAATTGAAGTGCTTGACGCAAGTGATGCGGTTATCAGAACACTGGATGCCGAGGCCGAGTCTGGTGTTGACTTAACGGTTAACTGGGACGGTAGAGACGACTCCGGTATGCTTGTTCCGACAGGTTCTTTTGCGGCAAGGCTAAGTGTATCGGACGGGCTTGAGAGTTTGGTGGCCACGGAAGTTTTAACCCATACTTCAACAGCCGAAGTAAACGTGCTTGCCGCAGAATGGTTTACAGAAGAGGCTGTTGACGCAAATCCGGCAGGTGAGCAGATGTACCCGGACGTGTTTGGTACAAGGGTTGTTTGGCAGGATAAGAGAAACGGCAACTGGGACATTTACATGAAAGATACGGCTTCAGGCACGGTTGCGAGGGTTACGGATAACGCAGCGGATCAGCAGCGAGCTTCCATTGATGGTGACGTAATTGTCTGGCAGGACTTGAGGAGCGGCAACTCAGATGTTTATGGTTACGACCTCTCAAGTAGTTCGGAAATAGTAATTAGCTCTGAGGCAGGCGCGCAGGAAAAGCCTGTTGTATCAGGTGAGTGGGTCGTGTGGCAGGGAAATCAAAACGGTAATTGGGATATATTTGCAAAAAACATAACATCAGGCGAGGCAATTCAAATTACGTCACACGAGCGCGACCAGATACGCCCCGACATATTCGGTAACAGAATTGTCTGGGAGGACTATAGACACGGGCTTGGTGAAGTCTACACTTACGACCTTAGCTCACGCACCGAGCAGAGGATGACGGTTGAGATAGATAACCAGACACTCCCGGATGTCTCAGAAAGTGCTCTTGTCTGGACAGACCAGAGAAACGGACAGAAGGACATTTATAGTTTCGACGCGGCAGGTGGCGAGCTTCGCGTAACGTACGGTGTTGGCGACCACACGCAGGCGACTGTATACGGTACGGTGCTTGTTTATACGGACTTTGAGTCAGGCTCAAGCGACCCGAACATTTCTTTCCAGGATCTGCTAAGCGGCGTTGGAGGCAGGCTTGTCTCCGACCCGGCAAGGCAGGAAGAGGCAGCCCTTGGCGACGGTCTTGTGGTGTGGCAGGATGACCGAAGCGGTGTGTATCAGATTTATATGTCAGGACTTACAATTGAACCGACGCCTATTGATGCAGTGATAAGGCCCGGGTTTAACCTTATATCCGTCGGGCAAAGACTCGCAAGTATGTATCCAACCGCATCGGCTCTTATGGCGGCTAATCCAAACGGAGTTAAAATTGAGCGCGTGCTTGGTTTGAATAATCTGCACGGCACTTATACCGAACGCACTGCCACGGGCAGCGGCAGCGATTTTAATCTTGCAGCCGGTATGGGTCTTGTAGTGTACGCAGAAAACGAAGGGTTAATCGACGTTGCCGATATAGGTGAAGAGGGTGAATACACCTTACTTGCAGGAACCAACCATATAGGAATTCTGACCGTGCCTCACGGGTACAGTGCAAGCGGTCTCATGAACTCAATCGGTCTGGACAATATTCAAAGTGTAAGAAGATTCGACAACAGTGTTGGGGCGTGGCAGACAGTGGCGGTACGCGGGGCGGGTGAAAACGTTGAAATAATCGGTCAGAACTTTATGATACTGCCGGGCGACGGACTTGCCATAACTATGAAAAACAGGGTTGATGGCTGGAAGCTGTAATTTATAGAGAGGGCTATAATGAAGTTATGTTTTAAAATTTTATTGCTTGTCGTTTTAATTATGCTGCCGCAAAAGGCCTTTGCCGCCGGATGGCAGTGGATAACCCCTGAGAGGGTTTATGGCATGATTACAGAGGGTAGCGGGTTGTGGCTGATAGACGTAAGAGGAGAGATGACTTTTAACCAGGGGCATATCGAAGGCTCGGTAAATATCCCGACAACAACTCTTTCTGTTAAGCGGTTTCCAAGACAAAAGATACTTGTGCTTACGGGCGACTCGCTTGGCTTGAGGCATGCAAAAACCGCCGCAAATACACTTGTGAAAAATGGTCAGGAGCGGGTCTACGTGCTTGAGGGTGGAATTACGGCATGGCAAGGTGAAGGCCTGCCGTATGTCGCAGGCGGCGAGATAACGTCTAAAAAAGTCATGGCGCACGAATTAAAATGGGCCATAGAAAATAACGTTAGACTAAAAATAATTGACCTTAGAGATAAAAAGATTATAGAGCAGGGGAAGATACCAAGCAGCGTCCAGGTCGCAGGCAAGAACTTTGTAGAAAGGGTTAAGAAGTTGGGAGTAGATTTGAAAAAGACAAACACCAAAGACCTTGCAGCTAAATTAAAAAAGCCTGTTACCACTGTGCTTGTTTTTCCTGCGGGTGTTAATGCCAAGGAACTTATGGATATGTCGTTAAGCGGCGTAGCCGGAGATGCCAAAGATATAAGGTATCTGGAAGGCGGTTATGCTGCCTGGTCTGCAAAGCCCGGAGAGAAGGTAACGGGTTATTGTCCTGTGTGTCCGGGAGCCAGGAAGAGTCAAGACAAAGGTGAAGCAAAATGACCATTAAAAAAATATTAGTTTCGATAATAATTTTACTTTTATTCGCAGGCACTGCACAGGCCGTGCCAGAAACAGTCAGTATGAGGATAACCGATGTCACGCCGTCTTCATTTTCAGTTGTCTGGATGACGGACGTTACGGCCGAGCCGACGGTCGAGGTTTTTGCGGACAGTTCCATGACGACCGATGTGACCGGTATGGTTGATGTCATGCCGATGCACGGTGCGTCTGCTGCGGTTGTCGAGGCTGCACGCGTAAGGGGAATCATGAAGGTGTGTGTAACCGGGCTTAGCGCTGACAGTACTTATTTCGTCCGTACAGTAACTAAAGATCCGGCCATTCCGGGTAGTGTCGGTTATTCTGCCCTTGCCGAAGTTAGGACTGCTGCTCTGGTCGTGCCTTACAAGACCGAGTCTGACGGTACGCTTCGTAATTTCTCAAACGACCTGTTATCGTTCGGGGTTTACATAAGGCCGATGGATACGGACAGTGTTGCCATAGGGAACTTGTTAATACTTGAGCCTGACGGTTCGTCTTATCCTGTAAGCGCGTTTGTAGGGGAAGGCGATGGTACGAACCTTACCACAGGGGTGTTGGATTTAAATAATATTTTTTCCGACTCTGTAACGCAGAGCCTTAACATCGCAGGCGGCGAAAGGTCGCAGATTCGTGTATATAGAGGCGGCACACTCTCGACGTTACTTCATTACAGACTTTTACCTATTGACGAGGAACTTGTAAACGTCCTGAAGCCGGTAAGAGGGTTTTTTGCAGACATCAATCTTGACGCAGATATAGACGAAGTTGATTTTAATGAATTCAGGAATTATTATCGCTTGCTTGATAATGACGGCGCGTATAATCCTGACTTTAATTTTGTTATTAATTCGACAAATCGTATTGACGTAATGGATTTTTCAAGGTTTGCAGCGGAATTTGGAAGGACAGACGTGAAATAATTTAACAGGGATTAATTTTTATAAGCGGGGTGCGTCATGAATAAAATAATAGCCAAAAAGATGTTTTGTGCAATGGTTGTTTTCTTTACGGCTGTGTTTTTGTGTGGCGCTGTGTTTGCTACCGGGGCGTTTGCTTCTGGCATAAGGGTTGTGCCGTCAAGCGAAAGAGTCGAACCGGGCGAGGATTTTTACTTTGACGTTGTAGCCGAAGATATTCCGGCGGCAGGGCTTGGCACGGTGCAGTTCAGGTTGAATGTTGAGGTTGTTGGGTCCAGTAGTGTGGCAGGCGTTACCGACCTTGGGCAGTCCAATACAGGTGACGTTTCCATAGCAACTCCCCTTTTTATTGGTCTTGCAACTGATACTCGTTCCGGTATAGGTGAATTTTTCTGGAACGCCAGGAGTCCGCACGGCCTTCTTGTCATGGATAATGAAGCTCTTAATAATGGAACAGCCTTATATACATATGCGCATACAAACAGGTCAACTCCACCTACCGGCAGCGGAAGTGTTGCAAGGTTCATGGTGCGGGTCGGCACGAGGGTTGATGCAGAAAGGATTGAGTTGTCTTTAAGTGAGGTAATGCTTCTTGACGGAGGCAGCCAGTTTACGCTTGACCATAACATCGGCGCAACAGTTGAGTTAAGGTGCGTTACCGTGGTGCCCGATATGTCGGGGCTTAGCTTTGCAAGTGCGCAAGCTGCGCTGGATTCTGCAAACCTTACGCTTGGCGCTGTTGGCGAAATAGATAATCCGGGCGGCACACTTGCACTTGGCGTTGTCATTGGTCAGTCGCCTGCGTCCGGCACTGCAAGCCTTTGCGAGTCTGCGGTTGACCTTTCAATAAATATAGCTCCTGACGAAGTGATTGGATTATCTGGCGCTGACAAGGCAGGGGACGATACAGGCGCGGCAGCGCTTGAGTGGACGCCGTCAACTTCGACCGACGTCGCTGGTTACAGAATTTACTCTGCTTCTAATACTTTGCTTGAGGACGTAAACAACCCTGTTGCAGCAGGCGTTGAATTAACGGGCCTTAATAACGGGGTGGCAAACCATGTACGGGTTACAGTCTATGACACGTTTGGAAATGAAAGCCAGGGCGTATTGGCAACTGTTACACCAATCGACGACGTAGAACCTGTGGTTACGATTTCCGGTGCTTCAGATGGCGGCTTCTATACAACTGGTGACGTAACTTTCCAGGTAGACATTTTCGATACAAACCTTGCAAGCGAGTCCATAACACTTAACGGCAGCGCGTACGACTTAAGTCCGATTACAGAGGACGGCGCGTATGAGTTTAGCGTAACGGCAACGGACCTGGCCGGTAACCAGACAACCGAGACGGTTAACTTCACAGTTGACAATACCGTACCTGAAGTAACAGTAGAAGGTGCGCTTGAAGGCGGCCTTTACGCGGCAGGCGTTACCCCTGTTGTTACGGTAAGCGACTTAAACTCAGGTGCAACTACAGCGACACTTAACGGCGAGCCTTATACAATAGGAGACCCGATAGACGGTGAAGGTACTTATACGTTAATCATAACTTCAACGGATAAGGCCGGGAACGTAACGACTCGAACGATAACCTTTACAATTGATAAAACTGCTCCTGTGAGTTCGGCAGTTGTTTCGACGCCCAGATTTACTGACGCTGCAAGCAACCTTTTTGTTACAGGCGCGGCGACCGTTACCATAACGGCCGAAGATTCCGGCGCAGTGCTGACTGGTCTTGAGTCAATACAGTATAGTATTGACAATATCGGCTGGCAGCAGTACTCAGGCGCTGTTTCGCTCTCAGGGGTTTCTGATGGCAGTCATACAATTTCTTACAGGGCCGTTGACAATGCCGGTAATACGGAGTCTGAAAAATCGGTAGAGTTTGCCGTGGATAATTTAGCATCTGTAACAAAACTTGGTGTTGGTCTGCCGAGTCACGATAACGGCGCGAACCTCTACGTTACAACTGCAACATTAATTAGCCTTACCTCAAGCGACGCTGCTTCAGGCGTGAATACTGTATTGTTTAAAATAGACGATGGTGCGTGGCAGACCTACACAACCGAGTTTGTCATGCCGGGCGCAAGCACTCACACATTAACGTACAGGAGCCTTGACAACCTTGGCAACACCGAGGCGGACAAGACCCGGGTCTTTATTGTGGACGTTACTGCGCCTGCAAGCGAGATGACTGTCGGAGAACCAAATCGTATTGACGCCGCAGAGATTTACTTTGTGTCTACGGCAACGGAGCTTTCAATCAGTGCCGTGGACGACCTCTCGGGCGTTGCTTTGCGTGAGTACAAAATAGGCGACGGAGTGTGGCAGCCTTACACAGGAGTGTTTACAGTTACGACCGAAGGTACAAACACAATACTTTACAGAAGCATAGATATGCTCGGTAACGTTGAGCAAGAAAAAACCCTAACGGTTATTGCCGACGTTACGCCGCCTGTAACTACCATAGAGGTAGGTACACCTGTATACGAATTTACCGGCGATACATTTGTAACGCCTGAGACGTATTTTAGTTTAACGGCCGTAGACGCTTCTTCCGGTGTTGGCACTGTTCAATATCGCATAGACCAGGGCGAGTGGACGACTTACCAGTCATTTACAATTACAGAAGAAGGCAGCCATGAGATCGGTTACAGGAGTACTGACCAGATCGGCAACACGGAAGTTGAAAAGACACTCACCATTATAGTCGATGCAACCCCTCCTGTTGCCTCCATAGAAGCAGGAGAGCCTAAGACGCAGATAGGGGACGTGCTTTATGTGTCGGCAAACACGCCGATTAGCATTACGGCTGCGGATAACTTTTCAGGTCTTTCAGGTATCAAGTACAGGATAGACGATGGCGTTTGGACGCTTTATGACTACGGTACGCCGTTCACTATAACGAACGACGGCGCGCGCACTATTAATTACGTAGCCTGGGATAACCTCGGTAATACCGGTCCTGTTAAGACCCTTCTCTTAACGGTTGACACGGCAGCGCCCATGACAACGTTAACTGTTGGAAGTCCAAACCATGAAGGTACGGAAGACCACTTTGTTACCACTGCGACACTTTTCTCGCTTTCTGCCGTAGACTCGGCATCGGGCGTAAACTCTGTATTGTTCAAAATAAACGACGACGGCGCGTGGCAGCCTTATACAACAGAGTTTGTGCTGCCAGGTGTTGGCACTCATACAGTCAGTTTCCGTAGTATTGATAACGTCGGCGCGGTTGAGGTAGCACAGACAGAGACGTTTATAGTGGACGACATCGCGCCAACAAGTGTGATGGAAGTGGGTCTGCCAAACCGCATTGAATCCGAAAGTATCTACTTTGTATCGACCTCAACCGAACTTTCAATTAGCGCAACTGACGACCTTTCTGGAGTTGCTTCGAGTGAATATAAGATAGGCGATGGTACGTGGCAACCTTTTGCAGAGCCGTTTACCGTTACGACCGAGGGTACTAATACAATACTCTATAGAAGTGTGGACAGGCTCGGTAACGTCGAGATTGAAAAGACGCTTACCGTTATTGCAGATGTTACGCCGCCTGTAACCACGATTGAGACAGGAACACCTGTTTATGAATTTATGGAAAATATCTACGTAACTCCTGAGACGTACTTCAGTCTTTCGGCAGTAGACGCTTCGTCCGGTATTGGCTCTGTTCAATACAGGATAGACCAGGGTGAGTGGACAACGTACCAGTCATTTGCAATTGCCGCGGAAGGCAGCCACGAGATCGGTTACAGGAGTATGGATCAGATTGGCAATACGGAAGTTGAAAAAGCACTCACCGTTATAGTTGATGCAACCCCTCCGGTTGCTTCTATAAGCGCAGGCGATCCTAAGTTTGAAATCGGCGAGATCCTGTTTGTCTCATTCGCAACACCTATCACAATTACTGCTGTAGATAACTTCTCAGGTGTTGCAGGCATTAAATACCGCGTAGATCAGGGTGAGTGGACGCCGTATGTTGCTGGTTCACCATTTACCGTGTCGGGCGACGGCGCTCATACGATTGATTATGTCGCCTGGGATAACCTGGGTAATATGGCTCCTGTAAGGAGATTTGAGATTACCGTGGATTCAACTCCACCTGTTACGGCCTTGGCAGTTGGAACGCCGAGTCACCAGGGTACGGAGAACCTCTACGTTACTTCTACGACCATGTTTACCCTTTCGGCAGTTGACGCGGTCTCGGGTGTTGGATTGACTCAGTACAGGATTGACGAAGGAGTTTGGCAGCCTTATACAGCGCCGTTTACAGTCCCGACAGAGGGCAGTCACGTGATCGGTTTCCGCAGTACGGATAATCTTGGTACGACAGAAGTCGAAAAGACCCTTTCCGTTATTGTTGACGACGCGCCTCCTGTAACGACTTTGGGTGTCGGCACTCCAAGGCATAACGGAACGGAGGATCTATACGCCACTTCTTCCACCCTTTATCAGCTTACTGCCGAGGACCTTTCGTCAGGCGTTATGACGACCGAATATAGAATAGACAGTGGTCAGTGGCAGGCATACTCCGTACCGTTTGCAGTGCAGGGCGAGGGTGCGCATGTTATCGGCTACAGGAGCACGAACAACGTCGGCACGGTAGAGGCTGAGAAGAACTTAACTGTAATAGTAGACGACACGGCACCTGAGACGGTTCTTGCCTTCGAGGGTAAACATGTAGATAAAAACGGGGTTGTGTTCGTAGCCTCTGACACCGTGATTGTTTTGAACGCAGACGACGCGCTTTCAGGTGTTGCTACAACTTATTACCTTTTTGATAACGAGCAAGAGTGGAGAACGTATGGTACGGCAATTAACTTTGACGACCTGACACCCGGAACTCACACGGTCTGGTACGCAAGTATTGATAACGTCGGTAACCAGGAAGCCGCCAAGAACGTAAAAATAATTACTCTTAATATTGAAGTCGGCATGGAGATAGTGAACGTGCCAAGGGCGCTTGTGTGGGTGAGCGATCCGCAAAAAGGCGCAAGTACTCCTGATTATACGCTCGCTGATATAACGAGCTTCGTAGACAGTGCACTGTCTGGCGTATATCACACAATCGTTACCGATAAAGAAGCCTTTAAAGAGGCCTTCCGCTCGGGCATCTATAATGTAGTTGTCATAACAGACCAGGATACACCCTTTGACACCATATTTATAAGAGAGATGAAAGAGGCAGTAAATGGCGGCATGGGTCTTATAGTATCGGGCTGGGGCAACTCAGTAAAAACGCACATAAGCGACGTGCTTGGAGTTAAGTTCAACGGGTCTCAGTCCATGAGTACCGATGCAACAGAGATGTTTATCTACGACGGTCCTATCTCGACCGGGGCGCAAACACTTGTAAGCGCCGGCAGGGTGCTTGAAACAGAACTTACGACTGGAACTCCTGCAGGTATGGTTATGGGTGACGTTGTTTGCAGCGGTGTTAAGGGACTCACGCTTGAGTATCAGGCTACCATTGCTACGGATGATACGGTTAAGGCAACACTTTCAGTTGGAAAGGGTAAAAACATTAATATCATTGCGGAAGAACTTGTCTATATCGACCACCTGCCTATGGGCGTACTTAATGACTCATACGGTGGTGTACTTGGGGACCTTACCATAGTCGGCATAACAAGTGCGGATGTCTTCTTTAAGTTAATCCCTTATGAGACTTCGGACTATCTTGAGCCGGAATATTATATTGAGATAACCGTATTTCATTCTGATGGGAGTTCCACGACCACTAAACGCGTTAAGGTTACGCCGACATGTGCTGCAGGCCTTGCGACAGGCACGTTGATCGGGCCGCTTTCCGTAGTTGATGTAGATATAGATAGTCAGACGGTTAGCGGTGGTAAAGGTGGAAGTGCAAGCCCCGACGTTCCGGCAGCCGTCTTAAATCAGTACGGAGAAGGAAAATCCCTGTTCCTTGCCTTTAATATAGTTGAGTCGGCAATGGCGGGTTACAGTGCGGAGTTCGGAGGAATTTTAAACAGCGCTGTAGAACATCTAATGCCCATCAATGAAGAAGGTCTTCTTGCAGGCGGGACGTATCTTATTGAGACAACGCTTACACTTGGCGGCATGGAGACTGACGTTAAGGTTGTGGACAGCTTAAGTGAAGGCCTGATTTACGTGCCGCTCTTCGATCACGTTTATCCGGTAGTTGATAACGGTCTTGAGTTTGACTTCCATATGGCAGACGGCGAGAGCGCGACTTACAGGTACTTTATAAGGATGCCGCTTATTGTTGGCGACTACGCAAAAACAACAGAGTTAAGCGTTAATTACGACAGTGAATATGTTGCCTTTGATACTTTTGTAGAAACTATAACGGTGAGTGCCGACTGCGCGACTTTGATTCAGTCGGCATCCGACTGGTTTATCGAGCAGCACGCCTTATATCCGGACGACTACGACGCGATCAATTCAGTACTTTCGTCGCTTGGCGACCTCTATGCAATGCCGGTAGATACGAAGCACAACGTTGACAAAGCGATTCATCACGCCGTGCAGACGCTGCATGAGATAAGCAAGCTTGGCTTTAACACGGATCCGGCACGCAGGTCGCTGGATGAATATATAAGGATTACCGCAGTTATATACGGCACGGTTGATTGAGAAGAGGAGTAATTAACGCCTTAAATAAAAAGGTTTTTTATAAACGAAGAATAATAGAGCATACTAACTGTCTGCTACCGTTAAAAGGAGGAAAGAGATATGAATAGGCAGAGATTTTTAAAAGTGATGGTGGTTGTTTTATTGGCTCTTGCCTGGCCGGCATTAAACCAGATGGCAGAGGCTGCTTTTTCAAGCGGCAGCACCGGGGCCGATGGGGCGTTTAGCCCTACAGAAACCATGATGGTGGAGCTTCCGCCTGACGGGATACTTAACTATACGACTGTTAATATTCCAAGCGGTGTAACCATCTGGTTTAAAAAGAACGCCAGAAATACTCCTGTTTATATGCTTGCAACAGGCAATGTGACAATAGCCGGGAACTTAACCGTATCAGGTAGTCACGCTATTGGTATTTTTCACGGTAAAGCCGGTCCAGGCGGTTTTGATGGTGGGTTTGGTGGTTCGCAATCCGCTGAAGGAGGTTCCGGATTAGGTCCTGGTGGAGGTACACGGGCCACAAGATATTATACTTATGGATATGGCGGCGGTGGCGGTGGATTTGGCACAAACGGAGCGACTGGACAGTCTGGTGGCACTGGTGGAAAAGCGTATTCAAATATTAAAACTATTCCGTTTATAGGTGGTTCCGGCGGCGGCGGCGGTGCTGGTTCATACGCCGGTACAGGCGGCGGTGGTGGCAGTGGTGGTGGAGCAATTTTAATAGCTTCGTCAGGAACCGTAAATATTTCCGGTCAGATATTTGCCGATGCTGGATATGGAACTAATTGTAATGTGGATAGATGTGGCTCCGGAGGCAGTGGCAGCGGCGGGGCCATAAAAATTATGGCGGAAAAAATAATAGGGAACGGAGGAATTTACGCAAGGGGAGGTCCGAAGCGAACAGCTAGTCATGATGGTGGAGCTGGTGGTAATGGTAGAATAAGGCTTGAAGCCAATATGCTGGCCAGGACATCCGGCACCACCCCTGGCTTTACCGCAGGGTCACCTGAGGTGGTTTTTCATCCGGGTCTGCCGACCATGACCATAACGTCAATAGGCGGGATTAACGTTGCGGAAGATGCCAGCGGACAGTTCAGTAGTCCGGACGTTGTATTTCCGTCAAACATAACGAATCCTGTCAATATAACCATTTCTGCAACCAATGTTCCTCTGGATGCAACGATTACAATCAGAGCGGTTCCTGAATTTGGAATTCATACAAACACTTCAATTGCAGGGCTAAACGGAACGGTAGAGTCCTCAAGCGCATCTGCTAACATAACGCTTTCGACTACGTCTATTTCTGTGCTGACACTTTTGACAACTTTTGCCGTACAGACGGCTTCAAACGGAGCGCCGTTTTATGCCGGAGGTGAAAAGGTTGTAAAGATGAGGGTTTCGTCGGTGTTCGGCGGAGCTTCAAACGTTACATATATCACGGAATCGGGTAAAGAGTTTAACTCACTTATGTAAGCTATTCCAAAGCATGATATGGGATAACAAAAACAGACATCTTGATAAAAACATAGCAAGAAGCTGCGATTCATTAAATCCGCCAGGCGGGTAAAGCACAGGAGACCCCTCGGGTTCGTCAGACAGGTGTTGTTGACAGAAAATCGAACCGGGTAATCAACCTATGAAGGTATTGCAAAGTAAAATATACGTATTTAAGAAGTTCATACCAATTTTTCTTGCCCTTTTAATAGTTTTTTCTGGCGTGAAGACGGTAGGAGCCGATGAAGCGTACTCGGATACGGTCAGTGTTAAGTTCTTAACCTCTCCTGTTGGAGGAGGTTTGCTGTCTTCAAACTCTGTCAGCGTTAAGTTCGGAATCTCTCCTGTGGGAGGTGGTTTGTTGCCTTCAAACTCTGTCAGCGTTAAGTTCGTGACCTCTCCTATCGGAGGAGGTTTGTTGTCTTCAAACTCTGTTAGCGTCAGGTTCAAAATTGTTCAAACAGGCAGGGTTGGCGGGGCTGGTGCGCTAAGCGCTGTCTTTAATACGCCAAGAGGTCTGTGGCATATGGACGACAACTGGCAGGATTCGTCCGGCTATAACCTTCACGGCACACCCGGCGGCAATGCCGCGTTTATTGAAAACGGAATGTCGAATCAGGCAGGTACTTTTGACGGAACCAATAGTTATGTGAATATGGGCAGCTCAAACCTGCTCAGACCGAGTGTGTTTTTATCCGTAGCAGCGTGGGTATGGGTTGACCCGTCAGCTTCAGGAAATATGTTTATTGCTGGAAACATAAACGAGGGGGCTAAAACTGGTTACGGGCTTACGGTTAATAATGGTGCCGCGCAGTTTAAAGTTGGTAACGGTAGTGTATGGGAAACCGTTACTTCCAATACGCAGATTACTCCGGGCGTATGGACTCATATAGCAGGTACTTATGACAAAGAAGACCTTAAAATTTATGTAAACGGAGTTGAGGTAGGGCAGGAAGGCGCTTACCTTATTATAAATCATACAAATCCCTTTAGAGTTGGTTATACGGGTACAACTAATCCCGGCTATTTCTCCGGCGTTATTGACGAGGTGGCGGTTTATGCAAGGGCCTTAAGGGCCGAGGAGGTTGCAGGGTTATTAGGCGCTGCCGGGGTGGATATAGTCCCTCCGACGACACCTGTGGTTAATCCAATAGATAGTCCTACATCTGTTGCCGATGTTGTACTCACCGGTACCAAAGAGGCCGATTCCTCCGTATGGATAAGCGGAGCGCAAGTGGTTCCTGTTAACGGTGATGAAACCTGGCAGGCTACTTACACCTTGCATGAAGGTGAAAATACTTTGACTGTTACAAGCAGGGACGAGGCCGGTAATGAAAGCGAGTCAATCTCGTTTATAGTAGTTCTGGATAATACGTCACCAACAGTATTGAATACTTCTCCTGTTGACGGTGATAATTTAAATACGGTTATTGAATCTGTTGTTTTTGTACTGGAAGATGTTTTTGGAGTAGACCTTGTGGCTTCTACGCAAGGCGCAACCGTTACGAATTCCTCCAGTCAGGCAGTTTCAGGCGATTGGACTACATCGGGTCTTGATACAGTTATATTTACTCCTGAAAGTGCATTTTTAGAAGATACCTTTATCGCAACAATAAATCCGACGGATAGCATTGGCAACAGCGCAACTGCGTCTATTACTTTTACTTACGACGCTACGGCTCCGTCCGCTCCAACTATTGATTCGGTTCCAAGCGTTATAAAAAGTGAGTCCTATACTGTAACAGGTACAAAGAGCGAAGATAGCGTAACGACAAATTTAAACGCTTCGTCCGGCACAGTTGGTACTGTAACTTACCCGACCGCCACCTCGTGGAGTGTTAGCGTAACAGGTCTTGGAGAAGGGTTAAACACTATAACGGTCACGGGCAAAGACGCAGCTGGTAATGAAAGCGGCGAAGTTATGGCTGCTATAGAAGTGAATACATTAATTGCGTTGTATCACATGGACGGTGACTGGACCGACTCGTCAGGCAACGAAAATCACGGTGTGTCTTATAACGGAGTTACCTTTACAACGGACTCAAGGGTGGGTAGCCACGCCGGGAGTTTTGACGGGGTGAATGACGTTGTTTTAATTAATCCGTTCACGAATTTCCCGTCCAAAGAAATTTCAGTTGGATTTTGGATGAAATCATCGAATACTTCGCGGTTTGGCACTCCTTTTTCTTATGCGGTCTCCGCTGTTGACAATGAATTTCTTGTTTTTGATTACAGGAGTTTTAGAATTTATATAGCCTCTTCTCATTCTTATGTAGCTACAGGAGTCTCGGCTAATGATGGAAGCTGGCATCATATTGTTGTTACATGGAGAAGTGATGACGGGCAATTAAAATTGTATAAAGATGGGGTGGTAGTGTATACAGGAACCAAGGCTAAAGGACACATTCTCCGGCAGGGAGGTAGTTTAGCAATTGGACAGGAGCAAGATAGCGTTGGAGGTGTTTTTGACGCCAGCCAGGCGTTCAGAGGCACGATCGACGAGGTAACCATCTACGGCCGCGCCCTTTCAGCCGAGGTAGTATTAAGCCACTACGAAGATGGTCTGAGAGATTTTGCGCCTCCTGTGGTTACAAGTACTTTGCCTGTAGACGGCGTGAGCCTAAGTGATGTTGTTAATTCGGTTTCTTTTAACCTTGATGACCCGACAGGAATAGACTTAAACGCTACCTTGAACGGCGCAAGCGTTACGGATTCTTCAGGACAGTCTGTAGTTGGTACATGGACGACTTTGGGTACGGACACTGTTGTGTTTACGCCTTTAAGTGCTTTTGTAGAAGACACCTATACTGTAACGATCAATCCGACCGACAGTATTGGTAACAGCTCAGTTGCGTCTATTACCTTTACTTATGACGTAACGGCACCGGCCTTACCGACTATAGACCAGGTTACGAGTCCTACGAACGCCTCTACTCAAGATGTAACTGGTTCAAAGAGTGTTGACGGCTTGATTACGGTAACAACTGACGGAGCAGCAGTGGCGGGCCAGGTGGTTTATCCGACAGATACCACATGGAGTGTTAGTGTAACAGGTTTTGGAGAGGGTGATAATACTATCACTATTTATGCCGAAGACGAGGCAGGCAACAGAAGTGAAGGAGTTCTAACACTCATCACACTTGACACTACGGCTCCTGCTGCGCCTACGGTTGGCAGCGTTACCAGTCCGACCAGTATTAACACACAGACACTTTCCGGTACTAAAGATGCAGATTCCTCCGTAATAATTAACGGCAGCGAAATTATTACGCTTAACGCCAGTACAACATGGGAGGCCGAGGTTAATCTTTCATCCGGTGAAAATATTTATAGTGTTGTTTCACGCGACAGCGTTGGTAATGAAAGCCAGGCCGTAGAAGCAGCTATTATACTTGATAACCAGGCTCCTGTAATTTCATCTTCTACTCCTATTAGCGATTCATATACGCCTGAATCCGGTGTTATTACAGTAAATCTGTCTGACGTTTATTCAGACGTGAACCTTGCCGCATCGTTAGCTGGCGCGATGGTAAAGTCCGGCTCGGATGAGATTTCAGGGACTTGGAACATTTCAGGTAATCAGGTTGTTTTTACTCCTGACGCCTCTTTTGCAGACGGTTCGTATACTGTTACTCTTTACCCGGTTGATGCGCTTGGAAATTCCGGCACAGTTTCACTTAGTTTTATTCTTGACACAACTGCGCCTGTTGTGGATTCTCTGACGACTGACAAGGTAAGCCCGTACGACGCCGGGTCTGTGACTTTTACTCTGATATTTAACGAGAATATGTCCCAGACCGAGGAGCCCCTTGTCAGGTTTGAAAATAATTCTACGTATGATCTGACAGGCGGTTGGATTAGCGCAAAGGCATGGCGCGGCACTTACGAGTTCACCTCCGCGACGGGCGATGGCACTTATACCGTTACTGCTTCAGGCGCAACCGACCTGGCCGGAAACGTACTTGCTTCGCAAGATTTAAGCTCTTTTGTTATTGACACAGAGGCGCCTGTCGCCCCAACGGTAGACAGCGTCACTACACCGACTAAAACGCCGACACAGACCATTACAGGGATTAAACAGACAGGTACGGCCATTGTGATTAACGGCAGCGTAAAAGTCGCGTTGAATAGCGACACGCCGTGGTCTTACGTCTACCCGCTTACCGAGGGCGACAATACCCTTACTATAACCGCAAGGGACGGGGCAGGGAATGATTCAACTCCGGTAGCAGCAAGCATTAATCTCGACACCACCCCTGCGGTGTTTATCGTTACCGACTACCAGAACCCGTCGAATGTTCAGACTCAGGCTATTTCCGGTACAAAGGAGCCTGGCATTACCGTTACGCTCAACGGCTCTACTATTATAGAGCCGACCGACATGAATACGGATTGGTCTTATGACGTCACCCTTACAGAAGGCATCACTAACCGCCTTATATTTATGGCAAGCGACGCCATGGGTAATTCAAGGACAAGGATAATCGACATACTTTACGACGAGTCCGCGCCGCAGCCCCTTGCTACGGGCGTGCTCGTTGCCGACGGAAGCGGAAGCGGTACCACGGCTGCACTCTCATGGTCGGCCTACCAGCAGTCGCCTGACGTCGGTTATTACCGCGTATATTATTCAACAACCGACTTTACCGACTCAAGCGCCCTGACACCTGTTGCAACGGTTAATGCCGGAACAACGAGCTTTACGGTCACGGGCCTTACAGAGGGTGTCACGTATTATTTTGCCGTAGTTCCAGTGGACGGCAGCGGCAACTCGGACATAAACGTCAACACGGCAAATGCCGCAACCATCGATACTGCTGCGCCCGAGGACGTAACAGGCCTGAGTGCAGCAGCTGATCACAATACAATCGACGGCAACTTTATAACCCTTAACTGGACGGCAAGCGTTGACACCAAGGGAGATTTAACCGACCAGACGGTTTATTTTGACGACGGTTCAGGCTACGACGGTGGTACGACGCTTGGCAGCACCGACGTTACCTATACAAAGACAGGCCTTAGCGATAATACGGTCTATAAATTTAAGGTAACTACAAAAGACAGTGCAGGTCACGAAAGTGCAGGCAGGGTCGCAACAGGAGTAACAAGGCTCCCGAATCCGCAAAATGTTACCGCAGAGCCGGGTAAGGCCAAGGTCGTACTCACGTGGAGTGCTCCTGCTACAACGCTTGGTTCGTATATAGACCGTTATAACGTCTACCGTCTTGAGTCGCTTAACCAGCAGACAGACGTTGCTACTATGACGCTTATTGCAAGTTTAACCGGCCTTTCATTCACCGACACGGGCCTTACCAACGGCGTTATGTACCAGTACGCTGTTACCGTCACCAATACGTCCGGGGCTGAGACGCGCGAGGTTCAAAGCATCAGTGCCAGACCGAGACAGGACGATACAGGTCCTGTCATTAGCGGCATTAATATTACAGATTCACAGGTGCTGACAGAGCCTGTTACGGTTACGGCTTCCGCCACCGATGCGGAAAGCACGGTTGACAGGATAGATGTTTACCTGAATGATGCAATCGTTACGACCGGTTCGGGCAGCACTGTCAGTTCTTACTGGAACGTTGTCGAAGCCGCAGACGGGAACCATACGGTTAAGTTCATGGCCTATGACGCGCTCGGCAATACTACCACTTTGGACGTACCTGTTATTGTAAGCCTTGCGCCGCCGGGTGTACCTGCTATTACAAGCCATATAGAGGAGGCAACAACGCCTGACTATCTTGTTAGTATAAGCGGCACGGCCGACCTTTACACAACGGTCAAGCTTCGCGTAAACGGCCTTGTTGTGGCCGAGGCTACTTCAGCCGGGGACGGTTCTTTCTCGTTCACAGGTGTTACGCTTGTCGAGGGAGACAATCTCATATCGGCCAAGGCCGTACACAGGGGTGGGGAGAGTGCATTCAGCCCTGCTTATAAGATAATTGTTGACACTGGCGCGCCCGATGCTCCGCAAAACCTTGTAGCCAGCGCCCTTGCAGGCGGCACGGTTGAGTTTACCTGGGAGGCGGGAGCAGGTGAGCTTCCGGTTGGATATAATCTTTACGAAAGTTCGGCAGTGTTTACAGGAACCACCGATACAGGCGTTACAAAGATCAACGCTAACCCGCTGAATTACCTGCTCTCCGAGCAAATCCCTACCGATGATGTGTTAAGGTACTACGCGGTAACCGCTATTGATAGTTCCGGCAACGAAAGCCCGGTCTCAGGCGTGGTTTCCATTGCCTCTGACAGGGCGCCGCCGTCCGTATCAGGCGTTGAGTATTCATATAACGGTGGCAGCGCGGCATCCGATATAACGGTTGGAAAGGGTACGATAGATGTTAGCTTTACCGTTAGTGAGCCTCTTGTAGAGACTCCGTTCTTCAGTCTTGAGCCAGAGACAGGTTCGCCGATAGTTATGACCCTTACGAAACTGGACGATCTGCATTATTCCGGCTCGTTTAATGTGACTGCAAGCTCTCCGCACGGGCCGACGATATTTAAGTTCTCAGGTAAGGACTTTATCGGCAACAGGGGCAACCAGTCAGGCACAGGCCTTACTATTGACGTTCGCGGGCCGGGGGCAACTATTACTTCTCCGGTTACGCTTTTGCAACTGACAACAAGTCCGGTTGCCGTAACAGTCGAATTCGACGAGCCTCCGACCGGTACTCCGGTGCTTGAGCTGCATGACGCAGGCGCCCAGGCGTCCTCTGTTACATGGCTTGCGTCTACAGATGAGTTGCACTGGTCAGGTACGGTTGACATCTCCAGTCTTAATGAAGGCGACGCAACATTCGTGCTGACCGAAGCAAGGGACGCGCTTGATAATGTTTCAACAACGATCAATTCCGGAGATAAAATTTTACTCTACGCGGACGCACCTCCAGCTCCGGCTGTTCCGGTTAACCTTACGGCATTGCCTGAGAAAGGCGGTGGTGTTGTCCTTTCATGGGATAAAATAACAAGCGCTGGGTCCTACAAGGTTTATCGCCGTGCGGATGCAGATGTATCTGCAACGTTTGTTGCTTCTTTTGCTGCAAACTCGGCTACAGACCTGTCGCCAGTTGACGGTCTGTACCATTACTCGGTCACTTCGGTTGGATTGCTTGACAGCGAAAGTGCTCGTTCCGACGAAGCCAGCGCGACTTCCGACAGAACAGCGCCGCCTGTGCCTACGGGACTTACGCTGTCACTTGGTGGCGATGGTATAAACGCAGTCTGGACTGCGGTCAGTGAAGAAAACGTAAGCTACAGGCTCTACCATAATTCAGGCGTAATTACTGATATAAGTTCATTAACCCATGTTGCCGCGACAACAGCAACTGAGACGGTCGATACATCGCCGACCACTGCAAAACGTTTTTACGCAGTGACGGCGCTTGACGCACTCGGTAACGAAAGCGCGCCGTCCGAGACTATCGAGATCACCTTCCCTGTTGCCCCTGTATCATCACTGACTTTGACCCTGATTGACGATGGCCAGCCGACACTTAATTGGGTCGGCCCTGATACTACGATCTCAGGATATTATATTTACAGAAACGGCAGCAGGATTAACCAGACCCCGACCGTATCGATTTCGTTTGCCGATGGTATTTATTCATCAGGCACTGTTACCTACGGCGTGTCTGTGGTGGATAACCTTGGTGAGGAAAGTCCGATAAAAATCGTTACATTACCAGACCTTACAATAGGGCTTGCAGAAGGAACTACACTAAGGCGCGGCGCGCTTGAGACTGTCGAGGTCGTACTCGCTAATAACGGGACGGATTTGGCTGTTACTCTTTCGTCCATTGACATGACAATCGGCACTGCTGCAAAGAGCACGCTTGCAGGGCCGTTTACAGTTGACGCAGGCGGCAGCCTTACCGTTGGTAAGGTCGCTGCAACCGCACTTGACGCTCAGTCAACCGTTCCTGTTGTAATAAAAGGCAAGATGAATCCGTCGCCCGGAACGGTTGTTAATATTACAAAAACAGTTACCGCTTCGGTCATAGGTTCTTCGACCGCGCTTGAGATATTTAACGAGCCTCTTGTAAGGGGCGGGCAGGCACAGGTCAGGCTCAAGGTCAACAACCTTGGTTCTGCCTTGATGGAGTTTCTTACAAGCCAGAATAACGGTCCTACGTCGCACGTTACGGTCAACCTGCGCGACCAGGACGGTAACCTGCTTGCTACCGGAAACCTTGACCAGAGGACCGGCAACGTCGTAAATGTCGGCTCTTACGCTCTTGCTCGCACAAATCCGGGGGAAAGCTTCCTGAGCATTCCGGTAAGCTTCACCGTGCCGCCTTCTGCCCCGCAAAGGGTAATTGTCGAGGCAACGATCAAGAACACCTATTATCACTTTAATAAACCCGACCAGGTCGTTGCTCCGGGCATGACCGTATCGTTTGAGACCAACATTGTCGAAGTTGCGTACAGTGCAAATGCCGTTACCGACAAGCAGACCTATCAGCAGGGCGAGGCGGTTGTTATTACGGGCAGTGCGGTTTCTACTGGTACGGGCGATTTCGCAGCAAACGTCCCTGTCAAACTTGGAGTATCGGTAAAGGGTTTTGACAGGTTCTTTGAAGTTACGACCGCTGCGGACGGCACTTTCACCCATACTTTTACTCCGGGCGCGAACGAGGCAGGCACCTACAGTGTGTGGGCCGTACATCCGGACGTTACCGACAGGACCGTGCAGGCGCAGTTTAATATAGTTGGCCTTTATATTAGTCCGAGTGCTTATAATGTAAGGCTTGCTAAGAATCGTTCCATTAATTTATCTGTAACTATCGAAAATCTTGGTGATACTCCGCTTACGGGAGTAAAATATACGTCTGAGCTATCCGATGGTGTAAGTGTCGGGGTCTTGAACCTTGGTAGCAGCTTAAGACCGGGAGAGAAAAGAAGCGTTACCGTAGTAGTTACAGCGGCTCCAGATGCTCCGGATAGCGGCTTTGTAAGGATTACCATTTCCAGCACCGAGGGTGTGACAGAGGACTTTAACGTCAACCTTACTATAGTGGAGTCTATACCCATTATTTCGCCGACTCCGTCTTATATTGATACTGGGTTGCTCCGGGGTACGCAGAAGATAGCTACGTTCGACATTAAGAACAAGGGTTATGAAACACTTAAGAACGCGCGTCTTGAAGGGCCAAGTACTGAGTGGATGTCGCTGACAATCGATCCAAATATCGGTGATATTGCTCCCGGAGCATCTAAAACAATTGGAGTATTCATTCGTCCTGGCGAGACAGTTCCTCAGGCTGTATACGACGACAGGATTGTCATTTATTCGGATAACCACAGACCTTTTACATACAATATACAGGTAACAGTCACGAGTGACGCCGTTGGTAGCGTACTCTTTGACGTACTTAATGAATTTTATGAGGACGTGCCGGATGCGGCTATTACCTTCCAGCATCAGCAGATACCTGAACTGATTTATAATATAAAGTCTGGTGCTGACGGCACGGTATTGCATTTTGATATACCGGAAGGCAGGTATGTATTTAACGTTACTGCTTCAAATCACGTGCCGTATTCAGGTACGTTCTACGTGGAGCCAGGATTGACCTCAACCGTACTTATAGGACTTCAGGTAAATCTCATCGATATAGAATGGAGTGTTACTGAGATAACTATTGAGGACAGGTATGAGATAAATGTTAAACAGACCTTTGTGACTAACGTTCCTGCACCGGTTCTTATTGTCGAACCGGCCTATGTGAGTGTCCCCGAGTTGCAACCAGGGCAGACCTTTAATGGTGAGTTTACCGTAACCAACTACGGACTCATTGCCTTATACAACATGCGGATGAACTTACCGACTAGCTTTGAAGACTACGACATGGAAGTAATGAATGAGCTTTTGCCTGAGCGTCTTGAGGCCATGCAGTCCATCACTATCCCGTACAGGTTAACCAGGCGTGCCCAGGTTCAGACTGTCGCATTTAATAATTATAGCGACGACACGGGGACAATGGTTGCCTGCGCCGATGTTCCTGATTCTATGCAGCGGGATGATGGCATTACTAGTGATGTAAATCAATCATTACCTCTGAGCCGACATAATGCTCTGGCCGGTCTTTTCAGTGAGGTTAGAGGTTACGGAGACATGTGTGCCTGGTATGAGAAAATAGCTATTTCAGGCGTTTATGAGCCGTGTGAAGGTAGAGGAGAAGCAACAAAATCGATTGAATTTATAATAAGATTAACGGTTTTAGATTGTGGTGGAGGGAGTGGTGCTACTGGTGGTGGTCCTCGTGATGATCGATATGCGGGCGCTGGCCCCGGCAGTTGGATTGAGGGAGGTCTGCCCGGAGATGCAAAACTGATAACTCCGGTGGAATGCCCGACGGGGGGCAGTAGCCCTTCCGGTGGTCCGGCATGTGCCGGAGGTAGTAACGGTAATAAAGGCGGTAGTAGTTGCAAACAGTGTGAGCCGGAGACGAGCGACACCAATAGCACGGTAATATATACCAACGGTACCTATACATTCGATGAGACGGATTTAAGTGTGTCTGCAAGGGGCATGGATGTTAATTTAAGACGTACTTACCGGAGTAACAGGATTCTGAAAACTGACTCAGGTTCTGAGTTCGCAAGCCCGGTAAACGGCCCACTTGGTTACGGTTGGACCACGCCTTTCTTTGAAAAGGTGATTAACGGCAATACTTTCGTAGATGAAGACGGCAGGTATTTTAAATTTGACAAGGATTCGGTCGGTAAATTCCTTCCAAAATCTCTGGCTGCAATGAACCTTGAAGGAGCGCCATCAGGAGGCTTTACCCTTTCAAAGCTTGACGCTTATACGCGTACTTTTGACTTTACCGGCAAGCTGCTTACCAAATCAGATAATCACGGCAACACCTGGACGATGGAATATGACAACGAGGGTAAGCTTGTTAAGGTTAAAGACGCTACAGATAGAGACGCCCTGGTCTTTACTTATAACGGCGGAGGCCGTATTGCTACGGCTACGGACCTTGCCGGCCGCACGGCGAGTTACGAATACGACGCTACCGGTCATCTTATTAAGGTAACGGACGCTGCCGGACATGCATACACTTATACGTATAATTCAAACCACGGCATGACGAGCAAGACCAATCCACTTGGTGAGACCGTATCGATGATATACAAATTACCGGATAAGGGAGTTATCGGCAAGGTGACCGGCCCGGACGGTAATTTTAAGGAATTCCAGTATTCTTTTGAAAGCGACACCTTCTTTATTACTGACTATAACGGTAGACAGGTCAAAAAGACGGTCAACGACAAAGGGCTTTTGACTTCTTCGGTGGATGTTTCGTCCGGTAAAACAATAAAACAGGTCGAGCATATTTCAGGTGGAATAATTAAAACCACTGACGAGCTTGGCAATATAACAGAGGAGCAAGAGGACGAAAACGGCAACCTCCTCAGGCGTGTTGACCCGGAAGGCAACGAGTGGAGCTTTACCTATACAACAGGCAACAGGATGACAAGCAAGACCTACCCGGACGGCAGGGTTGACACCTTTGAATATGACGAGTTTGGTAATAAGGTAAAAGAGACTCTTGCTAAGGGTTCGGCTGATGAACTGATAACGGTACATGTTTATGACGGTTTTGGTCAGCGTGTCTCTACAACACGGGCTGGTGCTATCGCTACGTTTGCTTATGACTCTGACGGTAATTTGACTTCAATTACCGACCCGCTCGGTAATGCCAGAACCATCGAGTATGACATTGCAGGTAATATGACCGCAGTGACCGGCCCAGAAGGTTCAAGGGTTGAGTACACATATGACGCACTTTCTAATCCGATTACCAGAAAGGACGCGCTTGGTAATGTAACGACGTTGACCTATGACGCAGCCGGCAAGCTTACAAGCTTAAAAGACCCGCTTGACAGGATAACAGGCTTAGAGAGTGACTTTGATGAAAGACCAACTGCCGTAACAGACGCGCTTGGCAACAGGATTGAATTTAAATACGACGCAGAAGATAATCTTGTTAAGATAACACAGGGCGACGCAGTCACCACTAGGGCTTATGATTCGTCCAACCGTATTATATCGGAAACCGATGCAGAGGGCAATACGACTTCGTATGAGTATGTAACCCAGGCCGGGTGCAGTTCATGCGGTGCTAGTTTGTCAATGCCTGTTAAAGAAACCGATCCACTCGGGAACATTATAGAGTTTACGTTTGATAAAAATGACAGGGTTACGACATCAATTGACCCGTTAACAAATGTTATTGGATTTACTTATGATACACACAGCAGAGTTTTAAGTAAAACTGATGCAAACGGCAATATGACGAAATTTGAGTACGATCTGCTTGGACGAGTTGTTATGCAAACGGATGCAAATGGCGGTAATTTAATAGCTAATTATGATGCTATAGGTAATCTTGATTCGCTTACAGACCAGGAGGGCAACACAACTACCTATGAATACGACCTTGTCGGAAGAGTTACGAAAGAGACGCGTCCTATGGGGCAGCGTACTGAATATACCTACTACAAAGACGGCCTTGTTAAAACGATTAAAGACGCAGAAGGCAAGGTTACGGGTTATGCCTACGACGCAGCAAAGAGGCTAACTGGCATAACCTCTGCTGACGGCAACCAACACACGCTAGGCTACGACGCCGTGGGGAACATGACGGAGTACGTCTCAGGCGACGTTAGCTCCACCATGACTTACGACGCGCTTAACCGTATGTTATCTGAGACGGTTGACTTCGGGGTATTTAGTAAGACGTATTCTTATACTTATGACGCGCGCGGCAATAAGGCAACTTTTACAACACCCGAAGGAGTCACCCACTCTTATGCCTACAATAAAGTTGGTCAACCAACAAGCCTTGCCTTTGCAGGACGAACTGTTGGTTATGAATACGAGTGGAACAGGCTTGTTAAGTCCACCCTGCCAAACGGCATTACAACGGATTACCAGTACAACAAGAACTCATGGCTTAAATTTATCACCACAAAGCAGGGCACTACCACCCGCTCCGAGTACGAATACGGGTTTGACAGGGTCGGTAACGTAACCGCAGAGAACAGCGAAGCTTATACTTACGACAGTTTGTACAGGCTGAGCGGGGTGGATAATTCCCTGGTTGCTGATGAAGCTTATACCTATGATAAAGCTGGTAACAGAACTTCAAGCATTGAGACTGTTGGTTCATGGAGTTATAATGCTAATAACGAACTTGAGGGTTTTAATAATAACACGGTCTATACTTATGATGGTAACGGCAATACCACAAGCAGGGTTAGCGGTGGTGAAACCACGCTTTACCATTACGACTCTGCGAACAGGCTTCGGCGGGTTGTGTTGCCTGACGGCACTGAGGTTGTTTACACCTACGACCTGTTTAATAGAAGAGTAAGCAAAGACGTCGGTGGTGAGGTAACTTATTACCTTTACGACACTAATGACGGTCTGACCGGGGAGTATGATTCATTTGGTAATCTGAAAAAAGGCTACGGCTGGATGGGTTTGAAGCCTGTCTTTATGACCAACGCTGCCGGGGCGTATTTTTATTACCACAACGACCACCTTGCCACTCCGCAAAGCATGACCAACGACTCTGGCGTGGTTGTTTGGAGTGCCCGTTACACTGCCTTTGGTCAGGCGGTGGTTGATGTTGCGTCAACGGTTGAGAACAATTTACGTTTCCCAGGTCAATATTTTGACGCGGAGACCGGTTTACATTATAATATTAACCGTTACTACGACCCACAGACAGGACGTTACACCCAAACAGATCCAATAGGGTTTGCCGCCGGGGACGCAAATTTATACCGGTATGTGTTTAATAATCCTATCAACCTGACTGATTCCAGCGGTGAATTTGCACTTATTTTCCCTGTTGTTGGAATTACAGTAGTAACAATGGTTGCAATTGTTGCTTGGCACACATATGCCACTTCGTCTGCCGGAAAGAAAGCGAATGCAGCAGCGGCGTCAGCAGCAGCAACTGCTGTTACTGATTTTATAAGGAGGTGCAGAGGAAAATGGACTTGTAAAGCGACTTGTCATGTGGTCTCAATTCCCGAAGATAGAGCACCTAGGAAGAGTATAACGGGGCCGCCAATGCGGGGCAGGTCACGTTCTCAAGCTTGCTTCAACGCCAAATGGGTATGTATGAACACAACACCTCTAGACTGGCGTACAAAACATTGTTATTGTAAACCAAAAGACTGTACAAAAATATAAGAGGAGGACGGTTTTAAAATTGAAACTAACTCATCCTAATATAACAAGCTCTCTTTTTGAACTTGTAAAAACATATGAAGTGGACTTGGCTCTTGGGAATGATACTTTTTCTGCAAGAATAGAACTGTTTCGGTCGCTAAGCGATCCAAGATTATTTCGCTATAGATCTTGGAGAGATGAGCCTTTCAAAATTCGACCAAGTTTTCCAGAGGATAGGGTTGTTAAGTCTGAGCATGGACCCTCGAATGAAGTTATACTGATAGAATTAATGTTACCCCGTTTTGGATCGGATGATAATTTCTATGCAGACGATTCCTCTGATGCACTGAGTAAAATTTTAACAGACCTTAACATGTCATTAGTCCATATGACTGGTATAGAGTTGAAAATCTTTTTGGACGATAAATAGACAAATAGAGTATCAATATAAGGACTTTTCTTAGTGTGGTTTTTTTACAAAATCTAAGAGAAATACGGAGTTGAAAGTGAAATTAACTCATCCCAGTGTAACAAGTTCTTTTTTTGAGCTTATTAAAACATACGAGTTTGATACGGAGCTGACCGAAGATGATCACTTTTCTTTAAGAATAGAACTGTTTCAATCGTTAGGCGACCAAAGATTATTTCGTTATAAATCTTGGAGATATGAATTGTTTAACATTCAATCAATCTTTCCGCAGGACGCAGAAGGTAATCCTGAACATGAGCCCTCGGACGAACTTATGCTCGTAGAGCCTACGCTATACGGTTTTTCGCGGGAGCTCGATTTTTATGCAGACGATCCCTCTGATGCGTTAAATAAAATTGTAGATGATTTTAACAAGTCATTAGTCCAGATAACTTCTATAGAGGCAAAAATTTCCTCGGACAAATAGAAAATAGAAAGTTATGGGGACACGGGAAAAATAGGGAAAAAGGGAAAAATAGGAAAAATAGGGACAGCGACCGTTTAATTCTCAAACAAAACACCAACTTAACCCGCAAACAAGTTTGCGGGTTTTGATTGTAGGGAGGTAACATATTGCCTTTATAGTAATGACGGTCTAGCTGGGGAGTATGATGTTAATGGTGACTTAAAAACTGGTTATGGCTGGATGGGTTTGACCCCAAAGTAAAAGGGGACAGATTTATTTAATTCATTGAATTAAGAAAAGTTGTGTTGTGAGATGTTTTTATGCCAAGGTCTACAAGAGTAGTTCTTCCTGATACGCCTCACCATATCATTCATCGCGGCCACAATAGACAGGCTATTTTTGCGGGTGATGAAGATTATCAATATTACCTGGAAAATCTCAAGGAATGGAAAAATAATCTGGGCTGCAAGATATACGCTTTTTGCCTTATGACTAATCATGTCCATCTTATAGTCGACCCAGGCGTTGAGAAAGAGAATCTTGGTTTGCTCATGAAGCGTGTTGCTGGGAGGTAGACTCGCTATGTGAATTAACTGGAAGGCAGAAGTGGCACATTATGGGAGGATCGTTATAAATCAAGCCCTATACAGGCCGTGGAATACTTTCTTGCATGTTGCCGATATGTGGAATTGAACCCAGTAAGAGCCGGTATAGTTGTTGCTCCCGAGGATTACAGATGGTCGAGTTACAGGTATAAAACAGGCAAGGAGAAGCTTGAGTGGCTTGATTCTGATCCTTTTTATAAAAGCCTTGGTGCAGAAAGATACAAGGAATTGGTTGAAAAGTCTATACCCGAAGGCGAGTGGGAGTTAATACGAGAGGCGGCTCTTAGAGGGCAACTGACAGGAAGCAACCGTTTTGTTGATGAGGTTTAAAGAAGGATCGGTAAGAGGGTGATTTTCAGGAAACAGGGTAGACCTAAAGCAAT
>CBDUXY010000006.1:0-29566 GCA_965371305.1 uncultured bacterium
AAGGGGCTTAGCACTGAAGAGGCAAGTAAGAGGCTCTCAGTATACGGATCAAACAATCTTACAGAAAAGAAACGAATGAGTCCGATTGTGCGATTCCTGCTACAGTTTCACAACCTGCTCATATACGTGCTGCTTGGCGCTTCAGCCATAACCGCCCTTATGCAGGAGTGGGTTGACTCCGGTGTCATTTTCGGTGTTGTAGTGATCAATGCAATTATCGGATTTATTCAGGAGTCAAAGGCAGAACATGCGCTGGCTTCCCTCAAGAAGATGCTTTCGCTTAGAGCAACGGTCATAAGAGGGGGCAGAGAGACTGAGGTCGCTGCTGAGCGTCTTGTCCCAGGCGACGTAGTGGTGCTCGGCTCAGGCGACAAGGTGCCTGCCGACATGAGGCTTTTTAAAGTCAAAAACCTGCAGGTGGACGAGGCAGCACTCACAGGAGAATCTCTGCCTACCTGTAAGGTCACGGAACCCGTAAGGAGGGAAGCTGAGATCGGCGACAGGGTCAACATGGCCTTCAGCGGCACCTTCGTTACTTCAGGGCAAGGCGTCGGAATAGTAACAGACACCGGTGATGATACGGAGATAGGCAAGATTGCGGAAATGCTCCAGGAGGTTGAAGAAGTTACAACACCCCTTGCAAAGAAGATCGCCTCCTTCAGCAAAATATTAACCATTGTAATAATTGCCGGTTGCACAGCATTCTTTGCCCTCGGGACTTTAATAAAGGGGCAGGGCTCAGTTGAGATGTTCATGGCCGCCATTGCCCTTGCTATCTCGGCCATTCCAGAAGGGCTGCCTGCCATTCTGACCATAACCCTTGCCATAGGGGTAACGAGGATGGCTAAGAGGCATGCGATCATAAGAAAACTCCCTGCCGTGGAAACTCTCGGCAGCACAACCGTCATATGTAGCGACAAGACAGGCACTCTTACCCGTAACGAGATGACCGTTACCAGGGTAATAACAGATGAGGGTGATTTTTCCATAACAGGCGTGGGATATGCCCCGTCGGGTTCGTTTGTAAAAAACAGAGACGGCATAAACGCCTCTAAGTATCCTTCGTTGTTGAACCTGTTAAGAGCCGGACTTTTGTGTAATGACGCAAGTCTCAGCCATGACGGTGAGGAGTGGAGGATAACAGGGGACCCCACAGAGGGTTCCCTCATCGTGGCGGCCAGAAAGGCGCTTCTTGAACAGGACAGTGAAAAGGCAGTGATGCCGAGGACCGACTCCATACCATTCGAGTCGGAACAGCAGTTCATGGCAACCCTGCATCATGACCATTATGGCAACGGCGTCGTATATCTGAAAGGTGCGCCAGAGCGAGTAATCTCTTTATGCGCCTCGAAGACAGATGAAGAGATAGACGTACCATTCTGGGAAAACTGCGCAAAGAACCTGGCCTCAGAGGGGCTCCGGGTGCTTGCCATAGCCTCCAAACGCACCCCAAAGAACCATCTGGCACTCAGTTTTAAAGATATTGAGGGGGATGGCCTTACACTTCTGGGGCTTGTTGGCATGATCGACCCCTTGCGCCAGGAAGCAATTGACGCCATAGCCGCATGTAGAGACGCAGGCATCGGGGTAAAGATGATTACCGGCGACCATGCTATGACGGCCAAGGCCATTGCAGCGGATATGGGGTTAAAAGGCGATGTTATGACAGGGGTTGAGCTTGACCGTTTTGACGATGAAGAGTTTAATGAGGTGGCCTTAAGGGTAAATGTATTTGCACGGGTGAATCCAGGTCATAAGCTCAGGTTGGTCAGGTCCTTGCAACATGAGGGGCATATAGTTGCAATGACAGGCGACGGCGTGAACGACGCACCTGCACTCAAACAAGCCGACATAGGCAGTGCTATGGGCATAACAGGAACAGAGGTCTCGAAAGAAGCCGCAGACATGGTGATTACCGACGACAACTTTGCAAGTATCGAGCGAGCCGTGGAGGAGGGGCGAACAGTATTCAACAACATTAAAAAGACCATCATGTTTATACTGCCGACAAATGGTGGCGAATGTCTTGTAATAATATGGGCAGTCGCCACCGGTGCCTTGCTGCCGGTCCTACCGCTTCATATTCTGTGGATAAACATGATAACCACCGTGGCCCTTGCCATAACCCTTGCCTTTGAACCCATTGAAGAAGGGACGATGAAAGCTCCTCCACGAACGCCGAACACGCCGCTGCTCGAGCCATACCTTATATGGAGAATAATCCTTGTATCCGTTGTTATGGCAGCTGGCACCTTCGGGCTGTTTTATTTCGAATTGACGCGGGGAACGAGTCTTGAGTGTGCAAGGACGGTTGCGGTTAACGTCATAGTATTTTTCGAGATATTCTATGTTTTCAATACGAGGTATCTGACCGGAAGTGTTTTGAGCCTCAAGGGACTCTTCGGCAACAGGATAATTCTCGTAGGGGTGGCAGCCGTGGTACTTTTTCAGATAATGTTCACATACTGGCCGGTCCTGAACCATCTGTTTGGTACAGAGCCAATCGGCATATGGAACTGGCTCAGGATAGTAGCCGTCTCGGCAAGTATACTATTCATAGTGGAAGCGGAAAAGGCTATTATGAAACACAAAGGTGTAGCAGGGCTTGCAAAATGAGCCGTAGCAACCGTGCTTGCCTTTACCCTTGTTATATCGTCTGTTGTGTTTTTTATGGTGGAGATTGAGAAGTTCTGGAAGAAAAAGGCAGGGAGAAAGGTTATGCAAGAGACGCAAGCCTGACAAATTGCCCTACGCTATATCTTCTCCACAATGAGGGCATTTGTTTTTGTTTTTCTTGATTACTTCCGTAAACCCGGAAGCCACGATACCAGCAGGCAAAGCAAAAAGACCTATCCCTATAAAAGCCATAAACGCGGCAAGTATTCGCCCTATTGATGTTACAGGGTATACATCCCCGTATCCAACTGTTGTAAGTGTAATTACACCCCACCAAAGTGATGCCGGTATACTGCTAAATGCTTCAGGTTGTACAGTATGTTCTATATAATACATTAAACTTGACGTAAGTATGAGCAGAACACCACCGGCAAATACAGTTATCAGTAGTTCCTCTTTTTTTGATTTTATGACATGTTGAAGTGTTATAAGAGATTTTGAATAACGACCAATTTTCAATAAACGTATCAGCCTGAAAAGGCGTAAAGCTCTAATAAAACGCAGATCAACAGGAAAAATCATTGGAAAGTAAAATGGCAGTATTGCAAGCAAGTCAATTATCGCAAGGAAAGTAAAAGAATAACGAATCCTACCTAAAAAAGGATTCTTAAATCTTTTCTCCTCTATGCAAGTCCACAAACGATAAACATATTCCACGGAAAAAACAATTACAGAAAAAACTTCAAATATTCTAAAAAAAGTTTCGTACTGAACAAACAGACTTTCCACCGTTTCAAGAATAACAGCGAGGACATTTAATACAATTAATACAAAAATAGAGATTTGAAATAGTTTCTTGAATTTCACAAGCTAAACTCCGCGCGTAAAAGTTTAGATGTTTCGGTGCGTCCCCGCGCCGAAACTATACACCCTCCCCTCAATCCCCTCCCATCAAGGGAGGGGATGTAAAAAACTGAATTCCTGCTTTCGCAGGAATAACAAAAACATATATGCAGAGCATCAGAACAATCCATACCAAGGCGCAACGACAGTACGGAGTTAAGGCAGTACTATTTAGTACGCCGAAACGACGGACTGAGGAGCAACGCAGGTATGGGCAGTTATGGTGCTCTGTGTATACTTACTTCCCCATACGCCCAAGCTCGGCAAGCGAAGCACTGTGCTCCGGGAAACCCGTAACGTCCGTACCAACGGCCCTCTCCAGCATCTCGCGAGCCTTCTCTGTCTGTCCCAACATTAAATAGTACTGGCCTATATAAAAGTACGCCTCGCAAAAGGTTTCGCTATCAACATAAGTGGATCCGTCATTAAGCCCCTCTATCACCCCGGACTGGGTGAACTCTCCAAGGTAAAGAGACACAACCGGACCGGGCCACATATTTAAATCCAGCCGCTTAGCCTGTTCTTTAAGACCGGTGCGTCCGTCCATACCCGCCCGCTCAAGCGACATATAGAGCCACAACATCGAGTAGGCCCAGGTCTCATCCATTGAAAGTGCAGTCTTGAAGTCCTCGGCCGCACCCTTAAAATCGCCAAGCAGAAAAAGACTCCTGCCGCGCGACCTGAACGTTGCGTCGTAATTCGGGTCCAAGCGTATGGACTCGGTAAAGTCCCGGACGGCAGACTTTAAATTCCCTTGCTCAACAAGGGCAATGCCGCGAGCAGCAAAGGCATAGGCATGACCGGGGTCAAGCCTTACTGCCTTTGAAAAGTCCGCAATGCCGCCCTGGTAATCACCCTGCTCGCTCCTTGCAAGCCCCCTGTTATAATAAGCCCCGGAATGGCCCGGATCAAGCCTGATCGCTTTATCGTAATCAATGACCGCGTTCGCGTAGTCCCCCGTGTCATGGTACGACCCGCCGCGACGGACGTAAAGCCCGGCCCTTTTCGGTTCAAGAGCGATTGCGGTTGTAAAATCATTAATGGCTTGTTCGTGCTCCCCCCTCGCGCCCCTTGCAACGCCTCTGTTTGTATAAGCCGTTGCCGCCATAATGCTACCTGGGCTTAGCATTATAAAACTTGTGTAATCCCTGACAGCCATGTCGTATCCGGCGTTTTTCAGATATGCGGCGGCGCGGTTAAAAAATGCCGCCGCAAGGTTCGGGTCTATCTTGACGGCCATGGTGTAATCCCTTACCGCTTTTTTTAATTCCCCGCGTCCTTGAAACGCGCTGCCACGGTAATTATAGGCCAGGGCAAGGCCCGGTCCGGTCAACTTGCCCGACTTTATACAGCGCGTATAGAGCTTTATCGCCGTGTCGTAATCATCCCAGAACACAGCCGCTATGGTTGCAACTGCGCAGTCGCCCTTTCCAGGCTCAGGCTGAGCAATGGCCCTTGAAGTGATAAACGGCAGGAACGACAACAACAAAAACACTAAAATCAATAAAAAAGGCTTCTTCAAGAAATCAGACCTCCATAAAGAATAGGATCAAAAAAATACGGACGGCTACAAACCAACAGGCAGCGGGTAAAAAAAACCGTCTTTATTGACTCTTAAGGCGTTTCATGCATTAATTAATCAATCAATCAGTCGATCGATCAATAAACCCGCCTGCTGCGCTTCTTCGCGGTACGTTTCAAATGTTCTCGCCCCAAACGCCTGATCTCCGCCTCGGCGCCGATATATTCAACATAATCTACAAGACCTGTATTACGGGCCAGTATAAAAGCATTCAGAGCAAGGTCCGCCCTGGCCTCTAACAAATAATACTCTCCAACATAGAAGTAGCCCTCACAGAGCTGACCTTTCTCAACTTCCTTGTCGTCGTCCCTTGCTCTGGCAAGGAGTTTATCCGGCTCAATCTCACCGAGATACAATAAAACTACAGGACCGGGCCAAACATTCAGGTCAAGTCGCCTGGTCTGCTCGTATAACGCCTCACGTCCGTCTTTACCTGAATTCTCCCTTGCAAGATACAACCACAACACCGTATTGGCCTTACCCAGGTTGAACCCGAGTTCAATCGCTTTTTCAAAATCATCCTCGGCCTTGTCAAACTCTCCAAGGTGAAAAAAAGCATTACCCCTGAGACTGTAAGCACACGGGTCGTTCGGACCTAGCTCAAGGCTCCTGGTATAATCCTTAATTGCCCCTTCGTAATCACCCTTCTCCGCCCTGATACCGCCCCGAAGAAGAAACGTCTCGGCGACAAGGGGGTTTTTGTTAATGGATACGGTCAGGTCTGCCAGGGCCTTTTTATAGTTCCTCTTGTAATACCATATAGTGCCGCGCCTGTAATAAGCGTCTGCCAGCTCTATGGCGTTAATCTCACCCGACTCAATATGACGCGTCAGATGCCTTATCTCTTTATCCTGAAAATCGCTGTCGTATTTAATCCTCTCTGTTGCTAACTGATAACGCCCTTGTTTTCTAATTCCAGGCTCGTTTGCTCCGGTCGTGAGTTGCCATGGCTTCTCCTTACTGGCTTCCTTAACGGTCGAAAGACGGGAAGGTTCGTTCTCGCCGGCGTCCGCTTGCGCGGGTTTTATTTTACTGTCTGGTTTTATTTTACTGCCTGGCTTTTCAACTAAAACCGGAAACGAGTCCTTCTCGTCATCAATCCCCATACAGGTACTGACTTTTTTGCCGCACGACATGTCCGGTAAAATTGCCAGCACAAAGAAGAAAGTAACAAATAGAGAAAATCTCTTTGACTTAAACACGCCAGAGGTCTCCCGGAGTCAAGCTCGATAAACAGGGGGTAAGGTTGTCTGGAAAATTTATAAATTTATTCAAGTACCTTGTGTAGCGGTGCGGCGCCAGGTTGCGCAATGATGCAGGACTTGCAAGATTTTCAGCAGTAACTGTAAATCTCCTACGCGCTGCCTTCACTCTGTTTGCCGCCGCCACCGATTCGCTCGAAAAACCAGTCTATCAAAAGGGCGAACACGGTGAAGGCCCCGAGCGAAGCCAGGTAGAGCCTGTGCTCGAATATGACGTCAACGATAGGTACAAAGCTTGAAGTCGGCGAAAGTATAATAAAAAACCAGAATATGGAGAACGAAGCAACCAGGGCGCGTTTTGAGCCGGTCCTTCTTGACTTCAAAAACAGATATACCCCGAGGCCAAGTATACAAAGAAGTATAATCAGCGAGACTATGGGCGGGGGTAACGGGTAATTAAGAACAGTGCCCTGGTTTAACACCGGGGTCTCGAAAAGCCCCTTTGATATGGGAAAATCATAGTCAAGGTTCTGGTTGGCAGGAACGATGAGCAACACAATATAATAAACAAGCACGTTGAACTGTGTATAGAGGTACTCAAGCGGGCTTATGCCCCTTACTCCGAACCCTGCCGTCGGGGCGCCAAGATGTGTGGTTGCAGCGGCAACCAACTCGCCCGAGGACTCCTTGCTTAAGTCTCCGAACCCGCCAAGCGGCGCCACCGTTGAGATGATAAAATACAGGCACAAGATAAACAGTACGCCGTAGAGCGGCAACCTGGATTTTAGTGCGGGAGTAAGCAGGCCTGTCCCGGGCTTTGCGCCTTCGTGCCGTTCGTTCCCGTCCGGGTCGTCTGCCGCGCGGTCTTTTAAAAAATAAAAATCATAAAGCAGGACAATGGCAGGCAGGGTTATAATGACTTCTTTTGAATGGAAACCAAGGATGTAGACAACCACAACCCCGGCATACAGTATTATACGCTTTACGTGCGTGGAGGCTGCGGCAGCTTTTAAGAACACCAGAAGGGCTATCAGGTAAAACAGGCTTGAGAGACTCTCCATTCGCTGCACGATGTAAGTAACGCTCTGGGTCTGTACGGGATGGAGGGCGAAAAGCAAGGCCGCAAAAGCGGCAATCTTCTTTGACCAGCCCCCGTCTTTGCTTACCATTCGGAGGGTAAAGAAAAGCACGAAATAAGCAAGTATCGCGGTTGCTATGTGTATGAGGGTATTAAAGACGTGGTAACTTGTGGTATCAAGCTCGCCGATTGCGTAATTAACGGCAAAGGTCACCATCGTCACGCCCCTGTTTCCTTTGAGAAGAGCGTAGGTATTGTCAAGGTCGCGAATCTGGTAATTGCTGACTATATGCGGCACGTCGTCGAAGTGGAAACTCGACGAAAAGGTATTTGAATAGGCGATAAATACGCCTACAAAAATTACGAATATAACGCCGATATGAAACCAGCCGCTTTTCAGGATTCTATCCATTCAGACCTTTTTTCACCTTTTTTTACCGTCATCGCCGTCGTCACCTTTAATGATGGCGGCTTTGCCCTGATCCTTAACAGAGGCACTCTTCTGGTCCCTGCCCCTGCCAAGACCACCAATCGCCCGGCCCTGCGCCTCTACGGTAGCCTTTAAGAGCGAAAGCTCTTGCGTGAGTTTTTTATTTCTCCCGGTAAGAATCGAAAGCTCAACCGAATAATGAAACAGTATAATCAGTACGAAAAACAACGCTACAAGAAAAAGCAGGCTTGGCGGATACGCAACGCCGACCTTAAGCGCCACCAGGTCAACCAGGTCCTTCCACACGGCAAGCACCCCGACTGCGACTATTGAGGCAAGCCACAGTACCGAGTAACGCTCCTTCAACAACCCGCGCCTTATGAAATCTATAACAACCACGAAGAGCACAAGGGCAATAATTATGGAGATTATCTGAACCGTTTGCACCTTACTATTTACGACCTCCGCTGTAGATCTACATCCGGACCGCTCACCCTGTTTAGTCGACCTTTTTAAGTAAGTCTACAAAAATAGCGAGCATCACCTTGACCATATAATATACCGACCGTCCCGGCGTAATCGAAGACCGCCCGCCCTGCCTGACGGCCATTGTAACGGGGACTTCCATCATAACAAATCCGCCTTTGTGGAGCAACACAAGGGCTTCGACCTCAGGGTAGTCTTCCGGATATATCTCCTCAAGGAACTTTAGCGCCCTGAGCCCTGTCGCGCGAAAACCGGACGTCGGGTCGGTCACCCGGCTTCCCACTATTGAAGACACTATGGAGGCAAAAATCTTTATCCCGCTCCCTCTGAAGACCGAAGGCGTGTAATCACCTTCACCAAGAAACCTGGAACCGACTGCCAGGTCGGTCTTGCCTGCAAGCACGGGCTCAATTAGTTTTCTGATCTCTCTTGCCGGGTGCTGTCCGTCCCCGTCCACCTGCACGGCAACCTTGTAGCCATGCAAAACCGCGTAACGGTAGCCTGTCTGTACGGTTGCGCCGATCCCCAGATTATAGGGAAGGTCTATGAGTATAACACCCCGGTGTTGTACAGCCTTTTGCCTGACTACATTTGAAGTGTCGTCAGTCGAGCCGTCGTTTACAACAACTATGTCCGCTTCCGGCATGTGCCCTTTAACGTCTTCTATAACGCCACCAATAGAATCCTGCTCGTTATAGGCAGGAATTATAATCAAAACCCTGTTGTCTGAAGCGCCCATGTCAGAACTAAAACACCCATTTATAAACAGCACAAAGAATTAACGAACTATCTGAAAACATTCTAAAAAAAGCCTCCGCACACAGTGACCCGGGGTTGCCGGGGGGGAAATGGGGGGTGCGTAACACCGCCGCCAGGCAAGTACGTAAGTTATGGTGCCGAAGAGGGGAGTCGAACCCCTACAGGCTTGCGCCCACCAGGTCCTGAACCTGGCGCGTCTACCAATTCCGCCACTTCGGCTTCGCCTGGCAAAACCTTCCAGGCAAAAAAACACATACCGCCTGCTTTGCATGTTATTTTAATATTTACGCATTGAAATAACGTTCTTTTCGGTATATACTTTGCCTGTTATAGGTTAAAATGCACTTACAAATTTATCACAGGCAAACTTACCGTGCCTGAACTTAAAAATTCTCGCACAGTAAGTGATTTTAGTCAAGATTTTTCACCCGCATGGCGAGTTAGCGCCCTAATATTACTGCGAGGTTTTTTTCAGCATAATTGCTTTTGATACATCACAGCTTAACCGGGAGATGGTTTGCCCACATGGCGGGTTAGCGCTGCGAATGGTGCAATATGTATTTGCGTATCTTTCGTCCATAAGTCAAAAAAGCTGACTATTATATTCGCTGAGCGCAGCTTCGCATGGCGAATGGTCAACAGGCATTTGTTCCGCCAACAAAAAAACTCTGCGTCTTAAATTTGTAAACACAGGCGTTGCAAGTATTTGCAAACTTATTTATTTTTTTCACAACGTTATAATTAGATTCTTAACCATGGCACATAACCGAATAAGGAGGTTTTTTAATGAAGTTTTTTCTCGATACCGCCAACATCGAAGAGATTAAAAAGGCAAACGACCTGGGTCTTGTTGACGGAGTTACCACAAACCCGTCACTTGTAGCGCGTGAAAACCGCGAGTTCCGCGAACTGATAGTCGAGATCTGTTCAATTGTGGACGGGCCGATAAGTGCAGAGGCAGTGAGCATTACCGCAGACGACCTTATAGCGGAAGGCCGCGACCTTGCTAAAATCCACGACAACATCGTTGTAAAAATCCCAATGACGCTTGAAGGATTAAAGGCCATAAAAGCCCTTTCAGGCGAGGGCATAAAAACCAACGCTACTCTTATATTTTCCCCGCTCCAGGCCCTGCTTGTGGCAAAGGCGGGAGCAAGCTACGCATCTCCCTTTATCGGAAGGCTTGACGACATCTCGCACATAGGCATGGACCTGGTAAACCAGATAATGGAGATATACGAAAACTACGACTTTGCAACAGAGGTAATAGTTGCAAGTGTCAGACACCCGGTACACGTACTTGACGCAGCCCTTGAGGGCGCGCACATTGCAACAGTACCCTACAAGGTGCTTGAACAGATGTCCAAGCACCCGTTAACCGACATTGGCATGGAGAAGTTCTTAAAGGACTGGGAGAAAGTACCTAAATAAGACAGGCGCTTACCCCCTTTCAACCGGCGGGCTTAAGCCCGCCGTGCTAAGTGTAGAGCCCTGTATGCTGGTTAATTCCCCTCGGCTTGCCGCGGGAGTTCAATAGAAACCATAAACAATGACCATTAACTGTTCAATAAAACCAGACCCGGACTTTCACGCAAGTAAGGGAAAAAGTATTCCAGCCGTATTTTTCAACTCTACAGTACCGGCGGACGCAAAAGCCCTGCTCGTTAAAAAAAACGGGGGGCACGCTGCGACGACGCGAGGAGAGTTTGTCAGGGCGGTACGCGACTTGGCCCTCGGCCTTATTAAGAACAAAGTGCAGGCGGGCACTCGCGTGGCATTGCTCATGGACAACTGCCCGGAGTGGATAATAACCGACCTTGCCGTAAGCTCGATTGGCTGCGTGAGCGTGCCGCTTTACACAACTCTGTCGGCAGCAGACAAAAAAGCGCTAATCAAGGACTCCGGGGCAAGCATACTTGTATACGGTGAAAACCACGAAAACAAGATCAGACCCGTTCTTGACGGAAACACATTTGACAAACTTGAGCTGCTTGTCACAACCAGCGACACTCGCCCTGCGCAAATAGGCAACCTGCCCTGCCTTACACTTGACGAACTAACAAGCTCCGGCAAAGCGTGCAGCGACAACACGCTACTTAAAAAACGTATAGAACAAATCACCCCGGACGACCCGTTTTCCATAATATATTCTTCCGGCACCACGGGCAGGGCAAAAGGAGTGGTGCTCACGCACGCTAATTTACTCTCAAACATACAGGCTGTTTCCCAGGTCATACCTTTTACCACGGACGACCTCTATCTCTCATACCTGCCCATCAGCCACGTCTTTGAACGCATGGTGCACCACCTGCTCATTGAAAAAGGCACGGCAATTGCCTACTCTTCCGGGTTTGCTTACGTCGGAGCCGACGTTCACCTCTTTCGCCCAAGCTTTATGACAGGCGTGCCGTTTTTCTTTGAAAAAGTAAAAGCAAAAATTTTAGACGGGGTAGAGAAGGCCGGCGGCTTTAAAAAAGCAATCTTCGAACGTGCGATGAACTCAAGGGGCAAACCGGGGATGTTCGAGAGGATGGCCCTTAACGCGGTCAGGGAAAAGGCCGTACCAGGGGTTAAGTTCTTTATCTCAGGCGGCGCTGCCCTTGCCGCGGACACGGCGCGGTTTTTCGGGAACCTTGGGCTGCCCGTGCTCCAGGGCTACGGCCTTACAGAGACGTCCCCTGTCGTCACGGTCAACACGCTCGAGGCGAACAGGCTTGGAACCGTCGGCAGGCCGCTTCCCGGAGTGGACGTAAAACTTAGCGAAAGCGGCGAGATACTCGTAAAAGGACCAAGCGTCATGCAGGGCTACCTTAACATGCCGGAAGAAACAAGCAGAGTAATTCGGGACGGGTGGTTCCATACCGGCGACACAGGGATTATAGATTCCGACGGGTTTCTAACGATAAACGGCAGGGCAAAGGACTTGATCATAACCTCGCTTGGCAAAAACATATCACCTCAGCGCATAGAGATGCTGCTTAAATCAGACAAGTACATAAAACAGGCCGTAGTGTTTGGCGATGGCAGGGCGCATCTAACAGCCCTTATAATGCCAGAGCCTGAGCTGGAAGTACCGGGCGTGACTCCAGCCGGTGGTAATACAAGAAAGCAGACAATAGAAAAATTCTTTGAAGGCCGGGTGAAAAACGCCCTTGCCGACCTATCCAGGTTTGAACAGATAAGACGTTTTGCCATTATAACGGACGAACTCAGCACCGAGGGTGGAGAGCTTACCGCCACGCTTAAAGTCCGGCGCTCTGTGGTGGCGGAGCGATATAAAACCGTTATAGAAAGCCTTTATGACCGGAAATAATTCTTATTATATGGGAGGTGGTATCATGAGAAAATTTTCAACCTTTGTCCTTGTCTTGATTTTTGGTATTGCAATGCTTGTTACAACCGGCTGCGGCCAGGACAGCCAGAAATCCTCTACAAAAACATCCGCCGGTAAAACACCGCGGCCAGACGCACCATACATCACAAAACGCATGGAACATGCAAAAGCAAACGGCGTTCCGGAAAAATACAAAGGCCTGACAAACCCGCTCACTTCAGATGAGGAAGTACTGAAAAAGGGCCACGACCTCTTTATAAGCAACTGCGCCCTGTGCCACGGCAGGACCGGCTGGGGCGACGGCCCGGCAGGCAAAGCAATCGACCCGAAGCCATCCGACCTGGCTCGCATAGTGGAAAAAGACATCGCAACCGACGCCTATCTCTTCTGGACCGTAACGGAAGGAGGGAGCGAACTTGGCACGGCCATGCCGGCCTTTGCAACACTCTCGGAAGAAGACCGCTGGACGGTTATACTTTATCTCAGAGAAAAATTGCAAGCCAGATGAGCGATACGTCCGACACATTCGATACATTTAAAGGCACAGGCTGGGGTGAAAAAGATCATTCACAGTCCTTCGTGGACTCAGCCAACGTGATTGTGCCTGAAAGAGGGGTTATGCACCACCTCTTGCTGTCCTTTTACCGCCGCTTTATCAATGCCGGCGCACGCGTGCTTGACCTTGGCTGCGGCGACGGCATTGTCAGCGAAAAACTCTTGGCAGCGGACCCAACCATCAAGGCAACACTCATCGACGCATCAAGTGACATGATAGAGAGGGCAAAGGTGCGGCTCAATAGCCTTTCGCCTATGGATACCGGGGATACCAGGGACGCAGGGGACAATAACGTAAGGTTTATTACGGAAAGCTTTGAAGGGCTTCTAAGCAAAAAAGCAAACAAGGAACTTAAGTCAGCTGGAGGTTTCAATCTGATATTCTCCTCCCTCGCCCTGCATCATCTTGCGCCGGAACATAAACAAGACATGCTCGACTACGTTTTTTCCCTGCTCACACCGGGTGGTTTTTTCATAAACATGGAGGTCTGCGCACCGCCGCGTGGGAAAGACGCAAAAGTGGGTGAGCTTGAAGACTGGTACGTCGAGCTGTGGAACGAAAAAATGAAAGAGAGTGAAAAAAAACTTTCCGTTAAAGTAGACCGCGACGAGTTTATAAGAAGACACGGTGAGCCGAAGCACTACGCAAAGCTTGAGGACATTTCTGAACACCTCGGTGTACTTACTAAGTCAGGCTTCCATGATGTAGATTGTTATTATAAATACGGGATGTTCGCCATGTACGGCGGCAGGAAATAAAAAACAGAGGTTATTATGAAAATAAAACTGAAAAAAAAACATGAAATTAAACTAAAGGCATTTTGTTTTTTTATGCTTCTCCTCGTGCCGACACTCATCCTTGCCGCTAACCAGGATAGTAACAACCCGACCCTGACCAGCACCGCCGATGACCAGACAAACATAGAGGTAACGGTCTACAACTCAAACCTCGGTCTTGTAAAAGATACAAGAAACATCAAGCTTAATACGGGTATTGGTGAGCTTCGTTTTATGGACGTTGCAGCCTCTATAAAACCGGTTACGGTAAAGGCCGTCTCGGTAAACATGCCGGGCGCCTTCACGGTACTTGAGCAGAACTACGAATACGATTTAATGAACGCAAACAAGCTGCTTGACAAATACGTGGGCAAAAAGATCAAGCTGATAGACAGGAACATATATAAAAACAAGGAAAAAGAGATAGAGGCAACGCTGCTTAGCAACAACCAGGGACAGGTCTACAAGATAGGCGACGAGATATACCTCGGCCATCCCGGCTACAAGGTCCTGCCCGAACTTCCCGAAGACCTTATAGCCAAGCCGACACTCATGTGGCTCTATGACAACAGCGCAAACGACCCGCACGACCTTGAGGTCTCATACCTTACAAACAATATAAACTGGAAGGCGGATTACGTCCTGACACTTGGCAAAGACGACAAAAAAGCCGACCTCTCAGGCTGGGTAACCGTTGACAACAGGAGCGGGACTACATACAGAGACGCAACGTTGAAGCTCGTGGCAGGCGAGGTGAACCGGGCCGAACCCGAAGGCCGCGTCATGTATAAAAGGAAAATGGACTTTGCAATGGCAGAAAGCATGAGGGCTCCGCAGTTCACTGAAAATTCATTTTTCGAATACCACATATACGACCTGGAACGGAAAACGACCATAAAAGACAAACAGACAAAACAGATAAATCTGCTTGAGGCAACAGACATTGACATAGAAAAAGAACTTCTTGTCTACGGCATGCAGAGTTATTTCACCCGGCGCTACCGCCAGCAAAACCCGAAGCAACCGGTAAACGTATACGTAAAACTCAAGAACTCAAAGAAGAACAACCTTGGCATGCCTCTGCCAAAAGGTATTATGCGGCTTTACAAGGAAGACCACAAAGGCAGCTTGCAATTCATAGGTGAAGACAGGATAGAGCACACGCCAAAGGACGAAGAGGTAAGGCTTAAGATAGGCGAGGCCTTCGACGTTGTGGCTGAAAGGATACAGACCGACTACAAGGTCATATCATCAAGGGTGCACGAGAGCGAGTGGGAGATAACCTTAAAAAACCATAAAAAAGAAGACATCACCGTTGGCATCATAGAGCCGCTTTACAGCGACTGGCGTGTCATTAATAAAACACATCCGTACAAAAAAATCGACGCCTTTACGCTTCGCTTCGACGTACCTGTAAAAAAGGACGAAGAGGTTAAGGTCAAATACAGGATAAGGGTCACAATGCCCAAGTGATAATTAGAAAATGAAAAAAGACACAAAAGAAATTTTAGATTTTATGGAGACAGACACAAACCGTCCTGTATCTTTCAGAGAACTTACGCGCGCCCTTAAAGTGCCAAGAGACCATCGTAACAGTTTTAAAAAGACTCTAAAAAGAATGGTAGAGGAAGGCACGGTCGTTAAGGTCCGCGGCGGCCGTTACGGACTCACAAAAAAGATGAACCTTGTGACAGGTACGCTAAGCGCTCACCCGGACGGGTTCGGCTTTGTCATACCGGACGAGGACCCCGAGGAAAAACAAAAAGACGGGGAAAAACCCGAAGACGTATTTATAGGGGCACGTAAGTTTCGCGGGGCAATGCACGGCGATAAAGTCGTTACCAGGGTTGACGGGTACAAGCCCGGCGGCAAGCGCGAAGGCAGCATCGTCAGAGTGCTTACGAGGGCGCACCATACCATAATCGGAAAACTCAGGAAATCCAAAGGCAGCAGCATAATAATACCTTCCAACGAACGCATCTTAAACGATATAGCAGTGTCAAGAGGCCAGACAAAAGGGGCAACAGACGGCGACCTGGTGGAGGCGGAGATCACGCGCTGGCCGTCCAAATACGAGCCGGCCCTTGCAACCATCATTTCAGTCCTCGGAGACCCGAACGACCCGGACGTTGAAGTAGAAGTCATCGTAAGAAAATACGGCCTTGCAAGCAGCTTCCCCCAGGACGTAATGCAAGAGGCAGGGGAGATCCCTGCGCGTGTTGGCAAGGCCGACATTAAAGGCAGACAAGACCTCAGAGATAAAGCCATATTCACCATTGACGGAGAAACGGCAAAAGACTTTGACGACGCGATCTCGGTAGAAAGGGTGGGTGACGGATACAGGTTGTCTGTTTCCATCGCAGACGTAAGCCACTACGTTAAAGAAGGCACGGCACTTGACAAGGAAGCGTACGGGCGCAGCACGAGCGTTTATTTCCCGGACAGGTGCGTGCCCATGCTGCCCGAATCCCTCTCTAACGGTATCTGCTCTCTGAAACCGGACGTAGAGCGGCTGACCCTCACGGCAGAACTTTTATTTAATGCACAAGGCGAAGTCACGGGAAAAACCTTTTTTGAAAGTGTAATAAAAAGCAAGGAGCGGCTGACCTATACAAAAGTTAAAACACTTCTAAATCCCGACACAAACAACTCAGATGACTGCAAATTAATTGAAAAGTACGCACACATAACAGAAGACCTGCACGTTATGCGCGAGCTTGCGCTTAAATTAAATAAAGAGCGCGTCAAAGACGGCTCCATCGACTTCGACCTTCCCGAACCACAGATAATAATCGACATCGAGGGCCGGGTCGAAGACATAGTGAAGAGCGAGCGCAACATAGCACACAGGATAATAGAGGAGTTTATGCTCGCGGCAAACCGCGCGGTGGCTGAACTTTTCAGCAAGAAGGCATACCCGTTCATCTATAGAATACACGACAAACCGGACCCGGAAAGCATCACGGACTTTAAGGAATTCGCAGCAGGGTTTGGCTACGACCTTGGCCGCTCGGTTACGCCAAAGTCATTTCAGCAAGTCCTTGCAAGTGCCGAGGGCAAACCCGAAGAGAAGCTGATCAACCACGTACTGCTGCGCTCCATGAAGCAGGCCGTTTACTCTGATGAAAACATAGGTCACTTCGGCCTTGCCTTCTCTGACTACACGCATTTCACCTCGCCCATCAGGAGATATCCTGACCTTGTCGTGCACAGGATTTTAAGATGTTTTCTGCTGAACAAATACGATAAACAAGAACGTACCCGTATTGAAAAGGTACTGCCCGAAATTGCCGCGCACACGTCTACAAGAGAACGTAACGCAATGGAGGCGGAACGCGAAATAGTGGATCTGAAAAAGGCCCAGTTCATGGAAGATAAAGTCGGCGAGGTGTACGACGGCATTATCTCAGGCGTTACAAGCTTTGGCATATTCGTCGAACTCCTGGAATACTTCGTCGAAGGCCTCGTGCACATAACCGCCCTGCCCAACGACTACTACACGTTTGTAGAAAAAGAACACTCCCTTGTCGGGGACAACACGGGCAAGAGGTTTCGCCTTGGCTCAGAGGTAAGGGTCAAGCTAACAAAAGTCGACATAGAACGGCGGCGCATAGACATGCAACTTGAAGGTGACAGTGAAGGTCTTCCCCGGCCCGACCAAAGTTTTAGAGGGCGCAGAAAAAAACAGAGCAAGAAACGTTCAAGGTAAAAAGTTCTAACCGTATTTAAAAAAATGGAAATAATAAAAACAAAAAAAGACATGAAGACGGCTATCTCTGGCGGCCCTGTGGTGACCCTTGGCAACTTCGACGGACTACACCTCGGGCACAGAAAGATCTTAAGCAAAATCGTTAAGCGGGCACACAGCCTTGGAGTACCTTCCGTTGTCTATACCTTTGTACCGCACCCGCTTAAAATCGTTGCGCCGGACAAAAGCCCGCCGCTTATAACTACGCCCGAGGAAAAGGCAGAGCTTATCAGCGAGCTTGGCATAGACTTTCTTGTACTTGCAAGGTTTACAAAAGGTTTTGCCGCAAAACACCCACGCGAGTTTATTGAAGACGTTTTATGGAAAGGGCTCAGGCCACGTGAGGTATGGGTCGGGCACGACTACGCGTTCGGCAAAGGCAAACAGGGTACGACCGGGTATCTTGAAAAACTCGGAGCGGAGCTTGGCTTCAAGACAGGCGTTGTAGCGGCGCACAAAAAATCAGGCGCTGTAATCAGCAGTTCAAGGATACGCGTACTTATAAAGCAGGGACAAGTTAAAGAGGCGGCGGAACTACTCGGGCGCGAATTTTCATTAACGGGATGTGTCGTCAAAGGACGCGGAGCAGGTTTGCCATTGGGTTTCCCTACGGCAAATCTGAAAACCAGAAACGAGCTTATTCCAAAAGACGGGGTTTACGCGGCCGTCGTTGAACTTAAATCAAAGCTATACCCGGCAGTCGTAAACATCGGTCCTGCCCCGACCTTCAAGCGCCGGAAAAAAATCGTCGAGGTACACATACTTGACTTTACAGCCACTATCTATGATAAAAACATAAAGGTGTTTTTTATAAAAAAAATCAGGGACGTACAAAAATTCGCAACCACGGGCGAACTTGCAGAGCAGATTGCAAGGGACGTAAAAAAAGCGCGCCGCGCTCTTGGCGCAAAACCGATTAAAGAACGGGGACAGGGAAAAACATGACAACACTCATCTCGGGCAAGACAAAAATATTCGGCATCTTCGGCGACCCGGTGGAACAAACGCTTTCCCCGTGTATACAGAACTCGGCGTTCGATAAACTCGGGCTTGACTGCCTGTACGTGCCATTTCACGTAAGACCGACAGAGCTTGCCAAGGCAGTCGAATCCATCCGCGCCCTTGAAATGGGCGGCGTGAACATAACCATCCCCCATAAACAAAACGTCATGGCGCTTCTTGACGACATAAGCGACGAGGCCCGCGCCATCGGGGCGGTCAACACAATCGTCAACAACGACGGACGCCTGCTCGGACATAACACCGACGGGCGCGGCTACTGGGAGGGGCTTGCCGATAACACGGGTTTTGATCCAACCGGCAGGACCGTAGTCATAATCGGCGCCGGGGGGGCTGCAAGGGCGATCATTTATTCGCTGCTTTCTTTCGCGCCCTTAAAGGTCGTTATCGCAAACAGAACGCCGGAGCGAGCCCGTGCCCTTAAGGACGAATTCCAGGTTTTGTTTCCTGATATTGAAATAGCGGCATTGGGACTTTATGACGACCTGCTTGTTAATTATCTAAAAGAGACAGAGCTCATCACCAACACGACCAGCATCGGCATGATGGGCACTGGCGGTGACGCCCCTCCGGTGGACGTAACCCTGCTTCCGGCCCACTGCCTTGTATCCGACATAGTCTATAAACCTGCCATGACACCCCTGCTTAACGCTGCACGTGAGCACGGACTTGGAACAAGCGGCGGGGTCGGGATGCTCATCTATCAGGGCGCGATTGGTTTTCATTTGTGGACAGGAAAAGAGGCCCCGATAAAGGCCATGAAGACTGCCTGCTTTAGTGCCCTGAAATCCATGGAAGAGTTGGAGGAGGGCGGTTGAGCGTTGTATTCATAGCCGATACGCATCTAAAAGGTATCGCCGACCCGAACCAGAAAACCCTTTGCGATTTTCTTGACTTTTTGCTTAAAGACAGCCCTCCGAAACTTTTGGTTATACTCGGCGATCTGTTCGACTTCTGGGCCGGTTACGATAAGGTCCTTGCGCGCGAGTATGGCCCAACGCTTGAAAGGTTCGAGAGACTTGCCAGTGCCGGCACAAAAATAATCTACCTCGAAGGCAACCACGACTTTCTGATGGGCCCTTATTTCACCGACAGGCTCGGGGCAGAGGTATACGCCGACACACATATATTAACAATAAACGGTAAGCAGATTTTCCTCACTCACGGCGACATGCTCGACACGTCGCTGCGTTATAAGCTCTGGCGATGTTTTTTAAGAAGTTTTTTATTCAAGGTAATAAGGGCACTAGTACCTGCACACTGCGCATGGAACATTGCAATGAAACTATCGAGCAAAAGCCGCCTTTACACCAACAAGAAGCTTAATATGGACATGGCCTTTCGCGACTTTGCATTTAAGAAAATCGAACAGGGCCTGGGCGCCGTGGTAATGGGACACACCCACGCAAAGGCAAACGACATTGTATCGGCCGGAGGGAAAACAGGCATCTACGCAAACCCGGGAAGTTTTGCAGGTGAAAAAACCTACCTCATTTATGAAAACGGCAGATTCAGTCTTGAAAAGTTCAGCCAATAAAGGAAATATATATAATGACTGAGAGAAAATTTGCAACTCTGATAAACTGTATTGACGGCAGGACGCAGGAGCCGGCCATAGAATACGTTAAAAATGCAGCAGGCGTAAAATGGGTGGACGTGATCACGAAACCCGCGGTCAACAAGATCATTGCAGAGCTTGCCGACGACGACCCGGTCGTAGAGCAACTTAGACATAGCATCTCCATCTCCCTTGACCTGCATAAGTCAGTCTTTATCGCTATCTGCGCTCACACGGACTGTGCCGGAAACCCAACCGACGACAACGAACAAATAGACCAGATACGACACTCGGTAGAGCGGCTTCAGTTCTGGTACCCGGAGCTGACGGTAATCGGCCTTTGGGTAAGTGAGAGCGGTAACGGCTGGGGGGCGCTGAAGGTCGGGTAGGGGTTATTAGTCATATTTGGTGGGCACAGCCCACTCTACATGCTAATCTACACTAAACAAAAGTTGACTTATCTCTTTGTCAAGAACATTCTGTTTGATTCCAACTGTCTCCTGCCTCATCCTATGCACTAACGATACAAAAACTGAAATTGCATCTGGTGATTGTAGAGCTCCGTATTTTCTAAAGAATTCTGCCATTGCATCTACCACCGCCTTATCTCCATAGATTGCAACCCGTGCCTTAGCGTCTGCCATGAGAATGGTAAATTCTAATTCCTTTTCTGCATCACCTTTTTTTTGAGATATTGCAATTCCAGCCGTTGACTTGATGAAATCAACGTAAGCATTAGAACGGAGCTCTTGGTAGTGCTTGGTGATTTCTGTTCGTTGTGCATATAAGTATTGTAATGTAGCTCCAACAATCACACCTAAGACGGCAACAAGAGCAATTACAACGTCAATATTATTCATTTCGACAATCCCGCTTCCCTACTAACTATTCATAGCTTGTAGGTTGAGTCGAGCAAAGTGAAGCCCAACAATTAAAACAAATCAAATATAATGACGCCGGGTTTTGTAAACTTAACCCAGCCTACAAAAAGCTTGATGTTTCGGTGCGTCCCCGCGCCGAAACTCATTGTATCTGGATTCCCGCGTGCGCGAGAATGACAAACTTCGAGAACATAATTCACAGAACGTCAGAACAATCCAGACCAAGGCGCGACGACGGTTTGGAGTTGAGGTAGTACTTCTTAGTACACCGAAACGACAAACCAAGGAACAACACAGGTCTGGGCAGTTATGTCGTTCTGTACCTCCAAAAAGCAACGCAGGTATGAGCAGTTATGACGCTCTGTATTGCTCCCCCTAATAACTCGAAACGTTAATTTCCTCCATCTTGCCCGTGGCCATAAAGACCACGCGTTCTGCGATGTTAGTCACGCGGTCTGCGGTTCTTTCCAGATTGTGCGCGACCCATATCATATAAGTCGCCTCCTGGATGTGTTCCCTGTTCTTTATCATCAAGTCGATTAATTCTTTATACTCAATATCATAGAGGTCGTCCACAATATCGTCTTCGTCGCAAATAGCCCTTGCAACTACGGCGTCGCGGTCCCTGAATGCCTGCATGCAACGGTTAAGCATGGAGATCCCCCGCTCGGCCATATCCGGCTGCTTCATATCGGGCTTCATAAGCGGCTTGTCGCCAATCATAAGGCTTATCTTGGCCGTACCCTCGGCGTGGTCCGCAATGCGCTCAAGGTCGGTTATAATGTGCAGCATGGCCGCTATGGTTCGTAGGTCAATGGCCATAGGCTGCTGCGTTGCGATGAGGAGCAAACAGCTCTCCTCTATCTCGTACCTCTTATTGTTTATATTAATGTCGTTTTTCACGATCTCGCGCGAGGCAGAAAGGTCCCGACTCACAAGGGCGTCAATTGATCCCTTTACCGCGTGGGCCACCATGTCGGCAAGGGTCATTACCTCGCCTTCAAGTTTTTTAAGTTCCTCGTGATACGCTTTTCTACCCATTTAACTTCCCCGCTTTCTTAACCAAACCTTCCTGTAATATAGTCCTCTGTCAACTTATTCGAAGGTGTGGTAAATATTTTTTTTGTAACGTCGTACTCCACCAGGTCGCCGAGCATGAAGAACCCGGTAAACTCGGAAATGCGGGCTGCCTGCTGCATGTTGTGGGTTACGACCACCACAGTGTAATCATGTTTAAGCTCTATAATCAAGTCTTCAATCTTGCTTGTGGCAATAGGGTCCAAAGCTGAGCACGGCTCGTCAAACAACATCGCATCCGGCCCGACCGCAATGGCCCTTGCAATACAAAGCCTTTGCTGCTGACCTCCTGAGAGGTTAAGCGCGCCTTTTCCCAGAGTGTCTTTTACCTCGTTCCATAAAGCAGCCTTCTTTAAACTTGTCTCCACTGCCTCGTCAAGTACGTCCTTATTTCTCTCACCGAATATCCGAAGCCCGTAAGCGACGTTTTCATAAATGGACTTTGGAAAGGGGTTGGGCTTTTGAAAGACCATGCCGATCTCGCGCCTTATGTCTATCGGGTCAATGCCCGCTCCGTAGAGGTCGCGTCCTTCATACAGAATGCTGCCCTCAAGCCTGAAACCGCCGATAAAGTCGTTCATCCTGTTAAGGCAACGCAGGAACGTACTCTTACCACACCCGGAAGGGCCGATCAGCGCTGTAACGGACTTTGGCTGTACTTCCAGCTCAATCGATTTTAATACCTGTTTATCCCCGTACCAGGCGTTAAGGCCGCTTATGCTGAACGTCCCCTGCCCCTGCTGCTCTACCATTTAATTCTCCTCTGAAACCTGTGTCTAAGATATATGGCGATACTGTTTAAAATAAGCGTCGCCACAAGCAGCACGATAATCGCGGCCGCCGCGTTTACGGCAAAGGCGTGCTGTGGGCGCGAGACCCAGTTAAATATTTGAATCGGCAGCACTGTGAACGGGTCCATAGGACTCTCAGGCAAAAACGCCACGTAAGAAAGAGCGCCGATTGCAATGAGCGGCGCTGTCTCGCCTATTGCCCTTGAAAGGGCAAGTATCGTGCCCGTAAGGATGCCGGGCATGGCTGCGGGCAGCACCTGGCGATAAGTCGTTTGCCACTGTGTTGCGCCAAGCGCGTAAGATGCCTCCCTTATGCTAAAGGGCACGGCCTTAAGCGCCTCGCGCGTGGCTATTATAATAATAGGAAGTATCAGGAGAGTCAAGGTCAGCGCACCGGTAAGAAGACTCCTTTCAAGGGCAAAGGTCCTGACAAAAATACCCAGCCCCAGAAGGCCGTATATGATCGAAGGCACACCTGCGAGGTTTGATATGTTGACCTCTATAATCTTACTGAGGCGGCTCTTTTCGGCATATTCTTCAAGGTAAATGCCCGCGCCCACGCCTATTGGTACGGCTATCGCCGCCACAAGCCCCATTATCCACACCGTACCGGCAATAGCTGAAATTATGCCCGCCCTTCCGGCCCTCCTTGAAGGAAAACTTGTAAGGAACTTCCAGTCAATCCTTGCTCCTCCGTCATAAATGATGTCAGCAAGTAGCACCGCGAGAAAAAACAGGCCAAAGAAAGTCGCTATAATGGCGCAGACTTTAAAAAGCTTGTCCATCTTTTTGTTGTATGCAAGCGGGTCTTTACGCATAGGTAATCCTCTTAAGTGCTTGCGCACGGCAGATGGTGCAACAGTTATTAAAAGTATAGCGATTCATTTGACGAAAAAGTTTCTTTACAAATTCGCCCACCGCAGGTGCTTGCGCACGGCAGATGGTGCAACGGTTATTGAAAGTATCGCGATTCATTTGACGAAAAAGTTTCTTTTCAAATTTGCCCACCGCAGGTGCTTGCAGGGCGTCAGAGCAAAGCAGACCAAGGCGCAACGAAGGCAAGGAGCGAGGCGTACTTTTCGTACGCCGCAGCGACGAGCTGAGGAGCAACACAGGTATGCAAAGCTCTGGAGGCATGCATCGCATCACCGGTACTCCTGCCTGAACCGCTTCTTCAACCAATGGCTAAGCATGTTAAGCCCAAGCGTAAACACAAACAACGTCATGCCTGCGGCGAATATGGTCTTATACTCTATAGTGCCTGTCGGGGTGTCGCCAAGGCTAACCTGCACGATGTATGCCGTAATGGTCTCGACCGATTCAAGCGGGTTGAGCGAGAGGCGCGGCTGCTGCCCCGCGGCAATGGCAACTATCATCGTCTCCCCTATCGCCCGGGAAACGGCAAGCACGCAAGAAGATATTATGCCGGAGAGCGCTGCCGGCACAACCACCCTGGTTGCCACCTGAAACTTCGTTGCCCCAAGGGCGTACCCCCCGTGTTTCAGTTCCGCAGGCACTGCATGCATGGCGTCCTCACTAAGGGACGACACCATGGGAAGTATCATTATACCCATAACAATGCCTGGCGAGAGCGCGTTAAATCCGGCAAGCCCCGGTATAATGCTCCTTAAGAAAGGCGTTACGAACAAGAGCGCAAAGTAGCCGTAAACCACAGTCGGTATGCCGGCAAGTATCTCAAGCAGGGGCTTTACCACCGAGCGGAAGCGGGGCGAAGCGTATTCGCTTAAATATATCGCACTCATTAACCCAAGCGGAATGGCCACACACATGGCTATGAATGAAACAAGGAAAGTGCCGGAGAGAAGCGACATGATGCCAAAATGCTTCTCATGAAAAAGGGGCGTCCACTCGGTGTCGGTCAGAAAATCGAATATAGAGACCTCGCCGAAAAACGAAATGGTTTCGAATATAAGTACGCCCACTATGCCGATGGTCGTAAAAATAGAGATAAGGGCGCAGAAAAAAAGTGCGCCCTTTATAATACCCTCTTTTGTTTTTTGTCTCTTACGTCTGCTCAAAGCGCTAACTACCTCAAAAGCTCCTCTATTTTAACCCCGGTCCTGGAGCCTTCACCACCGAACACAGAACCTGCCTTGCCGTCCTGAAACTTTTTTAGTACCAGGCCATAGTCATTATCCGACAGAGGTATATATCCTACTTCTTCTGCAAGCCAGCCTGCGTTATTTATGTAGAACTCGACAAACTTTTTAAGTTCCGGCTTGTCGGCAGATTTTTGTTTGTTTACATAGATAAAGATCGGCCTTGAAAGCGGCTGATACGTGCCGTTGTTTATCGTCTTTAGACTCGGCAGGATCGGGCCTTTCCCGTTACCGGGTTTTTCGTCGTCAACAGGCACGAGCTTGAGCTTATCCTTATTGTATTCATAGTAGGCAATACCAAAAAAACCCAGGGCGTAGCGTTCGTTCGACACTCCCTGCACAAGTATATTGTCGTCTTCGCTTGCCATAAAGTCCGCCCTGCTTGCGCCTTCTTTGCCGTTAATCGCCTTTGTAAAATAATCGAACGTACCCGAGCTAACACCGGGGGCGAAAAGACGTATTTTCTCATCCGGCCAACCCGCACGCACCTGGCTCCACTTCATTATCTTTTTACCGGCCGCAGGCTCCCAAATCTTTTTAAGCTCTTTTACGGTTATGCTTGCAGCCCAGTCATTGGCGGGATTAACCACTATTGCAAGACCGTCGTACGCGATTGGAAGTTCAATATACTCTTGCCCGCCCTTCTTGCACTGCGCGACCTCGCTTGATTTAATCGGCCTTGAAGCGTCGGCGACGTCTAATTCGCCGCGGCAGAACTTTTTAAAACCGCCTCCTGTCCCCGAGACCCCGACCGTAACCATAATGCCGCGGTTTGCCATCTGGAACTCCTCTGCCACCGCCTCAGTTATAGGAGATACGGTAGAAGAGCCGTCAACGCTTATAATCTTTCTTCCGGCTTGGGCCTCTCCAAACCCGGCCATAACCATTATTGCAGCAAGTACCGCTATCAGGCCTGTAATTTTAAATCCCTTTAGATTCATTAGATTCTCCAGATTCAACAAGTTTTTCTTATTTTTTATTTTGCTCTCCATCTTATTTAATCAGTGTAATATGGAAATGTTACAGTTATATTACGAACTCATAGAGTTCTTGTGAACGCAAAAGCCGCGTGAAGAACCCATCCACTCTATTGACTATAGTTAAAAAACATATTGAAGTTGTACGAACAGCTCGTCCTCGTCTGAGTCCTTCTTGCCCTTTATGTTTTCACCCATGCGGTAGGTTAGCTGTGCCTTTATGTCGTGTTTTTTTATAAAATAGTTCACGCCTACCGAGGTGCGCTCCCACTCGGTTGCGTAATTATCAGCGTCCTGCGCCTGGAAACCTGCCACCAGTTCGAGTTTCTCCGGCATCACCATATAACCGCCCTCTACGGCAAAGTTGGTCAGGGTAGTACTGCCCATCTTATATATGCCGCTTGTTACGGTGGAATCCACGGTGTCGGCGTCGAACGTGTTGTACTGGGCGTCTATGGATGCGCCCCTTCCCCGTAGAGCCGCACTGACCTCAAGGCCGGTCACGGAGTCAACGTCGGGCTTCGCGCCTGCGCTTGTGTCAAGGCCGGTCGCCGGGTCTGTATATGTGTTGTTATCGTCGTCGTTGCTCCAGGTAAAGACGGCAACGCCTATGGTCGCTTTTGTCTCACCCTTAAAATCACCCTGAGATAATTTTAGATTTTCCAAGGGATGAAAATCCACCCTTGCAGCAAGCATCCAGCCCTCATTAAAGTCATCGCTTTTATTCACGGGCGTGTCGAAGTCAAGCTTGTCGTCGTCCGGGTCAATTGAAGCCGAGCCCACGGATACGCCGTAGGTTACCCTTTTATCCTCATTATGGCCGAGTACATGCACCCCGAGGTTCCTGTCCGGACTTCCGTAGTTATGGTCGCCGACAAAGGTCCGCTCAACAAGCTGCTGCTTTTTGGAAGAAGTAAGGGCCTCGCGCGAAAACGGCGCGTACGCATTACCGATTCTTACCTTGTGGTTTTTGTACCCGGTATACTCCATGAAGGCGTCTTTTATCGCAATCTCGTTGTCTCCCGTAGACCCTCCCAGATCGAACTGAAACTTACCCGACCAGTCCTTGTGAAGGCTGCCTTCTATGTAAGGACGCAGGCGGCGGAAGAAAAGCTCGTCTGTCTGCTCGCCGGTTGACCCACCTGGACTTGAACCCGTATCCGGGTCCTCGCTGTGGTACTGGAGCTGTATGCGTCCGCCTATTTTTACGTACTTGTCACCTTCTCTATACACGGTAATGCCCGAAGCATTTGTCTGCGTGGCAGCAACAGTTGTAATAGTTAAAACAGCTAACAGCATTATTAGTGTCTTTCTAAATCCTGACTTCTGAAACATTTATTCACCCTGATTTATTGATTTTAAGATTTTTAATAACCCTTCAAAAAGAAGGTAATTATAATGCTTTATGCTTGACTGGTACTCACATACCAACATGACTGTCTATGACAGTATATATCATATAATCTAACTGGCAATTATTACAACAATATCACAGTCAGATTGAGCTTTGATGACACTTAAGCACGAGAGGAAATATCGTGATTGACACGAACCGATTGTTTGGATAATATTCAAGAGTAAGCCGGGTTTACACAAACACAAAACGAAACCGGTAACAAGCAAACAAGGAGCCACGACATGGGCACAGCCAAATCCACAAAAATGCTTAAAAGAGCGTCCAAACTTATACCTGGAGGCGTAAATAGCCCTGTGAGGGCCTTTAACGCGGTAGGGGGAAAACCCGTGTTCATAGACAGGGCAAAGGGTGCCATGGTCTACGACATTGACGGCAACGCCTACATAGACTACGTTGGCTCATGGGGACCGATGATCCTCGGTCACGCCGATAGCAAAGTAATCTCCGCCATAAAGAAGGCCGCTGAAAGAGGCACGAGCTACGGCGCCCCGACAGGGCTTGAGGTCGAGCTTGCGGAACTCACCCTTGAGGCCTTCCCGTCGATGGACATGGTGCGCTTTGTCAGTTCCGGCACCGAGGCCACCATGAGCGCAATACGCCTTGCCCGCGCCCACACGGGGCGCGACAAGATAATGAAGTTCGACGGCTGCTACCACGGTCACGAAGACAGCCTGCTTGTAAACGCCGGGAGCGGAGTGGCGACCCTTGGGATCCCCGGCAGCCCTGGTGTGCCGAAAAACGTCGCTGAAAACACATATACCGCCAAATACAACAACCTTGCCTCTGTAAGGGAAATACTTGAAAAAGACCCTGAAGGAGTGGCCTGCATAATCGTCGAAGCAGTGCCCGGAAACATGGGGGTCGTACCGCCGAAGACCGGTTTCCTCGAAGGTCTCAGAGTGCTTACGAGCGAGTTCGGAGTTGTATTCATAATGGACGAAGTTATGAGCGGTTTCAGGCTCTGCTACGGCGGGGCGCAGGACGCGTACAAGATAATTCCCGACATGACTTGCCTTGGCAAGGTAATCGGCGGAGGTATGCCGGTCGGAGCCTTTGGCGGCAAAAAAGGCATCATGGAAAAACTTGCCCCGTCAGGCCCGGTCTACCAGGCAGGAACACTCTCAGGCAACCCTCTTGCCATGACGGCAGGAATAACAACTCTTACGGAACTTAAGAAAAAAGGCGTATATGAAAAACTGATCGCCAAGACAGAAAAACTCTGCAAAGGGATCAAAGAGGTAGCAAGGAGGAGAGAGATAACCTGCCAGGTCTCCAGGGCAGGAAGCATGTTCACGCTATTTTTCACCGATACCGTGGTTAAGAACTTCGACGATGCAAAGGCATGCGATTTAAAAAGATTCTCAAAATATTTTGGACGTATGTTAAAGGCAGGGGTTATGCTCCCGCCCTCGCAGTTCGAGGCAAACTTCATGAGCCTTGCCCACACGGATGAAGATATAGAGAATACGCTTAAGGCAGTGGACAAGGCTTTTAAAGATCTGTAAACGAGATGAAAAAAAAGGCCAGGTTTTTGAAAAACAACCGGCCCTGCTGCCTTCAAATATCATATAAAAAGGGCAACACTGTAAACCAGAGTTGCCCTTTTTATTTTTCAATTTTCAGATTTCAATCTTCAAAGCAAGCTGCGAAGGATCAGGTCAGGCCAGGTTAAGCGGTATGGTGTCCGGGTCCTTATCTATAGCCGCAAGAACGCGCCTTGCATAACCCTTCTCAATGCCAAGACCAAGCTCTGCTGCTTTTTTTTGTGCTGCCTCAAGCGTCCTTACCGCCTTTGCCCGGCGTCGTTGCTGAAAGTCAAGCTGGGCGTAAGAAATCCTGCAATAAATAACGCCCCTCTTATCTTTCGTGGCCTTAAAAAAAGCCTCGGCCTCTTTAAGGTCTGCAAGAGCGCCCGCATGAGCGCCTGTAATCTGCAACGCCTGCGCCTCGCCCCAGAGCGTATAGGCGTAACTTACGCGGTCGCCAATCTTTTTATAATTCGTCCTTGCCTTGTCAAAGTGCTTTAACGAACCTTTAAAGTCCCCTTTCATCCTCATGGCGTTTGCAATGCCGCAGTGCGAATAGGCAATGCCGAACGTATCGGAGATTTCTCTAAAAAGCTCATTGGCTTTCTTATAATACGCAAGAGAAACCCCGTGCCTGCCTGCAACCCTTGACGCCCCACCAAGCCCTGTTAAACAGTAACCGACCCCAGCATCGTCAGAAAGCTTAGCAAAAAGATTCCTTGCCTTTTT
>CBDUXY010000007.1:0-29352 GCA_965371305.1 uncultured bacterium
CTCTCGGCAACCGCCTTCTTAAACCTCTTGACCTCGTTTTGCACAAGTTTCGCGGTCATCAGACAAAAAGGTGCAGCGTCCACACCCAGGGAACCGGCAAGATACGCCTTGCCGATTACAATACCGGAAGAAACACCTATGCCGCGCATGAGCACAACTTCTTCTTTCTTTCTCACGCTCTTTGCCGGAGTCTTTTTTTGCACGGTTTTTTTAGTTTCTGTTTTTTTAGACGTCTTCTTCATCAAAACCCCTGTTTATCAAATCACCAAGCCCGGTGACGGCCTCTGCCTCGTCTTCGCCCGTTGCCCTGATCTTCACCTTCGAGCCACAGCCGGCTGCAAGTATGAGTATTCCCATAATGCTCTTTGCGTTTATTTCATTACCGTCTTTTGCAATGAATATGTCGCTTCCAAACTTGCTCGCGCACTGGACAAAAAGTGACGCTGCCCGCGCGTGAAGGCCAAGGCGGTTTTTGATAGTGAAAACTGAACTCACGGAGCCGTCGGCTTCTGTTGTCAGCTCGATGGTTGCAGACGGGTGGTCTGCGTCGCCTTCACCTGCGTTAACGTCGACATCGCTGGCTTCGTTACTGTCGGCTGCGGCTGCACTTCTTTTTTCATACTTTGTCGGGGGGCGCGTTGGAAGGTCACGAATGTCTATCTTAACGCCGTTTGCGGAAAGTTTTTCAAGTATATCATCGTCAAGTGCGTCCACACTCACAGACATGCACAACTTCCTGCCATCGCTACTATGATGGATGTTGCCGATATTTATTGACGGAAATTGAAAACCCTTTTCATAAAGCCTCATTGCGTCTTTAAGGTCACCGAGCACCAGCACAACTCTTGGCAGGTCATATTCGCCGTTTAATATAGCCTTGGTCGCGTCGTCAATCCCTCTTACGTCTACTTCAAGGTCACAGTCGCCGCAAGCCCTCATAACTGCCGACTTGAAACTGTCTGCCGCAGCGTCATCACTTGCTACAAGAAGCAGGTCTGCCTTGATAAACGGCACCCATGCGCCAAGCACTTGGCCGTGAAGCAATCTGTCATCTACGCGGGTTAAAAGTATCACTACGTTTTCACTTCCGGACTTTCACGCTTGAGCATATCACTTGCAAGTACAATGCTCTTGCGCCCGTACTCAACAAGCAACGAGACCAGGACGCCAAGCTCCTTACCGTCTCTATGATTAAGGAATTTAAGTAAAAGCGGAAGGTTAACTCCGGTAATTATCTCGGTATTGCCTTCTTTCAAAAGAGAGAGGGCAATGTTGGTAGGCGTGCCGCCAAACATGTCGGTAAAAACAATTACGCCCTGCCCCTGTTCGGCATTCTCAATGGTATCCTGGAGCCTCTCCCTCACATCCTCGCTTGTCTCCTCACCCTTTATGCCAATGGCAAAAACACCGGCAACTTCCCCTGCAATTGCTGCAGTTGTCTCAAGCAAAGAATCGGCAACCTCTCCGTGAGTTATAATGACTGCTCCAATCATAGTATTACGTCCTGTGCCTGCATCATCCGGATGATAATTCAAAAAATAAAATGCTTAAGGTTTTCAAAAAAAAAATTAATATGCGGGGGAAAATTACTCTTTAATCCTGTCCGTAGACCGGCGTCCCATGGTCGGCAGGTTCTCAAGAATCTGCCGGGTCATGTCAAAACCCATAATGCGCAGGAGCTGTTTGCGCGCCGCAGCCTCGACAATCGCGGCAATGCTCCTGCCAGGACTTACCGGGACTTTAGTACACGGCAGCTCCACGCCAAGGATCTCGCATTTGTTCACATCAAACCCGAGCCTGTCATATTCACCCTTCGGATCCCAGTGCTCAAGTTCGACCAGTAAATCCATCTGCTTTTTTTTCCTGATGGCGGTAATGCCGAAGAGGTCCTTTACGTTTACTATGCCAACACCTCTGACCTCAAGGTGGTACGGGAGCTTATCAGAACCGCTGCCAAAAAGTATGCCCGGATAAATCCTTTTCACGAAGACCGCGTCGTCGGCTACAAGCCTGTATCCCCTTGAAAGCAGCTCAAGGGCGCACTCGCTCTTTCCAATACCGCTCTCGCCCTGGATGAGCACACCTATGCCCAACAGGTCTACCAGAACGCCGTGCATAAGTACCGTCTGGGCAAGACCTTCTTCAAGAAATCTCAGGACCCCGTCTATCAGGATCGAAGACGTATGAGGGGTAACAAGAAGGGGAACGCGGGTCTTACGGGCAAAATCAAGCAAACTATCCGGCGGGGCAAGATTGCGGGTTATTATTATTACAGGTAGCGTCGACTCAAAGATGGCAAGGGTCTCGGCCTGTTTTTCCTTGTCAATACTCTCAAGATACCTTATCTCTCCTGCACCGAATATCTGCACCCGGTCGGAGTGGACTATCTCTTCCTTCAAAAGCCCGGTAAGTAAAAGCCCGGGCTTCTGAATCCTTGAATTTTCTATTTGCCTTGACAGGTCAGCCTCGTCGGTAAGACACTTAAGCTCAAGTCCCACCTGCTCAAGAAGCTCTCTAACTTGTAATGCCATACGTGATAAACGCAACGGGCTGCGGGAGTTTTTTCTCAGCTAACTCTGCCTTACGGCCTAAACTCCTGACAAAAGGCGCCTTTAAAGCACGGCGCCCCTGGCAACCCTGTTGTCCTCCTCCTCTATTACGGCAAATAACTCGTCACGGCCGGACGCGCTTAGTAGCTTCTTCCTGACACTGCTTTCCTGCAACAACCGGGAGATACTCGACAGTACGTTTAAATGCATTTTTGTCGAGTTCACCGGCGCTACTATCAGAAAAAACAAATGTACCGGCTTGTTGTCGAGCGACTGGAAGTCAACGCCCTTTTTGCTCCTGGCAAAACCAACTATGACCCTGTCTATACCCTTTATCTTGGCATGAGGTATGGCAACGCCGTGCCCTATACCCGTGCTCCCCAGCATCTCCCTTTCAAGGAGCGCTTCAAGGAGTTCTTCGGTCTTAAGCCCAACCACCATGGAAGAAAGCAGCGAGGACATCTCCTCAAGCACATCTCGCTTCTCTGCGGCCTCAAGAGAGGCAATCACATGGTCCTTTATAAGTATATCCGATATCTTCATTAAAAACCGTCAAAGCCGTTTGAAAAAAAGCACACTGATACATTACGGAAATCAAAAGGTAGATTTAAGGAATTTCAAAAATCAATCAACCCTCTTCCGTAACGACACCGTATCTCGGGCTTGCCTCCTCCGTGTTATTACCGAACTTGTGCTTCTTTATTTTCTCCTTGTGTTTCTTTACCTGTGTTTCAAGCTTACTCGTAGCAGCGTCAATGGCCGCGTACATCTCGTGAGTTGACTCCTGGGCCTTGATGGAGACGTCCTTGGCAACGATTGTTGCCTCTGCTATATGGCGAATCTTCTCTACCGACAACACCCAGTGTATCTCAACCGGCTCTACCAGATACTTCGAGAGCCTCTGGGACTTTTGCTGCGCGTAATCTTTTAACGTCTCGGTTGAATCCATGTGTCTGAAAGTCACATTAACATGCATGGCAAAAACCTCCGTTTTTTATATCGGCATAAAATGCCGGACTTAATATAACCTTTTTCTCCTGCTCGATGACTGAAAACCAATCTCCTCACGGTACTTTGCAACCGTCCTGCGTGCAAGGGCTATTCCCAACTCTTTAAGCTTTGCTACAATTTGCTGATCACTCAAGGGACGATGGACGTCTTCGGCAGCAATGAGCAAACTTATCTTCTCCTTAATAAATTCAGCCGTGGTGGAGTTGCCGTCGTCAGTGCTCATGCCGGTCGTAAAAAAATACTTGAGCTCAAATATGCCGCGCGGCGTTTCAACGTACTTGTTTGTGGTAACGCGGCTGACGGTTGACTCGTGCATGTCTATGTCCACTGCCACGTCCTTCAAAACAAGCGGTCTTAAATACTCAAGGCCCCTGTCAAAAAACTCTCCCTGCACCCGAACTATGCTCTCAACCACCTTCCTGAGCGTCCTTTGCCTCTGGTGCACACTCTTAATGAGCCACATGGCGGACTTGAAACGCTCCTGTACGTAGCCCCTGGCATCCGGATTAAATCCGTCTCCGTTATTACGGTTAAGCATCTCTTTGTAATAAGGACTTATACTGAGCCTTGGCAGTCCGTTATCATTCAAGACCACTACGTACTCGTTGTCAACCTTTTTTATGAAAACATCCGGTACAACGGCCCTGGCCTGGTCCGTGCCGAAACCCGAGCCAGGCATGGGACTCAGGCGCTCGGTGATAATCAGGGCTGCTGACGCCACACGCTCGGCGCCGACATCACCGAGTTTTTTAGATATTGCGTCGAAATCGCGCCTGGCCAGAAGGGGCAGATAGTTCAACACTATCTCCTCAACCAGGGCGTCTCTTTCAGGAAGCCTCTTTGCCTGTAAATAAAGACACTCTCTTGTACTTGTGGCGCAAATTCCGGACGGGTCAAACCCCTGAACAAGCTCTACGGCAAAATGCACTTCCTGCGTGCCAACCCCGATCAAGCGAGCTATTTCATCAACCGTCGCGCGTCTTACCGGGTCTTCATCAGCGCCGTCCCGCCCCGCGTGAGAACCGGGCGTAAGGGACGATGACAATTGTCCGTTATTATTATCGGCAACGCCGCCGCCTGAGTCATCAAGTATCTTTAAAAAACCGTGCTCGTCGATATTGCCTATTATAAACTCGCAAACCTTGGTCAGCTTATCGCTTATGGACTGGACCGAGTGAAGCTGCCACAGAAGATGCTCCTTCAGGCTTGTTCCACTTTCACCTGCTTTTTCATAAAAATCGTCATCGTCGTTTTTACTAAAATCCAGCCCTGCACTCCCCTTAAGTCCCCGCAGGCCGTCTTCACCGCCAAGATACTCCTGCCAGTCCATCTCATGGGCCTCAGGGGTCTGGGATACGGGCTGCTCCTCAACGCTCATACCACCATTTTCCTCAAGTACCGGGTTTTGAAGGAGTTCTTCCATTACCGTATCGATAAGCTCAAGACGAGAGAGTTGAAGCAGCTTGATTGCAAGCTGCAACTGCGGGGTCAAAAGAAGCTTTTGACTTAGTTTTAGTTCCTGTTTTAGTTCATAAGCCATAATTTTAAGCCTTTATACTAGTACTACTACTATACACCAAAAAGAGCCTCTTATAAAGGCGTTTTCAGCCTGAGCAGCCTGAGGCTGTTCTAATACACAAATAAACCAAGGAGACGGCCGGAGCTAAACGCCCTAAAATTCACTCAGAATCATTTATAAAACCGTTTTCAGCCTGAAGCTGTTCTAATACACAAATAAGCCCTGGAGACGGCCGGAGCTAAACGCCCTGAAATTCACTCAGAGTTTCCCTGCCAATAATCATATTTTGAACTTTTCACCAAGATACACCTCGCGCACACTCTTGCTTGCGAGTATCTCGTCAGGCGTGCCTGACTCAAGTATCACGCCTTTGTCTATTATATACGCCCTGTCGCATATTCCAAGGGTGGCTGCAACGTTGTGGTCGGTAATAAGTACGCCTATGCCGAGGTCCTTGAGCCTGACGACAATGTCCTGGATTTCACCTACAACAATGGGGTCTATACCTGAGAACGGTTCATCGAGCAACAAAAACGCGGGAGTGCTCACAAGGGCGCGCGCTATCTCGACCCTGCGTCTCTCTCCTCCGGAAAGTGCGTAACCACGCACCGATGCAATGTGACCAATACTAAGGTCCTTTAAAAGCTTCTCTACACGCTGCTCTACGTCTGCCCCTTCAAGGCCCTGAAACTCGGCTATGGCGCGGATATTTTCACGAACCGTAAGTTTTCTGAATACCGAGGCCTCCTGGGGCAGGTATCCAATACCCTCTCTGGCACGTTCGTACATAGCAAAAGCCGTAACGTCCTTGCTGCCAAGCAAGACCCGCCCCTCGTCCGGCCTCTCAAGCCCTACAATCATGTAAAAAGTCGTGGTCTTCCCTGCCCCGTTCGGCCCGAGCAAACCAACAACCTCGCCCGACTCAACCGTCATACTCACACCCGAAACCACGCGCCTGCCCTTATAGGACTTAACGAGGGATTCTACACTGAAACTCTTTACCATAGGAATCTTCCTGACATTTTTTTCTCTCGGGCAGTATAACGGCCCTGACGCGGCCACCATCTTTTGCCGTGACCTCTATGTTGTTGCTTTCAAGATACATGGTAATAGACTCGCCCCTGACCTCATCGTCACACTGCTTTGCAACCGCGTCTCCGGTAATGACCAGGGTCTTTGCCGCACTATCATAAACCGCGTTGTTTCCCTTTGCGCGCCTGCCCTGCTCGGCTATTATAACGTTGCCCAGAGCCTCAATACGCTCAATCCTGTCACCCTCGGAATAATGCACCAAAAGCTTGTCAGCGCAGAGGTTAAAGTCTCCCTCGGCTACAACGTCGCCTGAAAATATAACAAGCCGGCTGTCTCTGTTGGCTTCCATTTTTTTTGAAATAATAGTAATAGGCTTTACAGGTTTTTTTATAGCACTGTCTGCGGCGTCGGCATCGGTAAAAACAAAGAAACACAAAAAAGCCGAAAAAAGCGATAAAATGATAGTTTTTGATCGTTTTTCAAGCATTTTAACGTGTTTTCCTTTTTTTGTTTTTTAAATTTATAAATTCAACCAGAAAACCTTAGAAGCATTGTTTTATTTAAGCCATTTATAAAAAACCTTCTTTTAGCTCGGCCCTGACGTCTTTGACCACCTCTAACTCTCCTGAGTCAAAGTCCATGTTGAACCCCACGCCCCTGAGCGTGAAGCGAGGAGACGTGAGTTTAACCGGTCTCCCGGTGCTCACCCTGTGTTCTCCTGCCATGTAGGTGACCGAGTCGGTTGTCATAACGTACCCTCCTTCCAAGTCGGACGTAAGCTTAACCCGGCCCGTGAGCTTTACCTGCTCTATCTTTTCATCGTATACAGCCTCGCGCCCTTTTAAGCGATAACTGACCGTACTATTACCGGAGTTTTGCGTATAATGAGTAAGGAAAACACGCTTAAGCACAACAGACCTTGTCTCATCCGAGCGCGCGGCAGAGTCCGCCCTAAGCTCCCACAGGAGCCTGCCGTCCTCGGTGCCGGAGTAGGAAACAGTGTTAATCACGGCCCCTGGGTCAGCCGGCTTGCCCGAATCTTCGGGGCTGCCGGAGATGCTTGAAACACCTTGAGCGTCGTCATTAATGCTGCCGGTTGTCCCCGGCGTACCCGGACCTACACTGCCGCGCCGGCTTCCCATAAAAACGCCGCCAATAAGCCCTACTAAGCCGACACCTATTATCAAAAATAAAATTAATCTGACTACCCGGTTCATCCAAGCTCCAAACAGTTCTAAAAAAAAAGCCCTGAAAAGGGCAAAATCCAATCATAACAAAAGCGTCATTAATACCTGAAATTATAGCACCGCCGCGGCGTAAGTGTAAAGGGGTTTTATAAAATGTCCGGACGCGTCCCCCCCCCTCCCCTGTTCTCGCAAAGGATAAAAAATTAAAAAAACCGTTCGCCCTGAGCTGCGTCGAAGGGTAAACGGTTTTCCGGTGTTTCGGCGTAAGCCTGTCGATATAGAGCGCACCGAAACCACTCACCCTCCCCTCAATCCCCTCCCGTCAAGGGAGGGGAAGCATGAAAACTCCAAACTTTAACCGGTAGTGGTTTATTTTCCCTGCTTCTCCTGCGATTTTTCCGGCTGCTTCGTCTGTTCCGCTTTCCTGGACTGTTTCGTTTGTTTCACCCAGGCGTCAAGAAGCAACTTTTCAATCTCCTTGTTTTCAATCAGGTCGCTTGCCCTTTTCTGGTTTACGTCCATGACCTTCACATCCGCACCCGCTTCTATAAGCAGGCGTACAATCTCAACACTGCCGCTGCCGACGGCATGCATAACAGGCGTACCATTACCTACGTCCAAGGCATTTACGTCGGCACCTTTTGCCACAAGCAGCCTTACAAGCTCGGTGTGTCCGCCTTGCGCAGCGAACATCAGGGGCGTAACGGCAGCCCTGGACCTTGAATCAACCTTTACACCGGTGTCTAAAAGAGCCTTTACAGTCTGAATGTCACCTGCTTCAGCAGCCGATAGAATGTCTGCGCTCTTTGTGCAGCCAAAGGTGCCTGAAGCAACGATAAATAACAAAATTAAGACAATAAAAAAATGTTTTTTCTTCATGGTTCTAATTCTCCTTACAACTCTCCTGGTTACTTACCTGCTATTCTCTTATTTGGCCTTCGCCGTATACAATGAACTTCTCCGTTGTAAGCGACTCAAGCCCCATCGGGCCAAAGGCATGCAACTTGGAAGTTGATATGCCAATCTCGGCACCCAGCCCAAGCTCAAAACCATCGCTAAACCGAGTAGATGCGTTTGCAATAACCGTGGAAGACCCCACCTGTTCGATAAAGTGTTTAACATTACGGTAATCCCTTGTAACGATGGTCTCGGTATGCAAAGAACCGTACTTCTCTATATGCGCGATTGCGGCTTCCATGGAATCGACTACCTTTACCGCAAGTATCAGGTCAAGGTATTCCTCGCCCCAGTCCTGCTCGGTTGCGTCGGTAATCTCAGGCAGTATTTCTTTCGTTTCCCCGCATCCGCGAAGCTCGACTCCGGCCTCCTTGTACTTCTCATAAACAACCGGCAGGAACGTCGGGGCAATAGAGCTGTGCACCAGAAGCGTTTCCATGGAGTTGCAAACACCCGGGCGCTGCACCTTTGCGTTAAAAGCAATATCAACGGCCATTGCCCTGTCCGCAAATTCGTCAATATATACGTGGCACACGCCTTTATAATGTTTAATAACGGGAATCCTTGAGTTCTCAACAACAAAACGTATCAACCCCTCGCCGCCTCTTGGAATTATAACGTCTATATAGTTTTCAAGCTTTAACATCTCCATTACGGCAACGCGGTCTGTCATGGGTATTACCTGCACTGCATTCTCAGGGCCGCCTTCGGCCTTTATGGCAAGGGTAAGTACGTCCGCAATGGCGCGGTTTGAATGAATGGCCTCACTCCCGCCGCGAAGCAGGACGGCATTACCCGACTTTAGACATAACCCTGCCGCATCGGCCGTAACGTTTGGCCTTGACTCGTATATAATACCGATAACACCGAGAGGTATCCGCATCTTACCGACAAGCAGCCCGTTCGGTCTCTTCCACATCTTTGACACCTCGCCTACCGGGTCGGGCAGGGCAACAACCTCCCGAAGACCGTCCGCCATGCCTTTTATGACCTTATCCGACAGGGTAAGCCGGTCTACCATCGCTGTCGTAAGGCCGTTCTTATGGGCCTCGGCAATGTCTTTTTTGTTCGCGACCTTAAGGGTGGCGACGTTTGCCTCAAGCTCATCGGCCATTCTCTTTAGTATCCTGTCCTTAACATCGCCAGGCAGTTTTGCTACTTCCAGGCCCGCCTCTCTTGCGCTCCTTGCCATAGTGAGCACTGTTTCAGCAACTGACATTTTCTTGTCTCCTGTTTTTCAAATAAGGTTTACTACATGGGCGCTACACACAGCGTCTGACACAACTGTCATTAGCTCGGTTCAACAAAAAAATTGCTGAATTTACCTATCGCAGGTGCTTGCACACGGCAAATTACGCAACAATTACTACTGGCTCTAAAACTCGTTCGACGCAAAAGCTATTGCTAAATTTGCCCACCGCTGGTGCTTGCACACGGCAAATTGCGCAACAGTTACTACTGGCTCTAAAACTCGTTCGACGCAAAAGCTATTGCTGAATTTACCTATCGCTGGTGCTGTGGTAGATCTTTATTACAGCACCACCAGGTTATCACGGTGGATTATTTCGTCAAACACTCTGTAACCGAGTGTTTTTTCAATTTGATCTGTCTTAAGCCCCTTTAGCCGCTCTATCTCTGACGAACTGTAATTAACAACGCCCCGGGCGAACTCCATGCCCGACTTGTCAACGCAGTGTATTACCTCGCCTGCATCGAAAGTGCCGTCAACCCCGGTAATGCCGGAGGGTAAGAGGGACTTTTTTTTATGCAACAGGGCAGACCTTGCTCCGTCGTCTACAAACACCCGACCGCTTGGGCGCGTTGAGTAGGCAATCCAGTGCTTCTTGCTCGTAAGCCGGTCTTCCATCGGAGGGACGAACGTGCCGACATCCTCGCCCGAAAGTATCTTTTCAAGTATACCGCCTGTAAACCCGTTTGCGATAATAGTCGCCGTACCGAAGTGCGAGGCTTTTTTTGCCGCCGCTATTTTCGATAAAATTCCACCCGTACCGTAAGCGCCTGCTTTAGAGCCTGTCTGTGCAATGCCCTCAAGGTCTAAATTATCAATATCCTCTATAACAGAGAGCCGCCGGGCATCACTGAACAGCTTTGGGTCTTTATCGAATATACTGTCTATGTCGGTAAGGATAATGAGCAAGTCGGCCTCGACAAGGTTAGTAACAAGGGCCGAGAGGTTGTCGTTGTCCCCGAACTTTATCTCATCAACCGCAACCGTATCGTTTTCATTTATTATGGGGATTACGTTCATCGAACGAAGAGTTGAGAGCGCGTTACGCGCGTTAAGAAACCTCTTTCTGTTGGCAAGGTCGTCCTGGGTGAGAAGTACCTGGGCCACGTGTTGTCCGTATTTTGCAAACTCATCCTCATACCGCCCCATAAGGGCTGTTTGACCGAGCGCGGCAATAGCCTGACGCTCAGGAATTGCAGCGGGTCTTGTTGAGAGGTCCATCTTCTGCATGCCCATTGCAACGGCGCCCGAGGACACAAGGGTGAACTCCCTTTTGTCATCTATGCGGCGAAGAGTTGATATCTCTTTTGCAATGGAGCACAAGACGTCCAGGCACACGTCTGCCGAGTCAGAGACACCTGTAGTAGTATCCGCCCTCACCCCGGCAAGCACAGCGCTTCCGGCCTTCACAACGATGCGCCGCGCCCTGGCTACTAATTTTTTCCTCTGCTTTATCACTTTCTGTTCCTCTTAAAACCATTCCTCTCAAGGCTTACCCTCGCAGATCTTGTCTACTATAACACTTCCGCGTCCCGGCGGGGGGGGGGGACTGTTTAAGCTTTAACCTCTTCAAGCTTCAACCTCTCAAGCTCTGCCCCTGCAAAATTAACAAGTTCCTTCAGGCCCTGCCCTGTTACGGCTGAAACTTGAAATACTTTTATACCTTTTAATTCAAAGAAGTCAAGCAACTCGCTTGCTTTTTCTTCCGCCTCGGGCAAATCCGTTTTGTTAAGCGCCACTATTTGAGGTTTTTCCAGAAGCTCCGGGTTAAATTCACCAAGCTCAGTCCTTATCTTTTCATAATCAGTCACCGGGCTTCTGTCCGGATTGTCGTCGTGTTCAGGCGAGAGGTCGAGCATGTGTATGAAAAGAGACGTCCTCTCTATGTGTTTCAGAAAACGTATGCCAAGCCCCTTGCCCTTGTGCGCGCCCGCAATGAGCCCTGGAATGTCGGCAACAACAAACCCGCCGTAGTCGCCGTACCTGACAACACCAAGGTTGGGTACAAGAGTGGTGAAAGGATAATCGGCAATACGCGGCCTGGCAGCCGATATGCGCGAGATCAGCGTTGACTTCCCGGCATTCGGGAAACCGATAATGCCGACGTCGGCAAGGAGTTTCAGCTCAAGGTGGAGGTCAAGCTCCTCACCCTCAAGGCCTGGTTGTGCGTGCCTCGGCGCCTGATTCGTAGACGTAGCGAACCGGGCGTTACCGCGCCCGCCTTTCCCCCCTTTTACGCACAGGAAACTTTGCTCGTCCGTGGTAAGGTCGACGAGGACCTCTAACGTACCAGAGTCCTTCACTATGGTGCCGACCGGGACTTTTATAATTACGTCGTGCGCGTTTTTGCCGTGTTTATCACTGCCAAGACCAGGGTAACCGGCTTTAGCTGTATAACGGCGGCTGTAGCGAAGATCAACGAGGCTTGTAAGGCTGCTGTCGGCAATGATTATTACGTCCCCTCCGTCCCCTCCGTCTCCTCCGTTCGGCCCGCCAAGCGGGACAAACTTCTCCCTGCGAAAACTAACGCACCCTTTGCCGCCGTTACCGGCCTTTACAAATATCTCTATCTCGTCTATAAATTTCATATTGTAAATTTCTTTTTTTAAATTTTATCAGTTAAATAAAAAAAAAGGGTGAAGAATAAGAAGCAGTTGCTCTCATTTTCACCCATGATTTTGTTTGCTTTTTTTCAAAAAAACAAAAACAAAAAGGAATCCCCCCCCCTTTAAGCGAGCGGGTCTACGTTTACTACCTTTCTGCCCCCTCTTTTTCCAAAATTCACAACGCCGTCTATCTTGGCAAACAGGGTATAGTCCTTGCCCTGTCCGACATTAAGCCCAGGGTGTATGCATGAGCCTACCTGACGCACGATTATACTTCCGGCCCTTACGCCTTCACCCGAGTAACGCTTTACGCCGCGCCTCTGGCCATTACTGTCTCTTCCGTTTCTGGAACTTCCTCCGGCCTTTTTATGTGCCATTATCTTCCTCCGATCTTTTTAAATCCGTCTATTAGCTAACCGACTTTATGCTACAGGTAACCATAACATGCAGCGGTAATGCCCTGTATAACTAAAATATCTCAGCAAAAAAAACACTGACTCCCCCAACTCCCCTGACTTTCCTGACTCGCCTGACTTTCCTGAGTCGCCACAACACCACGGCGGTTTAAGCCTTTATCTGCTTTACCCTGATGCTCGTGAAGTCCTGCCTGTGTCCCTGCTTCTTGGTATAACCTTTTCTTCTCTTCTTTTTAAAGACGATTATCTTTTTGCCCCGACCATGCTCGAGTATTTCGCAAACTACTTTTGCATTCTCAACCGTAGGCGTGCCGACCGTAATCGAGTCACCCTCACCTACCGAAAGCACTTCGTTAAGTTCTATAGTTGCGCCTGTCTCACCGGCGAGTTTTTCGACCTGAAGCACGTCACCTTCACTCACTCTGTACTGCTTTCCGCCTGTCTTAAGTACTGCGTTCATCTTGTTTATCTCCCTCCGTAGAAACTAATATACCAATATAATGTATTGACACTGCGTCTGTCAAGCAATTTTACAGCGATATATAGAGTTATTTGTTAAAAATGCGCATTTACTGCCTACCTGGCCGGTTTAAGTAATCACTTGCCCTTTTACGTTTAAAGTTCTATAATTACATCATTAATATAACTAATGAACGGCTTTCAGGTAACTTCTAACATTACGTAACCAATTACGCCTGTTTTTTCTAAGGCTTTGTGACGATTTCCTTCTTAACTCACTTCAATCCTGACGAGGGGTTTGCTATGAAGACCAGACTTGCCACTGCTTACTCAGTACTTTTTGCCTTTTTTATCCTTACGGTTCTGATCTTACCTGCAACTTCGGCTCAGGCTCAACAAGTTCAGGGCAAAGACGCTCACGCCGAAGCCGCCGAGCCAACGGAAAGCGCCTTTATCAAACAATTCAAAGACCTAAAATACAAAAACAGCTTCTCAGGGATGAAGTTCATCATAAAGTCGAATAAAGCCAAGATCCCGGCGGAAGTAGAGGTACTCTTAAAACAGGCTAATGCCGAAGGCATTAACGACATACAAAGAATAATCCTGCTCGACCTTGCCTATCAGATAGCCAAGATGCACCAGGAACACAACGCAGGCGACGCAGCCGTTGTGGAAAAACTTGAAGCCCTGCTCGACGTGGAGCGGCGAAAGAAGAAGGCAAAACGCGCTGCCCTTGCAAAAATAAAAAAAGTCGAACTGGTCCCTGGAAACTTCGTACTTAACGTGAACGCAGATGAAATGGAAAAAGCAGGAGTAGCTCCTGTCATATACCCGCACTGGGTGCACAGGTCTTATTTCAGGTGCAAGGTGTGCCATGAGAATTTAGAGGTAATGAAGCGGGGAGCGAACAAGATCACACACGAAAAACTGGACAATGGAGGGGTCTGCGGGGCCTGTCATAACGGGGAGACCTCTTTTAGTACCACAGAGAAAGAGCAGTGCGCAAGATGTCATTTATTTAACACCCCGGAGGCCGACAAACTTATTGACTACAGCTACTACGATGAGAAAAAGTTCACGGACACGGCAAAAAGGCTTGGCAGCAAATGGGACGGGAGCAAGTTAATAGACGGAAAATTTCCCACCGACAAGTACGGTTTTTTAAACTTCGTTAAACTTGACGAAAGTGGGGCCTTTGAGCCCCTCTCCTCCCTTGGAGACGGAGCGGCTACTGATGAAGGCGTAAGAGAGACAGAGATACTTTTTCAAGTTCCTGAAAAATTCTCTTTTATGCTTAAAAACGTACTGTGGAGCCACAAGATACACTCGACCTGGATCAACTGCTCCATATGCCACGAAAGCACACCTGAAAGAGAGCGTATATTTACTGAAAAAGCAGGCGAAACAAGAGTGAGCATGGTGGAGATAAAAGAAGGGAAGAGCTGCGGCACATGCCACGGACGCGTCTCCTTTCCGGTATCCGACTGCAAACGCTGCCACAACCACAAGGGCACCGAAGTAGGTAAAAAAGTTATCGTCAGAGAGTCTATTGAACCGGAACCGGCTCCAAAACCGGCAGAAGAGAGCAAACCAAAAAAACCGGGCTCAGGACTTATGAAGTCCAACTATTAGGGACCTCAATGACCTGAGCGATAATTACCTGGAATTCCCTGACAGGCAAATAAAAAAATTATACGGGCACGTCTTACTTAAGACGTGCCCGTTTTTTATTCATAAGAGCAATCCTCCAGATCTAAAAAAGCTTGCGCGAATCACAAGCGTTAGAGTATAATAAGAAAAAGGCAAGCACCTGAAAAATCGTAAAATCAACGGGTGCCTGAACAAATCCATTAGAAAATAACGTCGTCTTTCGTACGCTTCATCTCACTTCCATACTGAGTATTAAAAAAAAGGGGCTTCTACTTTATGAAAACCAGATTTTTCCCGCTCTTCCTTGCCTTTGCCGCTCTTTTTATCTTATCTCCAGGTGTTTTCAACCCGCCCGGCGCACACGCCGAAGAAACCGCCTTTAGAAAAAGTTTCGTAGACGCCAAATACAAAAACAACTTCGCTGCAATGAAGTACCTTATAAGAACCAACAAAGACAAGATTCCGGCCGAAGTCGATCTTATACTGAAGGAAGCAAACGCCGCGGACGCAAGCGACAGGCAGCGTATCATACTCATCGACCTTGCCTATCAGATATCCAAGATGCACCAGGAATGGAACGGCGGGGACGAAAAAATAGTCGCCAGGCTTGAGGCAGAACTCGATAAAGAGCGCAGGAAAAAAGCCGCTAAACGCGCGGCAATCGCAAAGATAAAGAACGTCGAACTTGTGCCGGGCAACTTCGTGCTTAATACAAGCCGCAAGGAGATGGAAAAGGCAGGAGTCGCGCCTGTCATATATCCTCACTGGGTGCACAGGTCGTTTTTCCGGTGCAAGGTGTGCCATGAAAACATAGTGAACATGAAACGCGGGGCAAACGACCTTAGCCACAAGAGCATTGACTCGGGCAAGGTCTGCGGCACATGCCACAACGGAGAGACCTCTTTTGCTACGACCGACAAAAAGAACTGCCAGAGATGTCACCTCTTCGACACGCCAGGGGCAAACAAGCTAATTGACCTTAGCTACTATAATGCCGGGAAGTTCACGAAAATCGCAGACAGGCTTAAGAGTAAATGGCACGCAGACAAACTCATCGAAGGTGAGTTCCCAAAAGGCAAACTTGGCTTTATAAACTGGGTGAAACTTGACGAACAAGGCGCTTTTGAGCCGCTTTCATCACTTAACAGCGACGTAAAAAATGAGGGGGTTCGGGACACGCAGATACTCTTTACCCTGCCGGGTAAGTTCTCGTTTATGCTCGATAACGTGCTGTGGAGCCACAAGATACATTCGACATGGATTAACTGCTCCATCTGTCATGAAAAAACCGAACATCGGGGAAAAATTTTCGACAAAAAAGCCGGCGGCACGCGCGTAAGCATGATAGAGATAAAAGAGGGAAAGAGTTGCGGCACCTGCCACGGACGCGTGTCCTTCCCTGTCTCTGACTGCAAGAGGTGCCACAACCATAAGGGCACTGAGGTAGACGGCAACACCATAGTACGCGAATCTCTTAAACCGACCATAAAAAAGGCACCGCCTGAAAAGAAAAAACCAAAACCGTCAGGACTCATGAAGTCAACGTACTGACGTTTATAAACATATAACACCTGACTTAAAAAAAGGGGCGTGCCTGTTAGCGCACCCTTTTTTTTCTGAAGTGCATTTGTTCCCGGCCTCTTATACTTGCCCTTTCGAGGGTAGCGTTTTATAATTTTTTAAATATGAGGATCTTCATGAAGAGCAAATTATCCGCAACATTACTTGTTTTTATTTCTGTAACTTTTATATTCATCACAATTTTTCCGGTGGTAGACGTCTACGCCGGGGAAAGTGAATTTAGAAAAACCTTCCTTGAGCACAAACGTTCCAACAACTTCCCTGCCCTTAGACAGATCATAAAACAAAATAAGAAAATCATTCCCGGCGAGGTGGAACAACTCATAAAAGAGTCGAGGAGGCTTGGCGTAAATGAGCAGGAAAAAAACCGCCTCGTAGACCTTGCCTATCAGATAGCCAAGATGCACCAGGATTGGAACGGCGGGTACGAGGAAAAACTCGCCCGGCTTGAGACCCTTATTGCAAAGATACGAGAGAAGAAAAAAGCCGAGCGCCTTGCCAGGGCCGAAGCCGGTAAAGCAAACAGACTTTCAGAGCCAGACCTCAGCCCTTTTATTAATGAATACCTGGAATACAAATATTCTAACAACTTTTCAGGGCTTAAAATAACCATAAAACGAAACAAGGCCAAAATCCCCGGAGAAATAGACACACTCCTTAAGCAAGCCCGCACCGAGGGCATTACCAGGCAAGAAAGCGTACGCATATTCGACCTTGCATACCAGATAGCCAAGATGCACCAGGAATGGAACGACGGCAGCCAAAAAACCGTAGACGAACTCGAAGTCGTAATGGATGAGATAAGGAGAGGTAAGAAACAGGAGCGCGAGTCAAAGGCGCGGGTTGCCCGCGTTGAATTGATACCAGGAAACTTCGTCATGAATACGGCAAAAGAAGAACTTAAGAGTGCCGGTGTAAAACCGGTTGTGTTCCCGCACTGGGTACACAGATCGTTTTACAGGTGTAAGGTGTGCCATGAAGGCATAATTAACATGAAACGCGGGGCAAACGACCTGACGCATGAGAACCTTGATGCCGGTAAAGTCTGCGGGGCCTGCCATAACGGGGAGACCTCTTTTGCAACGAACGAGAAAGGAAACTGCCGAAGATGCCACAACTTCGACACACCGGAAGCAGAACCTCTAATAGATTTAAGTTACTACAATAAAGAAAAATTCACCGAAACGGCCGGGAGGCTTGGAGCCGGGTGGAACGCCAAAAAACTTACCGAAGGAAAGTTACCAAAAGGCAAACTTGGTTTTATAGACTTTGCCAGGCTTGAGAGCCTTGGCGCGTTTGAACCGATCTCATCTATTAACGCGGGCACAACGGGCGCGGATACAGAGGGCACAACGGGCGCGGGCGGAGCGGACGAGGGTGTGCGCGATTCACTCATACTCTTCACCCTGCCAAAGAAGTTTTCGTTTATGCTAAAGGACGTCGTCTTCAGCCACAAGGTGCACACAAGCTGGGTTAACTGCTCCATATGCCATCAAAAGACAGAACAAAGAGAAAAAATATTCGAGAAAAAAGCAGGGGCAACAAGGGTAAACATGGTTCAGATCAAAGAGGGGAAAAGCTGCGGCACATGCCACGGGCGCGTTTCCTTTCCAGTGTCTGACTGCAAAAGATGTCACGCACACTCGGATGATCCAAAGAGCGGCACGATCGTGCGCAAGACCGTAACAGAAACGCCGGTGCCTGACGCCCCCGCCCCGAAACCTGAGAAACAGAAACAAAAAAAACCAAAACCAGGTTCAGGGCGTTTGAAGTCAACCTACTGACGAAAAAAGATCTAACAGCCTAAAAACCCGCCGGAAAACAAAAAAAGGGTTACGGTCTATCCGTAACCCGCCCAAGTGTTCTGTGTTGTACTCCCACGGCGCGCCGCGCTGAAGTCTGTTTGCAGCAAAATATCGCCAGACGGTGTGTAAGTAACATAATATGAGCGGTACATGCAGGCATTACAGTAGACTTCCTACTTTACATCTCGCCCTTTACGTAACGTTCGAGGTAGCTCAGCAATTCTTCTTTCTCCCCAACCATCAGCAAAAGCATATCACGCAGCGAAAGTATCCCGTAAAGCGAGCCGTCTTCGAACACCAGCATATGACGGCAGTTGTTTTCCTTCATAAGCTGCAGGCATTTAGTGGCGCTGTCTTCCGGATTTATGGTAATCAAGTCCTTGGTCATTACGTCTTTTATCTTGACCATGGCCGGGTCTACCCTCTTTGCAACCACCCTTTTCATGAGGTCGCGTTCGGTAAAGATACCCTCTATCACGCCGGAACCACTTATTACAACCGAGCCTACATGCTTATCAATCATAAGCTCTGTTGCTTCTAAAACAGTCTTTTCCCCGTTAATATGTAACACATCGCGCTGAACCTTGGAACGTACTTCTATTGGCATTTCATCTTCTCCTTATGAAATTGCAAAATTTAGCACATTGTTAAATATAAAACAAGGTAAAAAGTACTTAAAAAAAGCATCCAACTCCGTGCTGTCTTTTTGTGTGTCTGGAAAGCTCCTGCTTTTCTCTAACCAACAGCACCTACAGGGCGGCTATAAGCGACATAGTGTGGGCTTTAACCCCGCCACGGGGGTTACAGCTTGAGGTCTTCGTGCCTTTTCCAGCGAAATGGCAGATCAATGATAGTTGCAGGCTCCTTTATGGTTTCAAGGGCATTAAGGGTTTTTTTAAGCACAATGGTCTGCTGCACCTTGTTAAAAGGCTCGCCAAGGGGGTGTCCCATCGGCCACTTCAGAAATACCGCTCTTGACGGCCTGGTCTGCTCGGTGAATTTTCTTGAAATCGATATACTCACACACGGTATACCGGAGGCCTCTACAACTCTTTGTATCAGTCCGACCGACCGATTACAGATTGCTCATCCGGGCGTCAACAAGACGCAATCAACCATGTCCTGGGCAAGCATCCTGGCGACGGCAGGGGCGGTTTTGGTTACCAGCTCATCAACCAGGGCGCCGTCAATATGCCCCATAAAACCGTAGTGCCGCGCGGCAAGGGAGCCGATAAAAGAGCCCTCAACAAGCTCGCGCAGCCGATCTATTGGAAAAACAATATTAACGTCTTTATCCGCGTCCGAGTGATCGTAATAATCATGAGTTATCGCGTAATCCGATACAGGCAAGTCGTTTAAAATCACCCTGAAAGTCGCATCCCCGTCCGTATTAACCATATCAAACGGCTCCTGAGACTTTAGATGCACACCGGCAGTGGTTATAAGAGCAAGCCGTGAGTCAGAGAGTTCCTTTATTACAGGCGTCCAGGGGTCGTTGTCTGTAACTTCATAGGTCTCAACCTTCTGCGCCGCCCTGTCGGCAAGAGACGGGAACCTTGTAAGCAGTTTTGCCAGCAATTTATTCCTGATATTTTTCATTTTATTAAATCCACTGAATTTTTTCGTGCAGCCCGACTTCCTGCCTGAGATTTTTTAATACAGACCGCCAGGCCCTTATAAGAAGAACTCCTGAAAAAAAACGTACAGTCTATTGCTACACTATAATTCATTATAATCGTAACACAACATATAATCAACTGAGGGGGGTGGGTGAGTAAATTATTATTATTTTTAATGCAGCAAACAAAAAAAGAACCATAAACACTTTCAACAATTAAGGTGAAAGGCATTTATAACTACGCTTGATGAAAAGTGAAAAAGGAAAAACAGAAAAAAAGGGGGGAGTGAGTTCCATGACACAAATTATAATTCGGGAGGCATTAAGGAATTAGTCGGAGGCTTTTTGCAATACCAGACCATCATAATTTATTATGGCGACATTCACGGCTATAGGCATGGCGCCTCTTAACTCAATGGTGCCGTCATTTAATGTCATATCGGCCAATTGCAAGGAGACATCGGCGGAAGGATTAAAACCGGCATGTTGAAGCTGAGTTATACTGTCAACCGTGGCGGTTGGAAAATCCCCGATATATGATTGTGCGGCAGTAAATGCATTTTTTAAATCCATATTAAGGGTCGCGACATATGCTCTTTTTTTATACCTTGCAAACTGTGGTATCGCGATTGCCGCAAGAATAGCTATAATGGCAACGACAATAAGCAATTCAACAAGTGTAAAACCACCCTCGCCGGTTACGCCTTTTTTATTCAGACGCCTTTTTTTTTCTAATAGTGTATACCTGATCATTAACATAGTGAGTCCTTTTAGCATAAGGGTAAAATATATTCAAGAATAAAAAGAGTTGGTACGGCGTAAATTTTTATAATATTTAAAAATTCTGTATTTTAAAAGTAAAAGGGAGGGGCTTGTTAGCCCCCCCCCCTTTTGCCTGGAGCTTAAGGAGATGTACTTTATGTTTCATACAAACTTCTTAAACTTTGTATCAATTATCATACGCCTTGGTGATAACACCTTCGTAAGTAACTGAAGAGGTAGGACCATCGATCGGGAATGTTGAGCTAAGTAAAATGAGTCCTCCATCAAGCGTCATGTTACCACTACCCCAGGATACGCCGGATGAAGGCGTGTAACCACCTGTATTGAGCTTTGTAATGCTATTGATTGTTGCAGCCGGGTCGTCTGTAAGATAAACAGACGCAGCCGTATATGCATTTTTAATATCCGCGTTAAGGGTTGCAACATAAGCCCTCTTTTTATACTTTGAAAATTGCGGGATTGCGATTGCAGCTAGGATTGCGATAATTGCCACAACAATCAGCAGCTCGACGAGGGTGAAACCCTCTTCCTGCCCTCTTATTTTTGCTAGTCTCTTATACATTGTATTCCTCCTTGACTCTGGTTTAATTGTTATCCTACATTAGTATAATTTTTATAACAGTTGTAATAATTATAATGCAAGCTGCGTGCCAAAACTAAAACCGTTTAAAAACAACAACTTAAGAATCATCACGGGTTACACTGGTGACACTTTTCGTCAAAAATGACATTTTTTGTCACTCCCGGCCTTTTGAAATCTCTTGCAGTGCTGCAGACTCTTTTTCCATCCCCAACTTTTTAAAACTCTTTGAAAGGGACCTTATAACACCTCTGTATTCAGGCTCAAGCGAAGTAGCCTTAATATAATAAGCAACGGCCGGCTCAAGCTCTTTTTGCTCGATATATATATTAGCAATCTTATAAAAAATATCCGCCTTTTCTTTTTTTCCTTCAATCAAAAAAGCGTATCTCTTTAGATATTCAATGGCCATATCATACTTTTTAAGATTAACACACGAATCACCGGCAACCCTGTATGCTTCCGCCACTGCCAAGTCGTCTGCCTTTAACAGATACTTTTTAAGGGAGAGAAGGGCTTTTTTGTCCTCACCGAGTTCGTGGTGTATAATACCCTCTGCCAAATAAGCCTCTTCAGTGACTTTCCTGGCCTTTTTTAAATAAACAAGGGCCTCGTCATACCTCTTAAGCTTTCCAACTGCAATGCCAATATCATAATTGATAGATGGAAGATAATCTATACTCAAGGCAATCTTGAACTGTTTAATAGCTTCTTCCAGATTTTTATCGCCTCCAAGAAGGGAGGAAACAAGACCAAGGAGCCTGTGCGGCATTGCAATCCTGCCGTCAAGGCCGGATTCTGAATGATAAGTGATCAAGCGGTTAAGCTCAAGCTTTATACCGTTAAGCGTTTTCTTATCGGCTTCAACAAAATCATATTTTTTCCCATTGTTGCACGGATTAAGATATTTCAAACCAAACTTGTCTATAACCGCTTTATACTTTTCTACATTTCTTAAATACAAAATAGAGACGTCATCAAAACTAACCGCCACCCAACCGGAGTCGTCGCGCAAGTCCGTGCAAATTCTTGACTTTGTCATAACAATAATCACGTCAATCCCGTATTCATCAACCAACTTAACCCTCTCCTCCTTATTCATAAGCGCTAGCCTGTACTTCCAGAAAAAATAAGGTGGATAAAGGGTCGGGGTCCTGGTGTCTATGAAAATCCTAGAGCCCGGATAAAAATAACTGATATAACCTCCAAAAATGAAATCATTAAACATCTTGTCTTTTATCCCCTCACGTCTTAAAAACTCAACCGTGGCTTCAGGGAACACACTTGTTTTTATTCCAACACCGAATTTTTGATGCTTTTTGATTACAAATCCATGAACGTGGAAAATTAAAATGAAGGCAATCATTGCTGTTATCACGGCCTTTAAGTACCTTGGAGACTGAGCCCTGTAATCCAGCCATCTACCAAGGTTCGAGGCAAGCACGGGTGCGGCAAAAAATGCAAAAATCATTACCCACCTTAGATGCTGCAACGACATATAGAGTACGGGTAAAAAGATTATCACGTCCCGCGCCTTGATACGTCTAAAGTCCCTGAGCATGAATATGACACTTAGACCAATAAATACCCTGAAGAAAAAATGATACTGTGGAACAGGATGAAAGTCGAAGTAACCAAGCAGAGGCAACGGTTGCCACTCTCCTATATGCCTGAATACATCCGAGTTAGCCCCGCCCATATGCACAAAAGGGAAAACAACCAGCTTCCACCCGTAAGGGTTTATAAAAGAAACCGCTATCAGCAGGAAAGAGGCCAATATTAAATACTTAAGCCTTGGCGATATCTCGGACTTTAACCCTCTATGCCTTATATCGTCTATAAACATGCCAAGGGCATATGCGCCGACAATGAAAACTCCGAGCACGAAACTTGAATGTATGTTAGTCCAGAGGACCTGCAAGATGAGAAGCATAACAAGGTAGATCTTTTTCTCCCTTGCCATGTAAAGCGTACAGAGATAAAAAAACAGTGCGATGAAAAAGTATGCAAACAGATGCGGCCTCGTCATGAAACGGCCATAAGCCACTATATATGTCATATATAGAAGGCCCACGCATAACATGCGCCTGCCGGAGGTAAGATGCATCAAGGTTTTATAGAGGAAGAAAAAGGTTGAGAGGAGCAGGGCGCACTGAAAGAGCGCCAAGCCTGTCCACCCGCCAAGCCAGGTATGAATAAAATAGACGATGACCTGAAAGCCCCAGGTAAAGTCAATCCACTCATGCCCGCCAAAACTGTACGAGAGTATATCGACCTTCGGGACCGAAAGGTTCTCTATAATCCACTGCCCTGTCTTAAGGGCCCAGAAGATATCGCTATCCCAGTGCTGTTTTTGAAATGCCATAAGCACTATCAGGCATGTCAGGACGCCAAGCGCAATATTCTGTACAACCCTGTTATTATCATTACTCTTCATATTTGCTTAGCTTGTACCTGAATTGTCTGAAACTGATTTTCAAAAGGTCCGCGGCCTTTTTCTTTGCCCCGCCGGTCTTCTTAAGGGCGTCCAATATTATACGCCTTTCAAAATCAGACACTGCCTCTTCAAGGTCGAGCCCTTCGGGTGGAATATCAAGCCGCCCGCCCATACCACCGTCGCGTGCGTCCTCATCCGACCGCACCCCGGCGTAAGCCCCTGACAGGACCCTGGTATTTATGGAAGGCGGCAGACTCTCCGGAGTAATAACGTCGCTTGATTCAAGTGCCACGGCGCGCTCAATGGCATTTTCAAGTTCCCTTACGTTACCCGGGTAATCGTAGCTCTCGAGCAACAAAAAAGCCTCCGGCTCAATACCTGAAATGACCTTGTCGAACTCCTTGCTGTAGACGTCGACAAAGTGGGTGGCCAGGCCGTGAATGTCTTCCTTCCTCTCTCTTAACGCGGGAGTGTGGATGCTTATTACGTTAAGCCTGTAATAAAGGTCTTCCCTGAAACGCCCCCCTTTCATTTCATCTTCAAGGTCTCTGTTCGAGGCGGCAAGAACTCTGATGTCTACCGGTATATCCTTGGTACCCCCGACACGCCTGACTGTTTTTTCCTGAATAAAACGCAGGAGTTTTACCTGAAGGATAAGGGGTATTTCCGATATCTCGTCAAGAAAAAGAGTGCCTGAACATGCCATCTCGGCAAGACCCGGCTTATCAGAGGTGGCGCCTGTAAAAGAGCCTTTTACGTGGCCGAACAGCTCGCTTTCAAGCAGGTTTTCAGGTATGGCGGCGCAATTAACCGTGACAAACGGCTTGTCCTTTCTCGGACTTTCATCATGGATGGCCCTTGCTACAAGCTCCTTGCCTGTCCCGCTTTCACCAGTAATAAGCACGTTCATCCTGGTCCCGGCTATTGAGCAGATTACTCTGTAAACCTCCTCCATACGTTCACTCGTTCCGATAAGCTTGCCAAACCCGCGCCTGCTCTTGATGTCTTTCTTAAGTAAAATATTTTCATGCTCAAGCCTCTTAAGCCGAAGTGCCCTCTTAACATGCATCTTTATTTCATCTATGTTAAAAGGCTTTGTAAAATAATCATAAGCCCCGGCCTTCATCGCTTCAACAGCGCTGTCAACCGAAGAATATGCGGTAATCATAATTACCACGACTTCAGGGTTGATGTCCTTAAGCTCCTTCAAGAGATCGACACCACCCTTACCGCCCGGCATCTTTAAATCGGTTATCACAAGGTCGCAGACGTTTTCCCTGAAATGCTCGATTGCCAGCTCGGCGCTTGGAAAAGCGCTCACCTCGTAGTGCTCCTTCTCAAGCATGATCGTTAAGAACTCTCTCATGCTCTGTTCATCATCTACTACAACTATCTTTGGTCCTACGCCCATTTGAGGGGCCTCCGTTTACCCGCTGAGCGGGTTTTAATTTTTCACAACTTACTAAAAATGTTTTTAAAGTCGCTTACTACTTTATTAAAAAAAGCCGATTACTCAATCTGCCCACCTGAGGTGCTGCGCACGGCAAATGCTATAATGTTTATTTGTGTGATTTTAGTTCCGTAATTAAAAAAGCTAATTGCTCAATCTGCCCACCTGAGGTGCTGCGCACGGCAAATGCTATAATACGCATTGATGAATTTTTAGTTCCATAAGTCAAAAAAAACTGTTTACAAATCTGCCCACCTGAGGTGCTAATGAGTGGTTAACTGCTTACACAAAGGCAGTAATATTTGAAAACTTGTGCCTTCTCCTGGTTCGCTTGTAACGTTGATCGTACCGCCGTGGCTCTCTATAATTCTATGCACAAGGGCAAGCCCCATTCCGGTACCCTCCCCCCTTGTTGAATAAAAAGGGTCGAATATTTTCAGGAGATCTGAGCGGTCGATACCCGCACCAGTATCACTAACAAGTATCTCTACGTAATTGACGTTTTGCTCCAAGTCGTGCTCAGGCGCAGGAGAGGGCCGCTCAATGGCAGGGTCGTCAATTTCCATAACATTTGCGCTAACGGTAAGCGTACCGCTCCCTCCCATGGCGCTCGCTGAGTTAAGGAAAAGATTCCAGAACACCTGAGATATCTGGCGCTTATCACCGTCAATGTCAATAACAGTGCCGCTTCCAGGGGTACTCTCTATTTTTATGCCACTGGCCTGCGGGCTATTTCTGAACACCTGTATGGTTTCTTCAATCAAGCCGGTAACGTTAATCCTGTCCGGCATGCCCTTTGACGCAGGTTTTGCAAATAAAAGAAAATCCGTTATAAGTGAATCAAGCCTCTTTGACTCTCTCAGTATTATCTCCATAAGCCGCCCCTGCTCGGCGCCGAGTTCCAGTTCCTGCCCGAGAAACTGTATGGAGCCTGATATGGAAGCAAGCGGGTTCCTGATCTCATGAGCTATTGAGGCCGAAAGTTCACCAAGGGCCCTTAATTTGTCGTCTCTCCTTAACTGCTCTTCAAGCACTTTAAGTTTTGTCAGATCCTGAAAAATGACTATACTACTAATGTCGCCTTCTTCACCAGAACTGAGCGTAAAACCAAGGCATATCTCCTCGCCGTCACTTCTTGACACCACTCTTTCTATCCTCATACCTTCGCGCAAAGGCAGCCCGGACTCGCCAATGATTTGAGGAAAAATATCATCCAGACTTCTATAATATACCTCTCGCAGGGAATAGCCGGTAATGTCGGTGGCAGCTTTATTAAAAGAAGTAATACGCCTTTGTCTGTCAAGAGTCATTATGCCGGTTGGTATGTTATCGACTATAAGACGGTTCAAGTTCTCAAGCCTGTCATAGTCTATCTCCTTTTCCTCGAGTTCCCGCTCGACCCTCATGGCGCGTGCTGAATACTGACCCATCAGATATGCCACGGTAAAAAAGCAAAAAACATTTGTCGCGACAATGGTTAAAAGAAAATCCCATGAAGAGTCATAAAAGGAATAAAACACCTTGTACTTTTGCGGCAAAATTCTATAGTAGTCAAGGTCCATCAGGACGCCGTAGAAGATGCTTGAAAGAATGGCCGCGTAGTACCCACCCCTTTTCTCCAGAAGCAGTGCGCTGCCGACAATAGAGATGTAGTAGATTATCGGAAGTATGCTCTCTATACCTCCGGTAACGTACACCATAGCCGTAATGAGTACCAGGTCAACCGTGACCTGTACGTATGCGAATAACTTTAAATTTTTTACATACTTAAGTAAAACGGCATATACGACCGTAATAATGCTTATTGTAACGACTATAAAATATAGAGGAAAGTAGGCCAGCTGAATCAGCGAACCCTGTTTTAAATGAAAGTAGCCGGTGATGCCAAGAAAGACAACGGCAAGGATTACCCTTAAGACCATAAGAGCAAGCAGCTTGCTCTTAAAAGTGTGCAATGCAACAGGCCTGGTCATCTCGGCTTAACCGCCTGCGGCGCCGGCAAGAGAGAATATAGGCAGATAAAGCGCAATAACAAGACCACCGACAACAACACCGAGAAAAGCCATGAGCATCGGCTCAATCAAGGAGGTCAGCGTGTCCACCGCAGCGTCAACCTCATCCTCGTAAAAATCGGCAATCTTTGAAAGCATAGTATCCATGGCGCCGGTGGTCTCACCAACGTTAATCATCTGGGTAACCATGCCTGGGAAAACACCTGTCTCGGCAAGAGGCTCGGCAAGAGTCTTACCCTCGCTAAGGCTTGTCCTGGCCTGCATTATGGCCTCTTCCACAACGACATTACCAGCCGTTTTGGCAACTATCTCAAGAGATTCAAGGATAGGCACGCCACTTGAAAGCATGGTGCCGAGCGTTCTCGTAAACCTGGCAACCGCGGTCTTACGCAAAAGGTCTCCGAACACCGGCAATTTAAGAAATATCTTGTCAAAAAAGTAACATCCCTTCTCTGTCTTATATGTCTGCTTGAAAGCAATGGCAGCGCCAATAATAAAGGCGATTATCAGATACCATGACGACTTCATGAAATCACTCAGATTAACGACCACCTGCGTAGGCGCAGGCAGGGCTGAGCCGAAACTTGCAAACATGCCTTCGAAAATCGGTACGACAAACAAGAGCAGTCCAGACACGATTACCATGGATATGACGATAACAGCCAGAGGATAAGTAAGGGCTGATTTTATCTTTCCCTTGAGTTTTGCAGACTTCTCCATGAACTGTGAGAGCCTGTTAAGGATGGTGTCAAGAATACCGCCTATCTCACCGGCGGCAATCAGGTTAACAAATAACTCATCAAACGTCTTGGGATGTTTTTTCAGGGCGTCTGCAAACGTCGAGCCTTCTTCTACGCTTGCCTTAACGTCAGAGAGGATTCTCTTAAAGAGTTTATTGTCCTGCTGCGAACCCAGGATGTCGAGACATTGTACAAGAGGCAAACCCGCGTCAATCATAGTTGCGAACTGACGCGTAAAGATGACTATTTCCTTTGTACTTACCTTGGGGGCCATTCCGGGGATATTGATTTCAATAGCACCAAGCCCCCCTCCCTTTTCCTTTACCGAAGAAGGAACGATCTGTTTGCGTCTTAAAGCGGCATTAGCCTGTGCGGCATCGGCGGCCTCTATCTCACCCTTGGCGGTCTGGCCGGTTGACGTCTTTCCTACGTAGGCAAACTTAGGCATAACTTATCCTCGCTTTTTTGGCCTCATTGGTGGCCTTGTCCTGATCAAACCGGCGTTCGACAACATCTGACGAAGTTCATCCACATCAGGGCTTCTTGCAAGCGCCAAGTCCAGGCTTATAAGACGTTTTGTATAAAGCGTTACAAGCCCCTGGTTCATGGTCTGCATTCCGAACTTGGACTGACCGACCTGCATCTGGGAATATACTTGATGGACTTTATCTTCACGTATCAGGTTCCTGATGGCAGCATTAGGTATCATTATCTCCATGCACAGGTTCCTTCCCTTCCCGTCAATGGTTGGAAGCAATATTTGCGAGACCACGGCCTCAAGCACGAACGACAGTTGCGCCCTTATCTGGGGCTGCTGGTGTGCCGGGAAGACGTCCACAACCCTGTTGATCGTCTGCACACAGGAGTTGGTATGAAGAGTTGCAAAACAAAGATGTCCTGTCTCTGCAATTGTCAGGGCCGTCTCAATGGTCTCCATGTCTCTTAACTCGCCAAGCAGCACGACATCCGGGTCCTGCCTGAGCACGCTCTTAATGGCTTTTTTAAACGAATGTGTGTCGGCACCAACTTCGCGCTGGTTTACAAGTGATACTTTTGAGGAATGCAGGTACTCGATTGGGTCTTCAATGGTTACTATATGCTCGTGTCTTTCCTTGTTCACCTGATCTATCATGGCGGCAAGCGTGGTTGATTTTCCACTACCGGTCGGGCCGGTTACGAGCACCATGCCGCGCGGCTTTTTTGTAAGCTCGGTTATAACGGGAGGTAGCCCGAGCTGTGTGACGGTGAGAATCTCAAACGGGATTGCCCTGAACACTCCGGCAACCGTGCCCCTCTGAATAAACGTATTGCCGCGAAAGCGGCTAAGCCCCTTAAGACCGAAAGAATAGTCAAGCTCGTTTTCTTCTTCAAACACATGCTTCTGTGAATCTGTCAGCACGGAGTAACACATCTGCTTGGTCTGTACGCCGGACAAAATCGGCATGTCCAACGGATCAAGTTCACCGTTAATCCTCATTCGAGGAGGTGAGCCTGCCGAGATGTGAAGGTCAGACCCCCCGCGTTCAATCAGCTGCCTTAACAGAGACTGGATATCTATTTTAGGTGGTCCGCCCTGTGGGCGTGCTTGCGCTTGTGCGCCTGGTGGTGGTTCCGGAGCCATATCACTAACCTCTCATACTTAAAAAACGATCATAAAACATACATTAATCGGCCATGGTAACCCTGCAAATTTCCTCTACCGTAGAGGTAC
>CBDUXY010000008.1:0-29308 GCA_965371305.1 uncultured bacterium
CTCTTTTTTCTTCTTCTTTTTCTTGCCTTTCCCTTTTTCTTCTTCCGGCGCGGCAGCGCCTTGTTGTTCTTCGCTACCTTCTTTTGTTTGTTCTACGCCTTCATCCGGCGTATCAGAAGTTTCTTCATCTGCAAAATATGATTCTTCTTTGGCTTGTTCACCTGCCTCTGTCTTTTCATCTCCTTCATCGTCGCCGAAACCAAAGCCCATCTCTGCGTCGCCACCGGCTGCTTCTTCTTCAAAGCCAAAACCTGCCTGGTCGCCAATCTGACCTTCCTCTGCGGTGCTTTCTTCTCCGCCGGATGTTTCCTCTTCAAAGCCAAAGCCGCCTTCCTGGCCTTCCTCTGCGGCGCTCTCTTCTCCTCCGGACGTTTCCTCTTCAAAGCCAAAGCCGCCTTCCTGACCTTTCTCTGAGGCGCTCTCTTCTCCTTCGGACGTTTCCTCTTCAAAGCCGCCTGCCTGTTCGTCTTCCGGACCTTCCTCTGAGGTGCTCTCTTCTCCTTCGGACGTTTCCTCTTCAAAGCCGCCGGCCTGTTCGTCTTCCTGACCACCTTCCTCTGCGCCACCCTCTCCTTCAGGTCCTGACCCTGTCAGGCCGGGTGTGGCGCCTCCGGTCTCTTCTTTCGTTCCTGTGCCGGCTCCTTCATCTTCCATACCGGAACCCTGAACTTCTAAGGAAGAACCTGCCTCTTCGGTCTCGCTGCCAAAGCCTTCTTCGGGCGGAGTGAAACTGAAGTCTTCTTCGCCGGCAGTGGCGCCTGCGTCTGCGGCTGTGTCTTCGGCAGGGGTATCTTCGTCAAAGTTAAAACCGCCTGTGTCGCCTGTTCCCGACTCATCTTCGCCTGTCTCACCTGTGTCGGTTGGCGGGGTTTCAGTTGGTTGTTTGGGTGGTTGCTTAGTTGACTGCTCCGGTGGTTGCTCAGTTGGTTGCTCCGGTGCCTGCTCCGGCGTGGGCTTTTGAACTATAAAGACTTCCTGGCATTTCGTGCATTTGACTCGCGCGCCTTTATTGCCGATCTTATCTTCATTAAGAGTATATTTAGCACTGCATTTATCGCATTGTATAATCAATTTTACACCCCTTTAAAAAAGGTTTATAAGTTCTTAATAACACTTTATAAAATTTTATTAATCCTATCAAATAAATTTAGCACAATACCAAATAAAATTCAAGTAAGACACAGCCGGATGAGGGATGTTCTTATGCGTAAAAAACCATGGAAGCAGTTTAATGCCCAAAGCTTATTTTATATATATTTGAACTATAAAGCGCTTTCCATGCCTTGTTGCCTATTGTATGGTAAATGATTATATATTGACTTCTATTTTTCGTCTGTGCTACTTATAGAAAAATAAGATTTTACTTTTATATACAACTCTTTTTGCGTTAAACAGGCGCGGTTGCAGGTATATGACCACAGAGATTGAAAATTTTCCCATAGAAGAAGAGATAGAGCAACTCTTCGAACAGGGTGACACAGAGGGTGTCAAGGCCCTGCTTGCCCCGCTGCATCCCGGTGATATTACCGAACTTCTTGAAGACCTTGAAGAGGATAAGGTTGTCGGTGTATTCACTCTTCTTAGCAATGAAGTTGCAGCGGCTGTCCTGCCCGACCTTGAAGACAGGCAGCGTGAGCAGATACTTGCCGCCACCAACGCTGAAAAACTCGTCGAACTTATCGATGAGATGCCCACTGACGACGCAACCGACATTGTCTCCGAACTGCCAAGCGACGACGCGCGTCAGGTCCTTGACGGCCTTGATACCGAAGAGTCCCTGGAACTGCAAAAGCTTCTTGAGTACCCTGAAGACACGGCAGGCGGAAAGATGCAGACCGAGCTTGTCTCGGTCAGGGAAGACTCTACCGTGCGCGAGACCATTGCCGAGATACGAAAGAGGGGGCACGAGATTGAGCAGTTTACCAGCGTTTTTGTGGTAGACGGCGCAGGTAAGCTCCTGGGAACCGTCTCTCTTGACAGACTTATAATGGCCGAGGAACATACCCCGGTAAAGGACATTACAGAGACCGAGCCTGTAACCGTTACGACCGACATAGACCAGGAAGAGGTGGGAAGAATCTTTCAGCGTTATGACCGTTTGAGTATGCCGGTGGTTGATGACCAGGGCTGCCTTGTCGGACGCATTACCATTGACGACGTGGTGGACGTTATAGAAGAGGAGATATTCGAAGATTTTTATAAAATGGCAAGTCTTAATAAGGGCGAGGGTGTGCTTGATCCGCCGATGAGGTCGTTTAAGCTGCGCTCGCCGTGGCTTCTGGTAAACCTTGGTACGGCATTTCTGGCGGCAAGCGTGGTCAAGCTCTTTGAGAGCACCATAGAGAGCCTGGTGATACTTGCCGTATTTATGCCCATTGTCGCAGGGGTCGGGGGCAACGCCGCAACCCAGACCATAACGGTAATAGTCCGAGGGCTTGCCCTCGGAGACCTTGACCTGAGAGACGCCCGGAAGATACTTGCCAAGGAAGGCGCCGTTGGGTTTGCAAACGGAATCTTGATTGGCCTGGCAGCAGGTGTAATAGCTTATCTGTTCGGGGCAAACATTATGATTGGGGTGCTGCTTTTTTGCGCTATGACGGCAAATCTGATAATTGCAGGGTTAAGCGGCGCTGTAATACCGCTTGCCCTTAAGTGGGTCGGGGTAGACCCGGCACTTTCTTCAAGCGTATTCGTAACCACCTGTACGGACATAGGAGGGTTTTTTACCTTCCTTGGGCTTGCAACGGTATTCATTAAAATGGGGCTTTTATGAAAAGGGGTTATTACACTGCCCAGGGGGTTGTGTTAAATTCGCTCGACTATGGCGAGTCGGACAGGATAATCAGTTTTTATACGCACGAGTACGGAAAGATCTCTGGTATTGCAAAAGGGGCGAGGCGCAGCAAAAGGCGTTTTGTGGGTAATTTAGATCCGCTTAGCCGTCTTCGCCTTAAGTTTTTTCATCCCGGAGGTGAGGGGCTTGCAAGGGTTGAGTCCGTAACCCTGCTTGAGGCGTTTGACGCTTTAAAGGCGGATATAGACAGGTACGGTCCTGCGTGCTACATGCTTGAGCTTACAAGCGAGATGACGCGCGACTTGCACTCAATTGACAGGCTTTTCCCTGAGCTTATTGGATTCCTGACCCTGCTTACGCAGTCAGACGACACTGATTCGCTCTTGAGGTTTTTTGAAATAAAGCTGCTCACCCTGCTCGGGTTCCTGCCGCACCTGCACGATTGCGTTATGTGCCGTAAAGAGCCGGATGAGGCTGGCGCGGCAAACGCTCAGTTCTTTTTCAGCCCTGCAAGGGGTGGCGGGTTGTGCAGGAGTTGCGCTGCCGGGGTAGGACACGTCTTTTCAATGAGTGTCGGTACGGCAAAGTTTTTGACCATGGCCTCAAGGCTTGAACTCGGCAAACTGCCGCGCCTTGTGCCAGGCCCCTTATTTGTAAAAGAAAGCAGCAGGATTTTGCAGGGTTTTATAGAGTATCAGTTGGGTAAGGAACTTAAGACAAAGAAGTTTATCGACAAGATGAAACAGGCAAGTGCTGCGCACGGCGTATAGTATAATATTTACTTGTGAGTTTTTAGCTCCATAAGTCTAAAAGCTAATTGCTAAATTTGCTGACCGCAGGTCCGCACGGCGTATAGCGCAATAGTTATTGTAAACTACAAAAAAACTACTTAACGCAAAAAATTATTGCCAAATTTGTCCACCGCAGGTGCTGCGCACGGCGCATGGTGCAATAGTTATTGTAAGCTACAAAAAAACTACTTAACGCAAAAAATTATTGTGAAATTTGTGAACACAGGTGACAGTTCATAAAAACGGGAGACACAGATCAATGCATTTTCAAGACGTAATACTTAAGCTGCAAAAATTCTGGGCCGACAGGGGGTGCATAATACACCAGCCCTATGACATGGAAAAAGGAGCCGGTACGTTTAATCCCGCGACGTTTCTAAGAGCGCTTGGGCCGGAGCCGTGGAGGGCCGCTTACGTGGAGCCGTCGCGCAGACCGACCGACGGGCGGTACGGAGAAAACCCGAATCGCCTGCAGCACTATTATCAGTTTCAGGTTATTTTAAAGCCTTCTCCTGACGACATACAGGAAGAGTACCTGGAGAGCCTGCGCTACCTTGGCATAGACCCCTTGAGTCACGACATACGTTTTGTCGAGGACGACTGGGAGTCGCCGACGCTCGGGGCGTGGGGGCTTGGGTGGGAGGTGTGGCTCGACGGTATGGAGATTACCCAGTTCACGTATTTCCAGCAGGTGGGCGGCATCGACCTGTCGCTTGTTTCAGGCGAGATCACCTACGGGCTTGAACGCATCTGTATGTACCTGCAGGGGGTGGATAGTGTATATGATCTGATCTGGACCGATGGGGTCAGTTACGGCGACGTGCACCTTCAAGGCGAAAAAGAGTTTTCCTGTTATAATTTTAACGAGGCCGACACTGCCATGTTGACCGAATTATTCAATATGTACGAAAAGGAAGCGCAGGCCTTGCTTGAAAAGGACCTTGTGCTGCCTGCCTACGACCTGACGCTTAAGTGCTCTCATACCTTTAACCTGCTTGACGCGCGCGGCGCGATAAGTGTTGCCGAAAGGACAAGCTACATAGGGCGCGTCAGGAACCTTGCCAAAGGCAGCGCCGAGGGCTACCTCAAAAAAAGGGAAGACATGGGCTTTCCGATGTTGAAGGAAAAAGGGTAAGGGGCGAGACAGAACGGCATAACGCCATAACTTTGCATACCTGCGTTGCTTCTTGGTTTGTCGTTTCAGCGTACTATAAAGTACAGCCTCAACACCAAACCTTCGTCGCGCCTTGGTCTGCTTCGCTCTGACGCTCTGTGTATAGTATTGTTGTTTTTCTAAATTCAGGGTTTTGTCTTAGCGAGGAGGCGAAGGGTCGAAGACCCGCAGCCGACGAAGCAATCTCGTCTTTTGTTTTTCTCGCACATGTAATAAGCTGAATACAATGAGTTTCGGCGCGGGGACGCACCGAAACATCAAAGGGAGTTAGGTTTGTAAATGTGTATGGATAGGATAATAGAAATTTTAACAGCAGGGCTTGCACCAGTTACTACAATAGCAGTTGTTTACATTGCGTGGCAACAATTGAAAACTAACAAGCAAAAGCTGAAACTGGATAAATATGACAGAAGGCTTCATGTTTATGGTGAAGTTAATAATTTTATTTATATTGCAATTAGGAAAGATACTGTAACAGATGAAGATTTTAGAAAGTTTAACACCTCAGTGGTAGAGGCAGACTTCTTGTTTGGGGAAGAAATTACTAAGTACATTCAAGATGTCAGAGGGCACGCCGCAAAACTTCGTAGGTGGAAAAATGAGTACCGAGATGATACACAGGATAAGCCAGTAGACTATGACCATAATACAGTTGTAAAAGAATTATTTAAAGAGAGGTTATGGTTCTCGAAGCAGCCTGAAGACACAACAGAGTTATTCAGAAAATATCTGGACTTAAGCAAGTAAAAAAAACAGACAATGCTGATCTTTCGGTGCGTCCCCGCGCCGAAAGTAAAGGTAGAAAAATTGCAATATGAAATGGAAAAATCATAGCCTTGAAAATGCCTGCTACTTCGTAACCACCACGCTTAGAAAATTCACCCCTCTTTTTAGTGACGATAAAATAGTTTGTATTGTTTTTGATTCACTTGAGTATTTAAGACAAAATCAAGGGCTAAAGGTTTACGCATACGTAATTATGCCAAATCATATTCATCTTATTGTAGGATGCGACTCAAATGATATTATCACTATTGTTGGCAATTTTAAAAGTTATACAAGCCGTGATATTGCAAAATATTTGAAGGAAAATAAACCGGAACTTTTTGAAAGGCTTAAGCAGCTTGCTTACAAAGGACAGAATTACGGCGTATGGCAGAAGACCTTTCGTTCGGAAGTTATTTATGAAGAGAGTTTTATGAATCAGAAGCTTAATTATATTTATAACAATCCTGTGAAGCGAGGTCTTGCAAAGTCACCTGATGGGTGGAAGTATTCAAGTTATAAACAATTGGAAGATGATACTATAGTAAGTAATGGTATTTTTAAGATAGATATTCCATATTGGTAGTTTTGTTTAGGCGCGGGGACGCACCTAAACATCTAAAAAATAAATGAACGACCATAACGAAAAAAATCACAAGGAAGTCCTGCCAAAAGTAATCAGGCGCGGCGGTGCTGTAAGATTTTTCCTTGCGATATTGCCGACGGCCCTGACCCCGCTGCTCGCCTATCTTATAGCCGACGGCACCCTTAACTTCGGTGGCGGGGAAAAAGACCTTGTGCTGCTCCTGCCGTGGCTTGTGTGGTCGTTCATATACATGGTCTGTTTTATCGTTTTGTGGATTAAAAGGGTCTCTCTCCTGAAGTCGCTCGTTATATCCGGCGTAATTGCGTTATTGATAATAGTGGTGCTGTGGCTTATACTGCTTGTGTGGCAGATAAGTACGGTTTAATCGCCACCGTTTAAGTATTTGAAAAATACGGAGGGAATAAAAATGGAAGTCATAGACATAAACGAAAGACAGGAATTCCGTGATCAATTTGCGCCGAAGATCTTGCATATGAGTCCGGCCTACAAGGTGCCATTGATCTGCATGGAGCCGGGGCAGAAAATACCGCCTCATTCGTGCGGTGCCGGGGTGTTTTATATTATAAGCGGCAAGGCCGTAATGACGGTCGATGACAAGCAGGTGGAAGTCAAGGCAGGCGACATGATACTCATTGACGACGGCGAGGCGCGAGGCATTGAGGCAGTAGAGCAGCTAACCGCTTTTGCCGTGCAGGTCGGGTAACAGTTAAGGACCAAAGACTGCAGCCTAAACGTATTTTATTATAACCGGAAATGTAAAACCCCGCTTGCCTGATAAGTAAGCGGGGTTTTTTTGGTGATTATTTTTTTTAAAATGTCTAAGCGTTTTCCTGCGTCAATAAACTTATGATGCCGTTTGTATTTGAGATAGTTTCCAGAATGTTTTTAATATCTATCGTGTCTCCGAGTAGTTTTTTGCACACAAGCTCGAAAATGTCTTCCGTGGTAATAACGGCAAACGCCCTTTTCTCGGCAAGCGAGAGGGCTTCCTGGGCAAGCAGGGCTTCTTTCTCAAGGGGTCTTTCTTTGGGGTCGAGGTTCCTGAAGGCGTTTGCAATTAATACACCTTTATGTTCTGGCGGCGCGTCGGCCAGCCAGTGCAGGAGTTCTCTTGCGCTTTCAAGGGTAACCACCCCTTTTGTCCCTACGACTTCAATGGTAAGGCCTTCGCCGTAATGTTCTATAACAAGGTCAGGGCCGTAGGCCCCGTTTGGTTCGTGTATTACACGCTCGGCGCCCAAAAGCTCAAAGGCCTCTTTAAGGCGCACTTCAAGCAGCTTGCCCTGCTTCGTAAGCAGGTCCGACCACTTGGCGACGTTGTCTTTTTCCGCAAGTATTGAGTCGCGTTGTGTTTTAAGGTCAGCAATGGCGCGTTCTATTTTTTTAAGTTCCCGTTCCTTTTCCTGAAGCTGAAGTTCCTGAACCTCGTATTGATGCACCCACGGCGGTTCATGCTCAAGCTCTTCGCTATCTTCACTGTCTGCGTTGTTGTCCGGGTCCGGAGAAATGTACCTTACAAGCGCTTCAATGGCCTTTAAATTATCGACCTCTTCAGGGGGTTGTAAAAGGGTGAGCGATGCTACCTGCAACCCGCACGGCTCCTTTACGTTGGTCGTCATTATCATGTTGCTCTTGAACCTGGTGCCTTTTATGCTGTACTCGTCTTGAACCTGCGTTAGCACCACGTAGTGTTTTTTAATGAATTTTATATATTCCTGGATTGTCTCGGTGCTGCTGTCGTAGTAAACGGTAACGCCTTCTTTCTCCCTCATGTCGATGTGAGGGAGCGGGATGAGGGAGCTTATGGAAATTGGCAGCTCGGTTTTGGGCAGGATGTAGATTACGGGATGGAAGTTTTTTATCAGTAGTTCTATGTCGTCTTTGAGCCTCAGTTGCTGGCTTTTTTTGATCTTGGTGTAGGTGTTAAGGTCAAGTAGTACGGCCTGGTAGTCCGTAATGGTGACGGAGTCCAGATCCTGCCATGCAACGGACTTGACTCCGCGGCACTCGTTACCGATAATCAGCATCCTGTTCATGTTGAGGCCCTTTATTTTGTTGGGTTATTCGCCGTGCGCAGCACCTGCGGTGGGCGCACCTGTACTCACAAATTTAGACACAGTCTTCTTTATCAAACGCAGCAATTAACTATTATATTATCTGCCGCGCGTAAGCGCCAGCGAATAATCTAATTAATAATAACATATCTATAAAAAACTTTCATTTGGTTTTTTAGTTTTTTAGTTTTTTTCTATAGTTTTGCTGCTGTTTTTAAGGTGGTTTTTTCGGGTGAACAGGGAATTAAAAAATTATTTTACGAGAAATCTTACAGAAGCAGTTTCTACCGGACTTTTTTGCCCGCGACGCCACACCAGGGCCTTTGTCGTATGGGAGCCGCGCGAAAGGTGCCAGAGAAAATCATCGCCATTTTTGCTTGTGCCGACAACTTTACCGTCAAGCAGCCACTTAATTTTTTCAATCCCGCATGGCGGGATTAACTCTCCGCAGCCTGCTGCGGTATCTTTATTAATTTTAAATTCAAAGGTTTCAAGCAGGTCCGGTATACGGGGGTCCATGGCAAGCAAGAGCCCCGGGGTTGGCTGCGTGATTTGTATTACGTCTGAAGTGGTGTGCGTGTCCCGGCGGTTCGGTCCTAAACTCTGCGGCGGTGTTTTTGCAGCTAACTTTACCTCTCCATGCAGAGCGCACGCGTGGGTTGGGGTTTTTTCAGGTTCAAACCATTCGCTCATAACAGAGGGACAGCCGGGTGTGGCAAGCGCGCCGCTTACGCGGCATATCTTTTCGTCTGTAAGAGACGCGCTCAGGTAAAGCGGAGCCGGTTCGGACGAGCGGTTAAGCTCTGCAAATACGGCCCTTAATACAAGGGCCGGGCCGGTAGAGCCGGTCACGTCTTTCATGGGTCTTTGGTCAAGGTTGCCCATCCACACGCCCACTGTGTGTTTATGTGAGAAACCAACGGCCCATGCGTCCCGGTAATCCGTTGAGGTGCCGGTTTTTACCGCGCTCTGGGCAGGGAAGCGAAGCAGGTTGCCGCTGCCGAATTCAAGGCGGCGTGCCTCGGGGTCGGAGAGTATATCCGCTATGAGAGAAGTTGACTCGGGCGTAAAGATTTTTTTGTTTGCCGGCGAGTTGCCATGTTTCACTAATCGGAAGTCCATGACCTGAGAGTCCATGAGTAGGCTGATTGGCAAAAACTCCCCCCCCCTTGCAAGTACCGAGTAGGCCGCTACGAGTTCCCTTAGCGTTACTTCACCGTTACCAAGGGCAAGGCCTTCGCCGTAGTACTCCGGGCTGCGGTCAAGGCTTGTAAAGCCGATTTTTTTAAGACGGTTTAAGAAGCCTTCTGTTCCAACGAACTGCACCGTGCGAACGGCTGGGATGTTGAGCGAGTTGCCAAGGGCGTCCCTCAGGCGCACCGGGCCGTAGTTGGAGCGGCTGTAGTTATGATATTCGTGAAGCCCTGTGCCAACAGGTCTTTTAAGCGGCGAGTCGCTGATGATGGTCGCCGGGGTCCAGCCCTTTTCAAGCGCTAAGGCGTAGAGAAAAGGTTTTAGCGTGGAGCCGGGTTGACGCGGTGTTGTAATGGCGTCTATGTGGCTGCCGGGGACCGCATCCGTCACCACTCCTGTGGCGGACCTATTGTCAGATTTGGCGTCAGTGGTAGTTCTGCTGTTTACCCAGGCCAGTACTTCTCCGTTTGTGTGGTCGATAATTAAAACCGCCCCTGCGCTTACGTCCCTGCTTGCAAGGTCGGTCAGGCGGTTATCAAGGATTTTCTGTGCGCTGCTCTGCAGCGCCCCGTCAAGTGTTGTGACAAGGCGAGATGTTCTCCAGAGTCTCTCGGAGCTGGAGTTATAAATATGATTTACAAAGTGAGCCGCCTGAAGCTTTAACCCCTTGTTCCTTGCAAGAACCGGCGCTTCGGTTGTTGCTGCGCGAAATGTTTCGTTCGTTATGACGCCTTTGTCAAGCATTGTGGTTGCAAGATTTTTGGCTCGGGTTCTGGCAAGTTGAGTACCCTTGAATAAATCCATGCGTCCGGGGGCGCGTACAAGTACGGCAAGGGTGAGCATTTCCGCCTGGCTGAGCGTATTAAGGTCGCGGTCGAAATAATACCATGCGGCCTGCACGGCGCCGCGCCTGTTTGCCGCGTATGGCACCTGGTTTAGATAAAATTCAAATATAGCGTCTTTTGAAAACCTCTGTTCAAGCCGCACTGCCTCGAACCCTTCAAGCCAGCGCGACCACACGGTGCGCGGCCTTGGATGAAGCATACGCACGACCTGCTCGGTTATTGTACTTGCCCCGCGAACCGCCTTCATGGCTGCGATGTTCTGGTAGAGCGCGTGCATGCGGGCCGTCCAGTCAAGGCCTGAGTGCGAGAAAAAACGTTTGTCCTCCGCATGCAAGAACGCGTCCCTTAGAAGCCTGGGGAATTCGTGAAACTCCGAGGTGTCGTGAATGTTCCACCTGTTGCCGTAGGTAACGGTGAGGGGAACTCTGTTGCGGTCAAGCATCCGGGCCTTCCTGACCTCACCCAACTCAGGGGAGAGCGAGTCTGGAACCGGTAGCAGATCCAGCCTTGTTTTTATAGCAACTACCGAGAGCAGGCATACAAAAACAATAAAGGCGTAACAAAAAATCTTGCGGCCGGGTAGTCGTTGTTTTATTGTCTCGATAGTTTTTTTAAGTGACATAACTTGTACCTGCCGAGTGAAAGGGCGTTTGAAGCCAAGTTAGTTTTAGCTGACAAAACCGTCGACTTATTGCTCTATTTTTTCTACTTTAAGCCTTGCAGGCGCGCTTTTGCCGAACACGTCAGGGTCGTACATCTCCTCGGCATGGAGCGGCATTACCGTAAACACGCCCGGTGAAGTGGCCTGCGCCGTGTAGGAGAGGTGATAGTTGCCAGCGCTCAGGTACTCGGAATAAAAGCGGGCCGCGTCGTGACGAAGTTCTTTATGGTAAAAACTCCAGCGTGAGTAGCCGTAGTCTATCCAGTCGTCATACCTGTACCAGAAAGAGTGCCCCTCACGTTTGAACGCGCCTTTATCCGCGTCTACTGCCGAAGCCGTTGCAAGGTCCCTGTTAACAGGTTCAAGTCCGCCCGGCACAGGGTCGCTTACCACCACAAAGTTCCTTGCCGTAGGCAGGGAGATGTACAGGTCAACCCTTACAAGCTCGCCTGTTTTTAATTCCATTGGACTTTCGGCGCTCATGATTATCCATTTGCCGCCTCGCTCCACGCTGTACTCGCGGTGTACTTCTATGCCTGAGTTTATGGAGTTTGTCTTTAGCTTGTCAGGGGCGTAAAAAAGCCTTGTCGAGTAATAGAGGCGGCCTGTGCCTTCACGTTCTATCTTTACGGTTGACTTTCGTCCTGGGTCTGTTTTTTTTATGGGACGCTCAAGTTCGACCGATTCGAAGGTGAAGTCCTTGAACCGGGCCTCGCCGAGGTTGTCGGAATCAAGCCATGCCCTGACCGTCATGTTCGGAGAATCTTTTTCGTATACGCGGCTATAGTCCGTTAAGGAGTTCATGCAGAACATGTTCTCCTGCGTGTTCTCCCACCTGCCGCGCGCGCCACGGCTCTGGGTAATGGTGCGGACAAGCTTAAACGGCACGTCGCCGACCAGGGCGGCTCCTTCGATGGTTTTTTCGGAATAAAGGAGCAATGCACTCAGCACAGCACAGTTGTCGCGAAGCGGGGTGGCAAGGATGCGTTCGTAGGCAGAGTCTATTTTTTCGCTGAAAACAAACTTTCCTCCTGACTGATTGGAGTGGGAGAGTATCTTGTCGACTACCTTCTTTTGCATCTCTACCGTGCCTGAGCGCAGCTGCATAAGGGAGTAAAGGTAATGCGCTTTTCCAAACAGGCTCATTTCATCTACGTGTCTCTCGTGGCGGCGCAGCTCGGACAGGGTAACCTTGCCGTGAGGGGCAAGGGCTGCCAGCGCGACAGCACGTACGGTAGAGGCCATGCCTTTAGAATAAAATCCCGGCATTACGTCACGCCTGAGCAGGGTGAGCAGATATTCGTGAAGTCTGTTTTCCACTTCTTCCGGCACCTTGTAACCGCTTTGCCTGAGCCAGTTAAATGATATGGCAGTGTAGGCGGAAAGATAGGGGCTTGCGTATTTGTCTTCGGCTCTGTAGTAGACCATGCCGCCGCCAGGGGCCTGGTACTCAGCGGCAAGCCGCAGAGTTTTGGCCGGAAGACCCTGGCTTTCCTCCCACTTGAAGTCGTCTGTCATGTAGTGTTTCAGATTCTGGTAATGGGACGCCATGACCCCTTTTGTGAGTTTTTGTTCCCAGCATGCGTAAGGGTAGGTGCGGAGGTAATCAAAGGCCCCTTCGAGGTTTCCTATTACGGTTGGCGAGGCGACAACGCTTACGCGTCCGACGTCGGTCCTCATGTCTGTGGGAAACGTAATGTGTTCGCTTACCTCGTTTGCTTCTGTCGTGCCGTAGGTTGCGGCCGCTTCAAGCGAGACCATTTTTCCAACCGGAACGGTCTTTTCTATTGCGTCCCTGTCAAGCGCGTCACCCGCCGTTACGGTAAAGAGGACCTCGCCGTCGCCCCTGGTCCTTACGGGAAGCCACACAAGGTATCGTTTGTATGGTTCGGCAGTGATTGTTTTTTCTATTGTAAACGGTTTTGTTGAGGTGGTGGCCCCTTCGGCCTTGATCGTAACGGTGATGGTGCGCGTCTTATCCGTTCTGTTCATTACGGTGAAGCCGGCGCTGAAGGTGTCGCCTTCCGTGACCTGGTTTGGCAGGACCGGGCGCAACTCCGTTGGAAGGTTTACTTTAAAGCTTGCGTCCCCAAGCCCCATCCGGTCGCCCGTGGTGACGGCCATGGCAAGCACCATCCATCCGGTCAGGTTGTCGGGCAGACTGAACTCAATGTCGGCGCGGCCACGGTCGTCGGTCATGACGGACGGGTTCCAGTAACTTATGAACTTAAAGAGCGAGCGGAGGTTAAGGTCCATGCCTCCGTCGCCGCCTGCATTAGCCCCTTTCTTTTCGAACTTCTGCCTGCCGACAAGCTGCTTTAAGATGGCAAAGTTTTTTACGTCAAGCGGGTCCAGGTAATAAAAACCCTTGTATGGGTCGAAGTACGAACGACCTCCTGATAACAAGTCAAATACGGATTCGTCAAGCACGGCAACGGCAAGCTCCATCGGCGGCTGTTTTTCTGTTTGTTTGTTTGCCGGACTTTTCTGCCCATTGTCCTGGTTGCTTTCTTCGTCAGCGTCTTTGTAGCTATCTGATTTTTCAGGTATAGCGGGCCTCTTGACCGAGGCCGTGATTTCTACCTTTACCGTATCGCGCGGCCGATAAATTTTCTCTTTCGGCTTGACCGTAACGGTAATTTCCTTGTAAGGATCTTTTACCGGTACTCTTACGTAACCCATGCGAAATGCAGGTTTGCCAAGGTCCACCTGTGTGTTGTCTGACGGCGGGGCTTCCACGCGGGGTGAAACAACCACGACCGAGAGGAAAAAGCCCGGCACGTAGTCCTCGGTAACCGGGAATTCGACGACCTCCGTACTCCCGGCAAAGTCCTGGATCCAGCTTTTTAATACGCCGTAGCGTTCTACGGTTATAAGGGCCTTTGCCCCAGGGTACGGGTTTTGCACAAGGTAGCGCGCGGTGTCGCCAATCTTGTAATCCTGTTTTTCAGGAATAACGGAGAGGTTGTAACCCGGCTCTGTCTCCCACAGCACCCGGCCCTTGCCGGCGGCGTAGCGTGAAATTACAGTCGAGTGCACCCGCCCTTGCGTGTCTTTTATTATGGCGTTCATCTGGTAGTAGCCGGGTCTTTCGGGTGTGAACTCGCACGGCGCAGGGGCTGGCCCGGACGCATCATCATCAATAGAGACCATGTCGCACTGAGCCACCTGCACCCATTTGTGGTTGTAGTGTTTCAGGTAGGCGTTGCCAGCGCCTTTTACGCGAGAGGCCGTGGTCTCTCTGTATTCGACGGTGAGTTTTATGCCGGTGTCGGAAACTATCTTCCCGTGTTCGTTAACCACTACGGCCTCGACCGTTGCGTCTTCGCCCTGCTTGAGTATCCAGTCTTTTTGAAGAAGGCCGACAAACCGGTCCCTGCCGACAAAATCGGCAGAGCTCTGGCGCGCAACGTATTTGCCGCGGTCGTCCCGCACAGCGCTTTCCACTACAAGTCTTCCGTAAAGCACGGAGGCGTCTTTTATCGTAAACTCTGTCTCTAACTCCCCTTTTTCGTTAATCTTGCCTTTTGTTTCGTTAACCGTCCTGCTTCCGTAATACCTGCCATGCGAGTTAAATCTGAAGTTGGCCGCCTTTGGGTCGCTTGAGGTAAAGTGGCGGGGAGTGAGTCTTGCCGTAATCCTTGACTGCGCGTCAACATACGGACCTCCTGCGTGAAGTTTTGCCTGGGTCAGGACCTTTACGGTTTCTCCAGTCCTGAAGAGTGTGCCGTTTAAGTCGGTCGTTACGCGAAACGGCGCAGGTGTGAAGTCGCTCACCAGCACTCTCATTGGCGTCCAGTATGCGTTTTTGTCTTCTATGAAGCTGGCCGTAAGTTTAAACCGGTACCAGCCGACAGCCCCGCTCTTTGGAACGCGAAACTCGCCGTCATACGAGCCGAATTCAGAGAGGGTTAAGTCCTTTTCGCTGTGTACGGCCTTACCCATCGGGTCGATGACTTCGAGCTTGTAGCCGCCAAGCGGCGGCAGGACGAAGGTCTCGTTCGTCTGGTTACGTGCGTAGAGTTTGTACTGTATCGTATCGCCCGCCTTGTAAACGCCCTGGGCCGTAGTGCCCCACGTGTGCATGTGGCCGAAGTTTTTCTTAAGCGAGTAGTGAACATAAGTATCATTTGCACCTTGCGGCCTGGCCTCGAATTCATATACAAGTGGAACAAGGGCCATGTCGTTGCCTTTGACGGCGCGGACGAAAAGTCTCTTGCTGCCAATGGAGTTCCAGAAGTTTTTAAAATAATCAAGGTCCGGGTCTATTTTTTCCGTACCTTCGAGTACGGCAAGGCCGCCGGAGCCGGTAGTTGCTTTTGTAAAGACGCTCGGGTCGTGCCGGAACGAGCCGAAGGTGTCAGGGAATATATCGACCGTAACGCCCTTTACCGGAAGGCCTGTTGCAAAGTCGGTTATCCAGACAAGCGTGTTAAAGTGTCCGAGTTTTATGTGGACGTTATACGGCGTGACCTGAGAGAAAAACCATTTGTTGCGGTGTTCTTTGTACATGACTTTCGGGGTTGTCTCGAAGCTGCCCTGTACCACGCCCGAACCGGCGCCGATAAGCTCGCGCGTTGGCAGAGGCATTCTATAGGCAACGTCCTGGGCCTTATAAATTTTATATGTCGTTCTTTTTTTAGCAGAGCTCCGGGTAGGGGTAATGGTCTCGTAGAGGTATTCTATCTCTTTAAGGTTGGTGACGGTAAGCGGCACTTCGCTGCCGATCTTTTCTTTTGGTTCTTCGGGCTTTTTTTCCGGATCCTTTTCAAGTACAAAGAAAGGGCCTCCGTAATTGTAGTCGGGCTTTCTGTGGTCGGTCATGAAGCTGAAATCTATGTCAGCTAAAAGAGGTCTGCCAAACACGTCTTTAAGCCCTTTGGCAGCGGCCTCGATATGGTAAGGTTCAAAGGCCTTCAGGGTGCGTATATGTGTTGAATATTTTTTGTCTTTTTTATGAGGACGCGCAAGGTATGTGTCAGAGTATACTCTGTCCCACGGGTCGTAGTCGGTCCTGCCTCCTGCGAGGTCGGGTGTTATTTTAAGATGTTTTTTTAAATCCTCTTTTGCTACAGGGGCAGAGAACAGAAGCTGAAAACCACGGAGCGGGTCGCACATGCCTTTGTCTGAGTCGGACCTTTTGCCCTGCCCCGCCGTTGCCTTCTGAGCGTTAGCGCCGGCGTTTATGATGACGTCCTTGTCGAGTATCGAGCGGCATTTGATACCGGAAAAACGAAATTCAGGGAAGGTATGAAAGGCAACGACCGTGCGGTCTTCAACGCCCGGTTCAGGGCCGTTAAACGAGATAATACCTGGCTCAACGACAAGCTCAACCGACGCGTCGAGAGGTAGTTCCCTGACAGGCCTTATAACCCAGAAGACGTTATCAACCCTGTCGTGCAGCTTTTTGTACTTCGGGTCCTGGTCGATGCTTACCGCCACGCGCTCGCTTGACGGGGTCTTTAAATACATATGCCGGATAATGGACGTAGCTCTTACCGGCTGGTCGAACGTAACCCGTAAATTCGGCATGCCGGGCGATGTCCAGTTGTTAAAATATGTGTAGCTCACCTTTGGCCTGCGTGTGGTAAAGCTGTGCACAATGGCTTTTTTTATTGTCACCCCGTCTTCGGTCTTTATGCCAGGGGTCATTGTTACCGTATATGTGGTGGCAGGTTTAAGTGCGGACTTTTCTCCAAGCTGACAGGCAAGGGATGCGGGGTCAAGCCACCTCCATTCACACTCAAGGTTGGGCGTAATGGTTACGGGTATCTCTGAGGGGGCGCGTTCCATCCGTCCCATTGGCACAACAGGGCGGTTAAAGCGAAAGACAATCTGTCTGCCAGGGGGCACGTCAAGGCCGCTCGGGGTGACGCGCATTATCTTTAAGGGGCCGGTGCGTTTGTTTGCCCTGGCCGAGTCGAAAGCGCCGTGGGCTTCGTCGGGTATACAAAAAGACATGGAAAATAAAAAGAGAAGAAAAACGACCGGTAATAAGAAAGGTCCTGGTTGTTTAACCGGAATTTTGTTGGATTTGCCGGGCATGTCGATTGTACCTCCTTTGACCAAAAAAATGCACATACACACACATCAAATAGAGAAGAAAATTATAGAAGGGTCTTATTGGAGTCTTACGTCGGTATTTACTTGCGTGCCGCCTTCTGTTCCCTCTGCCCCGTAGCGAAGCGTGAGGTTCCCTGCCTCGTCCACGCAGAAAACGACTTCTACTTTTTCGGATTTTTTCAGAGTGTTTTTGAACTCCAGTGGTACGACTTTAAGGCTGTCCAGGGCGATTTCCACCTCACTGTGTTTCAGTACCTGCTTTATGTATTCCATGCCCGCGTCACTCACCCATCTTCTTGTGACAAGCCCCTCCGGTACTGTAAAGAATTCCAGATACAAGACGTCCTGCGCGCCAAGCGTCAGGGCCGGGGCAATGCTAAAGGTTTTTTCAAAAGGCAGGGGTTCACCTTTTTCAAATACGATTTCGTAGGAAAGAGACCTGTTGCCTCCGGCAGCGAGCGAGAACTTAAGCGCGTAGGCCATGCCAAGATGTCTGTCTATTACGTCTTTTGTGCCGTAAAGCGATGCGCCTCTTGCAACCGCGGTGAGCGGGCTGTGGTCATATATGGTGTTTTTTGCTCTGAGTTCGGGGAAGGTGTGGGCTATTTTATCCTTGAAAGACGGGATCTGCGACGACCCCCCGGTGAGCAGCACCGCTTCGATCATTTCCTGGCTTACCCCCATTTTTTTGCTCTTTTTGAGTACGTAGGAAAGTTCTCTGTCTAGGGTCTTGTAGAATTCATGTTCTTCAAGGATGCCTTCGAAGTCCTGCCTTGTCACGTCGCAGATCTCTTTACCTTCCCACTTAAAAGTAGCCGATGCGTACTGAGAAAGCTCTATTTTTATACGTTCCGCCGCGTGGATAAGGGCAGGGGCATGTCCTGAGTCGTCGTCGGTTGTTTGTATAGCCGCCTTAAGGGCAAGAAAGTCCGCAAGCCACACGTCGATATCCCGCCCCCCAAGTCTTTTCGACCGGTCGGGTTTGGCTACGACATGGGTTTCGTCAACTGAGATGCGCAGCAGCATAATGTCAAGCGTGCAGCCGCCAAAGTCAACTACAAGTACAAGTTTGTCCCGCTCCTCTGCCACCTGATAGCCGATTGCCGCGGCAAGCGGCTCTTCGACAAAACCAACGTCCATGCCCTTCATGGTCCTGGCGGTTATGGCTTCGAGTTTTTTCCTGTAGGCATGGTAGCCGACCGGTACGGTTATCGTGAGCCTTTCGGCAGGGGGGCGGCCTTTCAAGAGCTTGAACCATCCCGGCTCGGTGGTTGCGTCCTGCAGCCTGGGGTAAAGGGCCTTTATGTAATCTTCCATCAACTTTTCAGAATTGGGACTGCCTTCTATCATCATTTTCTTGATATTAACCGCGCGCGCTTCTTCGCTTGTTTCTACGCCGATGGCTCCGGTTTTCAAGTCGATGGCCGTTGGCACCACTACAGCGCCGTCAAGGGTGGTCGAGGCCCGCTCAAGCGTTATGAATTCGGGTTCCGCCGTGCCTGTGTAACGCATTATTATCGTGTTCGTTGCTCCAAGGTCGATGGCTATGATGTCTTTTGCCAAGACCCTTTCTTTTATCTCGTAGGAGTGGGTGCCGAGTTCCGGGATCGTTTCACCTATAAACACCGGTCTGACTATCTCCTTGCCGTGGTACTTCCCCTTTAATTCCTCGAAGTGGTCAAGGACTTTTTTTACTGTGTCACGAAGGATAACAGGCCTTACCCAGACGTGGGAGTAAGGGTTCAAAAGCTCGATGATACGTACATCGTTAAGTTCGTCCGTGAATTTGTCAAGTTCTGCGGCAAAGAGTTTTGCATAATAATGGCGGATGTATTTGCGTTTTGTACTCTCTTTTATGGCCTTTTCCTCGGCAACTATTATGTAGTCGATAACGTCGAGAACTTCTACGTCCTGCATCCTGCTCTTCATGGAATAAAACGGAAGGCATGCTTCGACAAGCCTGTAAATAACGGGGATGAACGTTTTCGTCTTTGGCACTTCCTGGAGTACTTCGAGCAGGGTGAATTGTTTGGCAAAGGGCAGGTCCATGGTAAGGGCGATGTCGATTGTTTTTGCAAGGGCGCTCTGGTAAAGCTCAAGGTATTCGTCTGTCTTTGGCAGGTCGCGCGCTATGAACAGGAGCGAGTACCTCTCTGCATATGGCTCGTTTATATGGTGCGTGGCCTCCATGGCGACGACAACCGCTTTTTTATACACCTTCAGGAATTCCCCTCTTTTGGGCAGCGCCCTTGCAATGCCTAAAAAAGTCTGGTTGTGGTAGAAGGTGTAATCGCAAATCTTTGGAAGTTTTTTGGCAATAAGATCGAGGGAGTAACCTCTGTACCCTTCTTTTTCCGCGAACCCGAGAGCTGCTCTGACTGCAAGGAGAGAGAGGGGCTCAAGGGATTCGCCCCGTTCCCGTAGTTTTTCCGAAATGCCGCCGAGTGAAAAGTTCCTGATCCCGTCGTCGCGTATCTTGTCGGAGACGTTTATAGCGGCAAGCATGACCGTGCCGTAAAGGTCGTTTAGCTCCGGCATGTCGGGAATCGAATCGCTTATTCTAAGGAGCATGGACTTTGCAGCCATTGCAGTAGGTTTGCTCTGTTCAATGATGGTGAGCAGGGACGTTACCGCACTGTTAAATACGTTTGTGAAGACATGCAAGTGAGGTACTATCTCGATGAACTCGGAGAGCGAGGACCTCTTAAGCTCGTAGTCCTGAATGGAGTTTAGCACTTTAAAGGCCGCTATAAAGTCGTCTTTGTTGGCATCCGCCTTTGAATTGGAATCAAGGCCGGAGGCGCAAATGTCCCGCAGGTACTTTAAGACAGCGCTCTTCATCTGTCTCGTGTCCCGGTTGTCGTTTACGATTTCCTCTATATTGACGTGTTCGGTTTTCACAATATTAAAGTCCTTTTAACCAGGGCAGTGACGGCGCTTGCAAACATTTATATTCCGCATCTCTACGGATAAAACCGGAGAAGCAGACAAACCGCCCTGCAACAAGCTTGCCGGGTATCAAAAGGCGGCACGTTGATAAAGACATCTGAGCACCTGCGGTGGGCAAATTTAGCAATTAGCATTTGTAGCTACCAAATTAAAGATTCATAAATAAACATTTTGCTATTCGCCGTGCGCAGCACTACGGGCATAAAACCCGCCACGCGGGTAAACGTGTCGTGGATTATAGCACAGCGGGGTTGGCAAAAAAAACTAAAAACGGCAGGGGGGGAATAAATTTATTTGCGTTAATTTGCAGCGTTGAAAGCTGTTTTAACGGTCCTTGCAGGTTTTCTCTGTTTTACGGCCATTGCCGCCGTCTGTGGTGTTTTGTGTTGTGACCTTGCTGAATCCGGTCGTTACGACATCTCCGTTGTTTGTGATAATAATCTCTACCTTGCCGGGCATGACCATGTCTTGCCGAGTGTAGGCGCCTGTAAGCAGATGCACGCGCTGGTTTTTCGAACCCCTTGCAAGCAGTGTGGGTTCCGGGTTTTCCTGCTCAAACGGGCCGTCTACTAACACGTCCGTGTGTTTAAGCACGCGGGCTTTTCCGGGGTCTTTACGAATTTCTTCAATGGTGAAGCCGGTGTACACAAGGGTTGTCAGGCTGTAGCGCTCTCTTGCCGTTTTTAGAAGTTCAAACAGCCCCTCTATCTGTAAAAACGGCTCGCCGCCGCTAACGGTAAGGCCGTCAATCTTTCTGTCTTTGTTGTCTGCATTGCCTGTATTCTCTGGCAGGCAGGTTGCAAAAAGATCCTCGACCGTAGAGGTGAAGCCGGAGTCCGTGTTATGCGTTGCTTTGTTGAAACATCCGGGGCAGTCTCTTGCGCAGCCCTGGAAAAAAACAACCAGGCGCCGTCCGGGGCCGTTAACGCTTGAGGCGGGTATGACAGAGTGCAGCTTCAGCAGGGTTTGTTCAGGAGTTTTTGATATTGATGATGGTGGTGGTTTTGCTTTTTTGTCCATTGTTAATTCCGCACGGCAGGTAGACTAACAACAATCATTTGTTCCGTCCGGCAAAAAGCTGATTGCGAAATCTGCCCCGCCTTAGTCGCCTTTTTCAATCTTTATACGTTCATGCGTGTCGTGCTCGTCTTTTATTTCGAACTTTTCAATTTTACCGAGCAGGTCCGAGAGGTGTTTCGACACGTCCTGGCAGTCCTCGAATATGGTCGAGTCTATCTCTACTTTTCCGTCCGGCGTAATTTTTATCTTCACTTCCCTTGGCATATGGAAGCACCTCCTGGGCTTGTGTTGTTGGTTACAGTTGTAAAAAAGCGGCGTTGTAAGATGTGTAAGACCTGTTGCCCTGACTGTTGCCGGCCTATCCCTTTAATAGCAGCGTAATGTCTCCTGCGAATTCCTTTTCCGATGATATCTCGAAGTCAAGCGGCAGGTTTGCTTTTATAGAGGCGTAGGCGTACATCTGTTTCAGTCTTTTTGCGAAAGCCTCAACCACCCTTGAGTCGCCTTCGACCTGGTATTCGCCCAGCTCGTTAACGCTTATTACTATTTTCTCTCCGCCCCGTTCAACGACTATGTTGTCGTTTTTTTCTATTATCTTGTAGCCGTGGGCCTCGCCCCTGTCCACAAGCTCTGTTATGGCGGAAATTATATACTCCCTGTTTTTCAGTTCCGTACTTACAACCGTATAAAAAGACATATGACCTCCTTATTCCCACATTCCCGCATGGCGGGCATAACCCGGTTACTTGTTACGGGGCCTCTTTTCTCTAATCTCCTGCGCAACTTACTTGCCGGGTTGTCTATTCCACCGTGTTTTCGTTAAAGAACTCGGTTAATTTGTCTGCGTTCAAAAGCAATTCGTCGATAAACTTGTCAACGAGTTTTGAAAGTACGTCCTTGTTTTTCGCTATACAGGTCTCGGTCTCTTCTTTTGCGTTGCCAAGAATTTTCTGTATGTCGTCGAGCACGTCTTTGCCCGAGGTGAAGGTATAGTCCTGAAGCTCAAGCAGGCTTGTGTTCTTCATGATGTCGCCAAAACCGTATTCAACGACCATCTTCCGTGCCTTTGCGGTTGCCTCGACAAGGTCGTGCGAGGCGCCGACGGTTTTTGCGTCGCTCCCGCACAGTTCGTCTTCAGAGACCATTCCGGCAAGCATTACGCCAATCTCTTTCTCAAGGTCGCGTTTGGTCGAGGTGTTAAGGTAGGACTCGTCTTTTGGTATAAAGCTGCTTGAATCCTTGTACGCGTCGATGCTGACGAACACCGGGACCTCCTTGAAGTGATGCCACATCAGGAGGCAGTGCCCTGCCTCGTGTACGGCTATAATGCGTTTGTCGGCGTCCGAGAGCATCTCTGCCCTTGGCATGAATAAGGAGCGCGAAGCAGGCCTTGCACGCTGCTGGCTCCATTCCCTTAGCTCCTCTATTTCTTCTTTCTTAAGCACTGAGAGCGGCGTTACTTTCCTTGATGATGTAACCATCACCTCCTGGGTAACGTCAAGGGAGGGGAGTGTTTCTATAAGTGTGTCTGCTTCCGCGCCTTTCTTGTCTTTATGCAGGTCGTTGAATGTCGTAACTATGGCGTCTTTTACCGCCTGTTCGATCTCAGCTCCTGTAAAGCCCTGGGTGTTCTGGGCAAGTTCGCTTATCTGGAACTTTCCCACTCCCTGGCCACGGCGCTCAAGATGAATTCGAAATATTTCCTCTCTCTCTTCCGTGCTCGGCAGGTCTACGAAAAACACCTCGTCGTAGCGCCCTTTACGCCAGAGCTCAGGCGGGAGGTTTTTAGGATCATTCGCCGTTGCTATGACAAAGACGGGCTTTTCCTTTTCCTGAAGCCAGGTGATGAAGGTACCGAAAACGCGAAGCTGCGTTCCCGAGTCCCCCTGAAAACCCGTAACACCGCCAAAGGCCTTGTCTATCTCGTCTATCCACAACACGCACGGGCTTACCGCTTCTGCCAGTTGTATGCAGCGGCGGATGTTCTTTTCCGACTCGCCTACTGTCGAGCCAAACACCCGCCCCACGTCCATCCTTAGAAGCGGCAGGTTCCATATGCCTGCAAGCGCTTTGCAGCAAAGGCTCTTTCCGCTCCCCGGGACTCCTATAAGGAGCAAGCCCTTTGGTATCTCAAGGCCAAGGGTTTCAATCCTCTCGCGAGAGAGGCGAAAGACGTGTTCCCGCTCGATGAACCATTTTTTAATTTCCCCAAGCCCGCCTATATGGTCTATGGTCTCGCGGTGCGGGTAGTAGTCGAGTATTTTCTGCTTTTTTATTATCTGCTGCTTTTCGTCCTGGATGTATTTGATGCAGTCTTCGTCGAGCACGTCGTCGTTAAGGCTTATTGCCTTTCTGACCACGCGCTTTATGTTGTCCATGGAAAGGCCCTGCAAGGACTTGTAGAGCACAGAGCGGGTGGTCGCGTGCCAGGTGTCCGGGAACTGGTTGCCGTAGGTCTTTGAGACCATCTCCTCGATCTCGTCGTAATCGGGAAGCGAGAGCTCAAGCACCACCACGTCTTCTTCAAGCTCGGCCGGGATTTCCCCAAGCGTTGGAGAGAGGATGCAGATGGTGTTCAGAGAGCGCATGTTCTCTGTTATTTCTTCTGTTATCTCGGGGATGTCTCGAAAGCGTCTGAGGAACTCGTGCGAGGCAAAGTAGCTCGCAATGTCTTTAAGCAGGAAAAGGTTGTTGGCGCCTTCGCTTTTTGTGATTTTTTCTTCTATGGTCTGGAGTATTTTTTCCCGTCCGACTTTCTCGCGCTTTTTTTTCTCGCCCGAATAAAGCCCTCTTGAGACCGACCATTGCCAGAACTTGAAATCTATTTTACCACACAGGTCTTCAACTATGCGCTGCACCCTTCTTTCCTCAAAGGATACGAGCCACAGGATCGGGTAGCGGGCCTCAAGGTGTATCTTTATCTCTTTTGCAAATTCCTCTCTGTTCATCGCGTCTTATCTTCCCTGTCTTGTTGGCCTGCCGGAGTTGCCTGCCAGTAGTATATTAATAATTACTTTTAGTCAGGTAGTGCAGGAGCACTATATGAAAAAGTGAAGCAGAGATATGTTCCGTACTTTATCATAACCTGGGATACCTGTGTCAAATTAAATATTAAACTAATTCCGGCAATCATAAGCCGGGTAGACCTATAAACATTGCTCAATTTGACAAAATGTCAAATTTTTTCTTAATTTTGTTCCGGCAACTAAAATTCATGCCTGCCAAAATAAAGTTGCTGAATTTGACAAAACGTCAATTTATTTCCGGCTGTTATAACCAGATGATGCCTATAAAAAGTGCTTAATTAATTACACTATTGAGTCAACTATATACCCTACTTATATAATATCAATAAAAAGGACGTAAAACAATACAGGCCGGCCTCGGGCCGGTCTGTATTGTAAACGGCTTTTGCCGGTCTTAACCGAGTGGCGACAAGTTAGATTGGAAACATACAATATCGCGCAGCATTGACACTAAGCTATTGTCTGCAACCCCTTGTGGTTAGGCTGTTTTTTTCGTCTCTTTGATGTTCAGTCAGTGAACAAAACCCTTGACACTTATTGTTCCGGGTGTTACGTTCAAATTATGAACAATGGTAATAAAAACAATGGTAGTAAAAATAATCCTGAGCATCATGACGAGTACAAATCTTTCTTGTTGCTCGATGAGATTTCAAAGAACCAGGACCTTACGCAGCGTGAGCTGAGCAGTAACCTTGGCATCGCGCTGGGGCTTATAAATTCCTACCTTAAAAACCTCGTGTCCAAGGGATACGTGACGGTTAGCCATATACCAAAAAAGAGGTACAAATATTTTCTTACCCCCAAGGGGCTTGTCGAGAGGACCCGTCTCACATATGCGCACTTGAGGAATTTCACGAATCTCTACCGTGTGGCGCGTCGCGATTTCAGGCAGCTTTTTCAGGCAGTTGCGAACTCAAATGTCACGCGCGTCGGGTTTTGCGGAGTAGGCGAGGTGGCTGAAATTGCCTACCTCTCTCTTAAAGAGGTCAACCTTGAACTTACCGGGGTGTTTGACGACCTTGAGGGGAGTTCAGGCAAAGAGGTGAATTTTTTTGGTCTTACCGTTGCTCCTCTTAGCGAGGCCGCTGATGCGGGTTGCGAGCTGCTTGTTATAACGTCGTTTCAAAGGGGCGATGAACTGCGAAAGGCCCTCAAACAAAACCGGGTGCGTGAGGATGCGATTTGTGATATAAGCAAGGGCGGTTGGCTTAAAAAAATAGACGCAAGAGGGCCGGATGGTAATCGCCCGGATAATGCAAAAGGTAATGTAGACGATAACGCCGGAGACGCTGCGGATGGAGAATAGTAAGCTCGAAAATAGTAAACTACTCGATGACCTCTTAAAGGCTATCGCGGACTGCGATGTAACGGTCGGAGTGATAGGGCTCGGCTACGTCGGGCTGCCGCTGGTGTTGAGGTTTTGCGAAGAAGGGTTTAACGTCACAGGGTTTGACGTTGACCGCGAAAAGGTAGACGCCCTTAATAAAGGTGAATCATACATAAAACATATTGCGTCAGATGACATAAAGGCGCAGGTTGAAAACGGCAGGTTTCGGGCTACAACTGTGATGTCGGGGCTTAAAGATGTCGGCGCGATAATAATATGCGTACCCACCCCTCTTACCGGCAACCGCGAGCCGGAGATGAAATACGTCAGGCAGACGGCCGAGACAATCGCGGACCACTTAAGAGCGGGGCAACTTATCTCGCTTGAATCAACGACTTATCCCGGTACTACCGAAGAAGTGCTTCTTCCGCTTTTTGAGGGGAAGGGGCTTAAGGCAGGGCGCGACTTTTTCCTTGTGTACTCCCCTGAAAGAGAAGACCCCGGAAGGGAGGACTTTACCACAAAGACCATTCCAAAGGTGGTTGGAGGCTTAACCCCGGATTGTTTGAAGGCGGGGTCGGCCCTTTATGGCCGGGTTGTGGACCGCGTGGTGGAGGTCTCCAACACACAGGTTGCCGAGATGACCAAATTGCTTGAGAACATATACAGGTGCGTCAACATTGCCCTTGTTAATGAACTTAAGATGCTTGCCGAAAAGATGGATCTTGACATATGGGAAGTGATAGAGGCCTCTTCAACAAAGCCGTTCGGGTTCGCTCCGTTTTACCCGGGTCCGGGGCTTGGCGGCCACTGCATACCGATTGACCCGTTTTATCTTACGTGGAAGGCAAAGGAGTTCGGGTTCTCAACGCGTTTCATCGAGCTTGCCGGAGAGATAAACACGGCAATGCCCGACTATGTGGTGAATAAAACAAAAGAGGCCCTTAAAAATAAAGCCGGTCTGGAGCTCAAAGGCGCGCGCGTGCTTATTCTCGGCATGGCGTATAAAAAAGACGTTGACGACATAAGGGAGTCCCCGGCGGTACATATTGTAGAACTGCTTCAGTCGAGCGGCGCCAGAGTGGACTATAACGACCCGCATATACAGGAGCTTCCGGATATGAGGGAGCACGATCTCAAGATGGAGTCGGTTGAACTGACGGGCGACGTCGTAGGCAGCTACGATTGTGTCGTGATAGTCACCGACCACTCGTATTATGATTACAGGTGGATTGTAGAGAAAAGCCGCATAGTTGTTGATTCAAGAGGGGCAACAAGAAAAATTAAAGCTGATAATATAGTAAGGGCTTGATTTTTCCCGCATGGCGGGTTTGATTTTTAGCGGCGTGCAGCGGGGTTTACTTCGTCATAATTTATTTTGATCCTCAGCGGCGTACTGCGGGAAAGACGAAACATTTAAACGGGTTTCGGCACGGGGACGTACCGAAACATCAAACAATAAACAACGGAGAATCACATTGAGTAAAAAAGCCTTGATAACAGGTATTACAGGGCAGGACGGCTCTTACCTTGCAGAGCTGCTCCTGAGTAAGGGTTACGAAGTCCACGGGCTCATCCGCAGGGCAAGCACCTTTAATACAAGCAGGATAGACCATATCTACTCCGACCCGCACCTTTCGGAGACAAGGCTGTTTTTGCACTACGGAGACCTCTCCGACTCAACGCAACTGACAAATCTCATCTATAGTATCAAGCCTGACGAGATATATCACCTCGGCGCTCAGAGCCACGTCCGCGTCAGCTTTGATATGCCGGAGTACACGGCAGACGTTACCGCCCTTGGCACAACAAGGATACTCGAGGCCATAAGGCGCGGCGACATAAAGACGCGTTTTTACCAGGCGTCATCAAGTGAACTCTTTGGAAGCGCCCCGCCTCCGCAAAGTGAATCCACCCGGTTTCAGCCGCAAAGCCCGTATGCCGCGGCAAAGCTCTACGCCTACTGGATGACCGTAAACTACCGCGACGGGTATAATATGTTCGCAAGTAACGGCATACTTTTTAACCACGAATCCCCGCGCCGCGGCGAGACCTTTGTGACCAGAAAGATTACCCGTTTTATAGCAGGGCTTATAACGGGCAGGGAGACAAAGATACATCTTGGCAACATAAACGCCAAAAGGGACTGGGGTTTTGCGCCTGAGTATGTAGAGTGCCAGTGGCTGATTTTGCAGCAAGACTGTCCGGGAGACTTTGCAATAGGCACGGGGCAGTGCCATTCGGTAAGGGAATTTTTGGTTGAGGCCCTTAACTACGCAGGCCTTGAAATAGAATGGCAAGGCGAAGGGGTGGAAGAAAAAGGTTTTGTTAAATCCGTTGAAACCAATGCAGGGCTTTCGGTAAAACCTGGCGACGTGATAGTGGAGATAGACCCGAGGTATTTTCGTCCGACCGAAGTTGACGCGCTTCAGGCCGATATTTCAAGGTCGCGGGAAATACTCGGGTGGGAGCCGAAGGTGACTTTCGAGGAGCTTGTAAAGATAATGGTGGACGGCGACCTGGTGCTTGCAGGGGCCGAGCCAAAGGGGGAGAGCGAAAAAATACTCCTTGCAAAGGGAATCGACTGGACTAAAAACCAGTTGACAGTGAGGTAACGGATTAATGTCGGATTTCTGGAAAGGTAAAAGAGTGCTTGTCACAGGAGGGGCCGGGTTTCTTGGCTCGTTCGTAGTGGATAAACTTAAAGAACGCGGGGTGGCCGACATATTCATCCCAAGAAGCTCCGAATACGACCTGACCGATAATGAGGCGTGTAAGAGGGTGTATAAAGACGCGCGAGCCGGCATAGTGATTCACCTTGCGGCCAATGTCGGGGGTATCGGCGCCAACATGGCAAACCCGGCCACGTTTTTTTACGATAATCTGATGATGGGTGTACAGTTAATCGAACAGGGCAGGCTTGCGGGAGTGGAGAAGTTCGTTGCAACGGGCACGATATGTTCTTATCCGAAATTCACGCCTGTGCCGTTTAAGGAAGCAGAACTATGGAACGGATATCCGGAGGAAACAAACGCCCCTTACGGGCTTGCCAAGAAAATGATGCTTGTCCAGAGCCAGGCCTACAGGCAGCAGTACGGGTTTAACTCGATATTCCTTTTACCCGTGAACCTCTACGGGCCGCGCGATAATTTTGACTTGCAGTCGTCCCACGTCATTCCGGCCCTTATAAGGAAATGTGTTGAGGCATTGAGTGTGTGTAGTGACAGCTTAACGGTCTGGGGCACGGGCACGCCGACGCGAGAGTTCCTGTACGTGGAGGACTGCGCAGAGGCAATCCTGCTTGCTGCGGAAAAATACAATAAAAGCGAGCCGGTGAATATTGGCGCCGGCATGGAAATATCAATAAAGGACCTGGTCGAACTTATAGCAAATATAACCGGGTTTAAGGGTGAGATTCTCTGGGACACGGAGAAACCCGACGGCCAGCCAAGGAGGTGTCTTGACACCTTTCTTGCCCGGCAGGAGTTTGGCTTTAAGGCAGGGACTTCTTTTGAGGACGGGCTTAAAAAGACCGTAGAGTGGTACAGGGAAAATTCATAATTTTCTAAATTCATAAATTTTCTAAATTCATAAAATTTTATTTCAAGTGTTAGTAGGCTTTTATAAGATGATTTTGTAGTTTTTTTGAGTAGTTAGCTGCGTTCATAAATTGAACAAGCTCTTGACAGCGGGGCTGTTGCGTGGTATGTTCAAAATATGAACACTATGTGCGTGTGTCCGGGTTTTAAAAAGTTTTTTTAAATTTTTAAAATAATCCGGTCAATTTTTTAAAAATTGACCGGATTATGCAAATGTCATGAAATTCAAGGTTTTAAACGGAAGATTTTTTTAGAGTAGCGAGATTTTTTTATCTGAAAAATTTATCTGTTGTAGCGAGGTAAAAAGCTCAATGCCAAAGAAAAAAGTACTTATAACCGGCATTACCGGTATGGTCGGCTCTCACATGGCGGATTATCTGCTTGAGCTGCTTCATGTAAATAATTATCAACATTTCCATATACCAGGTTTTGTGAGGGT
>CBDUXY010000009.1:0-28901 GCA_965371305.1 uncultured bacterium
CTGGCACAGGTTCGACCGCCCTTGGCGTTGCTTCTACCGCTTCCGGCGACTCCAGTACCGCAACAGGCATGAGCGCAACGGCCTCCGGTACTTTAAGTACTGCAAACGGTTTTTCTGCAACAGCCGCTGGTTCTAATTCAACCGCAACCGGTTCTAATTCTTCAGCTTCGGGCGAAGACTCAACTGCCAATGGTGCGGACTCGGTTGCATCTGGCACAGGTTCGACCGCCCTTGGCGTTGCTTCTACCGCTTCCGGCGACTCCAGCACCGCAACCGGCATGAGTGCCACGGCCTCCGGTACATTAAGTACTGCAAACGGATTTTCTGCTACGGCCGCTGGTTCAAACTCAACCGCAACCGGTTCTAACTCTTTGGCTTCGGGCGAAGACTCGACTGCCAATGGCGCGGACTCGGTTGCGTCTGGCACAGGCTCGACCGCCCTTGGTGTTGCTTCAACCGCTTCCGGCGACTCCAGTACCGCAACAGGCATGAGCGCAACGGCCTCCGGAACTTTAAGTACTGCAAACGGATTTTCTGCTACGGCCGCTGGTTCTAACTCAACGGCTACAGGTTCTAATTCTTCGGCTTCGGGTGCTGACTCGACAGCAACTGGTGCAGATTCGACCGCGTCTGCTACTTTTAGTACTGCCACCGGTGTGGGTTCGAGTGCCATTGGTTCAAGCAGCACCGCTACCGGTGCAAATTCGGCAGCCTCGGGCATTGATAGCACTGCCACAGGCGCAGACTCAATTGCTTCGGGTACGGAGAGTACTGCTGCGGGTGTTGATTCGATTGCCTCGGGCTTAAGCAGTACGGCGACTGGTATGAGTGCAACTGCTACAGGTACTGAGGGTACTGCTACCGGTGCACATTCGGAAGCCTCCGGCGTAGGCAGTACTGCAACCGGTACCTGGTCAGCCGCTACTGGCTTAAACAGTACCGCTACCGGTGTTGATTCTGAAGCAACCGGCGAAAGCACCACCGCAACCGGTATGAGCGCATCGGCTGCAGGTACGCTCGGTACGGCAACAGGTTTTAGTTCAACCGCTTCAGGTTCAAATAGCAGTGCTTACGGTTCAAACTCAACTGCATCGGGCGAAGACTCGACTGCTAATGGTGCGGACTCGGTTGCGTCGGGCACTGGTTCAACCGCCCTTGGTGTGGCTTCAACCGCTTCTGGCGACTCCAGCACCGCAACAGGCATGAGCGCAACGGCCTCCGGTACTTTAAGTACTGCAAGTGGATTTTCGGCAACAGCTTCTGGCAGTAATTCAACGGCAACAGGTTCGAATTCTACGGCTTCAGGTGAAGACAGTCTGGCAACTGGCGCAGACTCTACAGCTTCCGGCGATTTCAGCACTGCCACAGGCGCTGGTTCGGCTGCAACCGGTACCGGCAGCACCGCAACAGGTGCTGGCACAACCGCAACCGGCGATTACAGCACGGTTATGGGTATGAGCTCAAGCGCAACAGGCACACTTAGTATTGCAATGGGCTTTAGCGCCACTGCTTCCGGCTCTAACAGCAGCGCTTACGGCGCGAACACAACCGCCTCGGGTGAAGACAGTACTGCAGTGGGCGCTGATGCTTCAGCCTTAGGCGACGGTGCTACGGCATACGGTGTCGGGGCAACTGCTTATACTAATGATACGGCGATCGGTTATAACGCAACCGTTACTGCTGACGAAAGTGTAGCAATTGGATTCAGTTCGTCTGTAGCTTCTACCAGCAGTGTTGCTGTTGGCGGAAGTTCAACCATAGAGGCAGGCGCGGACGGAAGTATTGCAATCGGTCAAAACTCCCTTGTTGAGACAGGTGGGACAGGGGCAATTGCAATAGGTCAGGACTCGGTTGCTTCCGGATTCCACAGCACGACGACTGGTTTTTCTTCAACTACAACTAATTCATATACTTCGGCCTACGGCGCAGGCGCATCGGCTACAGGCCTTAGCGGCACTGCCATAGGCTCGGACGCTACTGCCTCGGATTCATACAGCACCGCTGTCGGCTCCGAGTCAACGGCCTCAGGGTTCAGGAGTACGGCCTCCGGTATGAGCGCAACCGCAATAGGTTCTGCCAGCACTGCAACGGGCGCGGGGGCCTACGCTTCGACAAGCCTCAGCACTGCAACCGGTGCGGATTCGGAAGCATCCGGCCTAAACAGTACTGCAACCGGTGCGCTTTCGGAAGCCACGAATGAGTGGACCACTGCCACCGGTTATTCGTCGGAAGCCTCGGCTGCAAACAGTACTGCCACAGGTGCGTATTCGGAAGCCTCGGCGTTAAATAGCACTGCAGCTGGTTATTCGTCGGAAGCCACGAGTAGCTTCACCACTGCTACCGGTGCATTTTCGGATGCCACTAATACCGGCGCCACTGCCACCGGTTATTCGACGGATGCCTCTGGTTATCGGAGTACTGCTACCGGTTACCTGGCGGAAGCCACGAGCAGTAGAAGTACAGCTACCGGTGGGCTTGCGGACGCCTGGGGTGAGTATAGTACTGCCACGGGTTATAATTCGGACGCCCTGGGTTATAGGAGTACTGCCACGGGTTATAATTCGGACGCCACTAACACCTACAGCACTGCTACTGGTGCATTGGCGAACGCCTCGGGCGAGGACTCGACGGCAACAGGTTCGAATTCGGAAGCTTCCGGTTACCAGAGCACTGCAACCGGTGCGAATTCGGAAGCCACGAACACCGATAGCACTGCCAACGGCGCGTACTCGGAAGCCTCCGGTTACCGGAGTACTGCCACGGGTGTTGATTCCGTAGCAGACAACTCGGGAAGCACGGCTACTGGCGCGGGCGCAGAAGCAACAGGGTATGAGAGTACTGCCTCTGGTGCGGACTCGACCGCATCCGGCACCGGCGCAACTGCTTACGGTGTTGGCGCTTTCGCCTCTACTAATGATACGGCAATCGGTTACAACTCGACCGTCAATTCGGATGGGAGTACGGCGGTCGGTGCGAATACGACTATAGATTCGGAAAACAGCGTTGCAGTCGGTGCTGACTCGACCGTTGAAACGGGCGCGGTCGGCGGTATAGCAGTCGGCCAGAACGCCCTTGTAGAAACGGGCGCAACAGGGGGCGTGGCAATAGGTCAGGACTCTGTCGCTTCCGGATTCCACAGTACGACGACTGGTTTTTCTTCAACCACAACTAATTCATATACTTCAGCCTACGGCGCGGGCGCATCGGCTACGGGCCTTAGCGGCACGGCCATTGGTTCGGACGCTCTGGCCTCGGGTGATTACAGTACGACTACCGGCTCCGAGTCGACTGCATCGGGCTTCAGAAGTACGGCCACCGGTATGAGCGCAACCGCTATTGGCACTGCAAGTACGGCAACGGGTGCGGACTCGGAAGCCTCGGGTATTCAGAGCACCGCAACAGGTGTGGATTCTGTAGCTTCTGGCGACTCCAGTACAGCAACCGGTATGAGCGCTACTGCGAGCAATACACTTTCTACTGCAACAGGTTTCAGCGCTACGGCAATTAGTTCTAACAGTACGGCCACGGGCGCTAATTCGACTGCTTCGGGTTATGAAAGTACGGCCACGGGCGCTAATTCGACGGCATCAGATTATGGCAGTACGGCAACAGGTGCTGACTCAACTGCCTCGGGCTTCAGGAGCACTGCAACCGGTTTGAGTGCGACTGCCATTGGCACTGAAAGTACAGCAACTGGTGCGGGTGCGTTTGCAGGAAATATAAGTACGGCGACCGGTGTCGACTCTACTGCCTCGGGAGATTTCAGCATAGCAACAGGTTATGTTTCGACTGCTTCCGGCGAAGGTGCCGTCGCAACCGGTGTCGCGGCTACTGCCTCCGGCGATTATAGTATTGCTACCGGTCTGACCGCTTCGGCAACAAATACAGGCAGTACGGCTACGGGCGCCGATTCGACCGCCTCGGGCTTCAGGAGTACAACAACCGGTATGAGTTCAACTGCCTCCGGTACATTAAGTACTGCAAACGGTTTTTCGGCGACTGCTTCAGGCAGTAACAGCACGGCACTTGGTTCTAACTCGACAGCTTCGGCGGAAGACTCGACTGCCACCGGTGCTGACTCGGAAGCCTCGGGCTTTGCCAGTACTGCCACGGGTGTTGCTTCCACTGCATCGGGCTTCAGGAGTACTGCCACCGGTATGAGCGCAACCGCCATTGGCACTGCAAGTACGGCAACGGGTGCGGATTCGGAAGCCTCGGGTATTCAGAGCACCGCAACAGGTGTGGATTCTGTAGCTTCGGGCGATCTCGGCACAGCCGCCGGTTTCTCCGCCACTGCATCTAATACAGCCAGTACTGCAACAGGTGCGTATGCGGATGCCTCTGGCTATGCAAGCACGGCCACCGGCGTGAATGCGGAGGCCTCGGGCGCGAACTCGACAGCAATGGGTGTTGACTCCGAAGCCTCCGGTTTAAGGAGCACGGCAACCGGTATGACTGCCACGGCCGTTGGCACTGACAGTACATCAAATGGTGCGGGAGCAGATGCGACGGCCGAGAACAGCACGGCCACAGGCGCGGACTCTCTGGCATCTGGATTTGGCAGTACGGCAGACGGCGCAGACTCTACGGCCTCCGGTTTCAGGAGTTCTGCAACCGGTCTTTCCGCTACTGCCATTGGTTCTGCCAGTACGGCAACAGGCGCAGGGTCAGCTGCTTCGGCTGATTTCAGCACGGCCACAGGCGTTGACTCAATTGCCTCTGGGGATTACAGTACGGCAACAGGTATGACTTCGACTGCTTCCGGTGAAGGTGCTACCGCAACGGGTGTTTTGGCAGTATCTTCCGGTGATTTCAGTACGTCTATAGGTTCTGCCTCGGTTGCCACGGCTGAACGCAGCACCGCAATCGGTTTCGGGTCAGATGCGACCGCCGAGAACAGCACTGCACTTGGTGCGGACTCTCATGCGTGGGGAATAGATTCAACTGCTTCAGGTACAGACTCCGAAGCTACCGGATTAAGAAGCACTGCAACAGGTATGACTGCGACTGCAGTTGGAACTGACAGCACATCAAACGGTGCGGGCGCAGACGCTACAGCAGAAAATAGTACGGCACTTGGCGCTGACTCACTCGCGTCAGGAACAGATAGTACTGCAACAGGTGCTGACTCTGTTGCATCCGGCTTAAACAGTACGGCAACGGGTATGAGTGCAACTGCCATAGGTTCTGACAGTACGGCAACAGGTATGAGTGCCGCTGCCATGGGTACTGGTAGTACTGCAACAGGTATGAGTGCAACGGCAATAGGTTCTGAAAGTACGGCTACGGGTGCCGGGGCCACGGCCTCAGGGTACGGGGCCACGGCGTACGGCGCAGGTTCGTCGGCCCTTACAAGCGATACGGCAATCGGTCATAACGCAATCGTGTCGGCTGACGGAAGTGTGGCTGTTGGATTCAACTCAACGGTAGCTTCTACAAACAGCGTTGCTGTAGGTGCTGACTCAACGGTTGAGGCAGGGGCAGAAGGCGGTGTGGCGATTGGTCAGGGAGCGACCGTGCAGACCGGTGCTACCAACTCTGTTGCAATAGGTCGAGGGTCGGTTGCGTCAGATCCTGATACGGTTTCGCTTGGTGACACTGGTTCGGAAAGACGTCTTACAAACGTTGCACCTGGTATTGCTCCGACAGACGGTGTGAACATGAGTCAGTTAGGCTTAGTGAAAGAACAAATATACGCCACCGACTTGAGGGTTGACAGGGTCGGGGCCATGTCATCGGCATTCTCAGCCCTTGTTCCAAGCCCGTATGCAAAGGGTAGGAACCAGCTTTCCGTTGGTGTTGGTAATTACAGGAGCAGTAGCGCTATAGCAGGCGCTTACTACAGAAGGATTGGCAAAGGTGCACTTATAAATGTCGGTGTCTCGCACAGCGGACGCGAGACATCAACCAGAGGCGGAGTATCGTTTGGCTGGTAAAGAGTGTTTGGTAATAAATCTTTAAGGCAGGTCCACGGACTCCTACTCACACTGTCTCTATGTGTCTGGGAATGACGTGGACCTGTTTTTTTTAATTTGTCTGCCATGTTGTTGACAGAAAAAAAGCCGCGTCGGGTTCTTTTGTAAAGGCAGGGGTTTTATTGTCAGGTTATAAATGTTATTATTTATTGTACGGTTTTGCGGTGATATCTGGTTGAGACTTTTTGACCTTAAAGGAGGTATTTGTTATGGCGTTAATCTGGACCGATAGGTTGTCAACCGGTGTGGAAGAGATAGACAATCAGCATAAGTCGTTATTTGATAGGATCAATTCCCTGCAGGCCGCTATGAAGGAGCAGAGGGGAAAAGATGAGGTCTTAAAGGTCTTTGATTTTCTGGGTGATTATGTTGAGACCCACTTTGCAACTGAACAGGGGCATATGAAAAGGTATGATTATCCTGATGACGCCGCGCATAAAGAGTTGCATGAAGAGTTCAAAAAGGGTTTTAAAGAGTTAAAAGAGAAGCTTGAGAAAGAAGGCTCAGGGTTTTATATGGTTATAAAAACAAGCAAGTTTATTACGGGCTGGTGGATAGACCATATACTATCTGTGGACGTTGTTCTTGGTAAGTTCCTGAAGACAAAGCTTTAGAGAGAGAGAGCCGGGCTGTGGGTTTTGTTTTTACGTCTTCTCCGTCCTGCGTGTGTGCAAAGACCGGCCGTTACGACAGGGCTGCTTAAGCCGACAACAATTTTTAACTTCTGTAAAATCATACGCAAAAATAATTTATAAAACCCCTGAGGGGGCCGGTTTGCAATGAAAAAAACAAGGCTGGGAAGACGGTAGTAGTCGCAGGTCTTCCCGTATATATCTTGCTGTTGTTTACTGCTTCTTTCTCTGTTAAGTACGACATGGTAAAGGGGCGCTGGTATAACACGATGGTCGTCAGGGAGCTTGGTTTTGTGGGTTACGGACTCTACGACCTCCTGGTATTCGTTAAAACGAGCTATGATTCCCTGACACTTGGCTATAAGGACGCTCGGCCGTACCGGGAGTTTCTTGAAAAAAGGCGTGAGTTGACCGCCTCCGACCCGGCCTCTTCCAGCTTGTCCTTGAACAACAGCCCCGTTAAAAAAAATGTCATATACCTTCAGCTTGAATCTATAGACGGTCTGCTCGTTAGCCTTGAATACAAAGCCCCCCCTGTGATGCCCTTTTTAAACTCTCTTAAAGAGCAGAGGCTGTGAATTTCCTTTATCTACTGAGAATTTTTTGGTATTATACTTATATGGTTTCTTACTTAAGGGGGGACAAAGATGTCAAATAAGAGGTCGAGTAGAAGGGTTCTTTTTAGTCATGCCGTGCGTTACGGTACTGAGATGCCGCTGGTTCATTCATCGTTCCTAATAGATCTTTCCAGGGACGGGGCAAGCATTGAGACGCGCAATGTTTTTAATCCCGGCACCAAGGTGCATCTTACCCTTAATCTTTTTAGTAAAGATTATAAGGCAAGCGGGACGGTCGTATGGTCGATGCTTGTACCACCCGCACTTGCCCGTATATTTAAAAACGGAATGGGTATTAAGTTTGACAAGGTTGACGAGGCCATACTCAAGGTCTATGACTCGAAACTTGAGATTAGCGCCTGAGCAGGCGATTGTTGTTCACTATTAATTTTTAAACAGAAAAAGGGTTGTGCTTTTGCGCAACCCTTTTTTTGTTTGTAGTTAATTTTTTTTAAAAAGGTTTATAACAGGCCGCCATCGGCCATTACCTTTAACCCGAAGTAGAGTGCAATGGGTATCCAGCCCCATCTCCAGAAATATTTCATTAAAGTCTTGTTGTCCATTTGTATGTCCTCTGTTTTTGCCTGTGTGTATGTTTTTTTATGCCCGTTACAGATCCGACTATATCCTGTAGTATAACTCAAGGGCATTGTTCATGCAACAGGAATATTTCCCGGCCTGAGGCCGTGCTTATGCGCAAATGCCTTTTGGCAAGTTTAACAAGGCGCCGTCAATTCACACAAACAAGTTTACAAAACTGTTTTGTCAAGATGGATGTAAGGTCGGCAGTTTTTCCTTTTTATGTGTTTTTTCTTTTGATATTATCTGTTTAAGAGGAAAATTACAGGGTTTTGATATGAAAAACACTTCCAGATTAACAGTTCCTAACGACCTTAATTTTATTAAGGCCGTACTTGTGTTTTGCGTCGAGGTCTCAAAAGAGGCCGGTTTCTCAGTGCGCGAGTCCGGCGAGATAGCCCTTGCTCTTAAGGAGGCGTGTGAGAACGTCATAACGCACGCGTTTTTGCCGGGTGAGGATGAGTCCTTTACAGTTGTGTTCGATATACTTGCCAGCGAGGGGCTTCGTATCACCATAGACGAGATGGGCCTTCCGTTTAACTTTGAGGACGACCGTAGCCCTGACAATGCCCCGGGGCTTCAGGCCATAAAAGAAAATATGGACGACGTTATCTATATAAACCGGGGTAAGGAAGGTAAAGAGCTTCAGTTATTCAAATATTTAAAGGGCAGCCATGTTGAGGATATTTTTAAGGAAAGTGAACTTATCTGTTACGATTCATGCGAGCTTGCTCCCGGGGGAGGCAGTGGCGGGGAAGTGACCGTACGCCTGATGGAGCCGGGAGAGGCGGTCGAGGTGTCACGTTGTATATACCGTGCCTACCGCTACACTTATCTTAACGAAGACCTTTATTTCCCTAAAAGGATTGAGTCGAGAAACCGTGACGGCTCAATGATCTCGTGCGTGGCGGTAACGGAGAGTGGCGAGGTCGTGGGGCACTTCGCCCTGATACCAAGGCCTAATAAAAAAACAGCCGAGATAGGTGTTGCCGTTGTGCGGCCCGAATATAGGCGGCGCGGCATTATGGTAAAGATGCTTGAGTTCCTTGTAGACCGGGCCATGGAAGAGAACCGGGGCGGCGGCTTTACCGCTCTTTACGGTAATGCCTTAACCGTTCATAAGCAGAGCCAGAAGACGAACTTGAAGTTCGGTTTTTCGGAGACGGCGTTAAAGCTCGGGGTATTTCCTCCCGGAGCGATCAAGCCTGCCCGGGACCACTGGCTTCAAGGGGCCGGGGACGTTATAACTTGCTTTAAGATGCTTAAGAAGGCAGAGCCTTACGCCGTGTACCTTCCGGCCCGGCACAGAGACATGCTGCTTGAGACCTACGCCGGGCTTGGTGTCGAACGGGACTTTAAAGGGGCGACGGTTGAAACATTACCAGAAACATTAACCGGCGAGCCCGGCGACGCCCTTCCTGGCGAAACCACCATTGAGCTTACGATAAAACCCTACCACAAGACGGCGACGGTCTCTATTAAGTCCTATGGGCGCGACCTGGAGCGCCGCGTAAATGCAAAACGTATTGAGCTTTTAAGAAAGGGGTTTAACGCCCTTTATGTCGAGCTTAATCTTAAAGACCCCTTCACCCCCGAGGCTGCGGTGATTCTTGAGGGCATCGGGTTTTTCTACTGTGGACTTTATCCCGAGTACTCCGAAGGTGATGTGTTAATGCTTCAGCGCGAAAACACAACCGTGCGTTACGATGAGATAAAGACCGTCTCGCCTCTTGCAAAGAAGATTGTGGATTACGTGAAAAACAACGATCCGAGGTGGAAGGCGCTGCAGGGTTAAGGGGCGGCTGCCTCCTTATTCAAGAGGTTGATTGTGTTATTCCCGCGTCCGCGGGAATCCAGATTTATGTCATTGCGAGGAGGCGTAGCCGACGAAGCAATCTTGCTTTCTTTTTACTCCCTCTCCCCTGGTGGGAGAGGGGGTAAAGAAACCCACCAACCCGCATCCGCGAGAATGACAAAATTCACCCTTTTGAAAAAGGGGGCTTACCCCCTTAACCTCCCCCTCCCATTGACATCCTCTCCCCAATCCTGTATAAAAAAGCATTAAACTTTTCAAATAACAACACCAAAGCAGGGATAAACTTTGAGAGAAAAACGCGAACAATGGGGGTCGAGGATAGGGCTTATTCTGGCCATGGCCGGTAACGCAATCGGGCTTGGTAACTTCCTGCGCTTCCCTGTGCAGGCCGCGCAAAACGGCGGCGGCGCGTTTATGATCCCTTATTTCATATCGTTCCTGCTCCTTGGCATACCACTTATGTGGGTTGAGTGGGGTATGGGGCGTTACGGCGGCACCATAGGGCACGGTACGACTCCTGCCGTGTTCGACGCCATGTGGAAAAACAGGCTTGCCAAATACATCGGCATACTCGGCATATTCCTGCCTCTTGTTGTACTTGTCTATTACACCTACGTGTGTTCGTGGACTCTGGCCTTCAGCCTCTCTTCGTTGTTTGACTGGTTTCCGCAGGCAGGGGCGCTTTCGTCCGCCGCCTCGCCGCTTGATTACCTTGCGCCTTATTCGAACTATCTTGGCGACTACATCGGCGCCACCAATCCTGGCGACTTTATGACGCCAGCGCCAATGGCCTACGTCTTTTTTGTAATCACCCTTATACTTGCCGTGTGGATACTTGCAAAGGGCATAGCCGGCGGTATTGAAAAGCTCTGCCTGGTGGCCATCCCGGCGCTATTTTTAATGGCGACGGTCTTGTTTATAAGAATAATCACGCTTGACTCTCCAACGGACCCGACCATGACCGTGTCAAAGGCGTTTTCGTTCCTGTGGGAGCCGGACCTGAGCGGGCTTTACAGCGGAAAGGTCTGGCTTGCTGCCGCAGGGCAGGTGTTTTTCACCCTCTCGCTTGGCATGGGGGCGGTGCTTACTTACGCAAGTTACGTAAAGAAAGACGAGGACATTGCGCTTGACGGCCTGAGCACGGCAAGCCTTAACGGTTTTGCCGAGGTCGTTTTCGGCTCTACCATAGCGATTGTTTCTGCCGTCATATTCTTCGGCATGGACGGGGCAAAGGTCGTCGCAGACGGCGGGTCGTTCAACCTTGGGCTAATAAGCATGCCCGCGATATTCGCTCACATGCCGGCAGGTCAATTTTTTGGGTTCCTGTGGTTCTTTCTTCTGTTCGTAGCAGGGCTTACTTCCATCGTCGCTCTCTCTCAGCCGGTAATTGCGTTTTTCGAAGACGAGTTCAAGTGGACGCGCAGGAAGTCGGTTACGGTCTTGGGGTGTTTCTTCTTTTTTACCGTTGCCATTCCCATGTTCGTAAAAGGCAGCCTGGATGAGCTTGACTTCTGGGTAGCAACTTTTGCCCTCGTAATCCTTGCGCTTTTTGAAATAATAATATTTTTCTGGATATTCGGGGCGGACAAAGCGTGGGAGGAGATTAATCGAGGCTCGCACATAAAGATACCAAGGGTGTTTTTCTATCTGATGAAGTACGTTACACCTCTGTTTTTGCTTGTAATACTTTGCGTGTGGGGTTATCAGGACCTGCCAAAGCACCTTGCAATGGGGGGGACCGGGGTGTGGGTTGCCAGGGTGTTTCTGATCGTACTGCTGATTGCCCATGTTGTAGCGATTCGGATTGCGTGGAAGAAAAGAAAGGGGAGGCAGGTGTCATGAAAGAGATGAGCATATACGGGTGGGGTTTTCTCTCTGTGTCATGGGGCATTGTCGGAGGACTGCTGGTCTACTGTTTCTATCATATATTCACGGAAAAAGAGAAATAATTACTCTTAGTAATCAACTGCTTATGGTCGTACGGTGTCTTCTGGCAGAGTTTTAATTAACCGGATGAAAAAAATGAAAGTAGCCTATATACAGTCCTCTCCCGTATTCGGCCGGGTGGAACAAAACGTCACATGGGCATTAAAACGCCTTGAAAGGCCGGACATGGCAGGTGTTGAGCTTGTAGTCCTGCCCGAACTCTTTTCCACAGGGTATCAGTTTACGTCAAGAAAAGAGGTCTTTAAGCTTGCCGAAGAAGTAGACGGTGGTGGTTATACGGTTAAAAAACTAATTGAGGCGGCGCGAAGGCATAAAACACATATCGTTGCAGGCATAGCCGAAAGAGACGGAAAGCGGGTTTACAACAGCGCTGTGCTTGTCGGGGGCAAAGGTGTATTAGGGGTTTACAGAAAGGCGCATCTGTTCTGGGATGAAAAAAAGTATTTTACTCCGGGTGACACGCCTTTTCGGGTGTGGAAGGTAGGGAAAGTCAAAATAGGTATTATGATATGTTTTGACTGGGTCTTTCCAGAGGCGGCAAGAACTCTCTCTCTTGCCGGGGCGGATATAATCTGCCATCCGTCTAATCTGGTATTGCCGTTTTGCCCGGAGGCCATGATCACCAGGTGTCTGGAGAACCGGGTATTTGCGATTACGGCTAACAGGGTCGGGGTGGAAGAGAGAAAGTCTGGCAAGAGGCTTGAGTTCATAGGCAAGAGTCAGGTGGTGTCGCCCGCAGGTGAGGTGCTTAAAAGGGCGGGTACAAAAAGGTCGTGTTCGGGGGTTGTGGTGATAGACCCGGAGCGGGCAAGGGATAAAAAAATAACCCCGGCCAATCATATTTTCAGAGACAGACGCGAAGAATTATATTAAAATGCTAAGTTGCAAGTAAACTACAAGTAAAAACAGGGGAGTAAGTTTTGGAAATAAGCGAGCGAAAGCAAAAAATTATTGGAAAGATAATAAAGCCTATTGTGGGCATTCTGGTGGTGGTTTTTTTCATAGTACTTTATCGCGTACAGACCAATACCAACCCGGACATCATTAATGCTGCGAGGCTTGGTGAGACTGTTGATGTAGCAAAGATAATCAAGGTCGGCACGGATATAGACACGAAGGACAAATACGGTCAAACCCCTCTAATGCATGCCGTATCCGTAGGTCATACCGAAACCGTTGAATCGTTGATAAGGCTTGGCGCCAACGTTAACTCCAGAGACAGTGACGGGTATACCCCGCTTTTTATTGCGTCAAACAGGGCTGATTGTCTGGGGTGTCAGGTCCTTATCGATGCCGGAGCCGACTTGAACGTTAAAAGCAATCAAGGCATGACCCCCCTTATGTCTGCTTCACAGCAAGGGCATACCATTGTTGTAAAGCTGCTGCTTAAGGCCGGGGCAGAGCTCGATGCAACCGACGACCTCAAGCAAACGGCCTTGATGTTTGCATCGTGGAAGGGACGTTATCAGGTTATGAAGATCCTTTTAAAGGCAGGGGCAGGGGTCAATCTGAAAAACTCCGAAGGGGTTTCGCCTCTTATGGTGGGTGCGAGTGAGGGCGACCCACTTGTGGTCAAGATACTTGTAGACGCGGGCGCCGACCTAAACGCAAAGGACAACAACGGCATGACCCCGCTTGCACGCGCCAGGAAGTCTGAGCGCGAGGATACGCCCAAGATTCTTTTAAAAGCAGGGGCCATTGATGAAAAGCCTGAGCCTGTTGATGGTAAAATAGAGGGCAAAGCAGACGTCGGTGTTGTCAGTGAAGGTAGTGCCGGGTAACCCAGGTTAGAGCCTTTTTTTGCGACACGGTGTGTTTAGCGCCCTGTGTGTCCGGTTTACGCCGGGTTTGCTCACGGTCAGGTTGCGCGCGTTTGTATACTGTATACATCTTGTCCTTGACAAAACATCTGTATTGTTTTATGTTTGTTACCTCCTTGAAAAGTCGGCAAGTGTGAATGTATTGGAGTCATTGCGCCTATAACTTTAAAAGAGTATTAGAGTAGATGCTTCTTTCCTTTTTTCCAGTATTGGTAAGTGTTGGGCTCGTCATCGTAATGGGTGCCGTGGCCCTGTTCATTAGTTCCCTTTTGCGTCCTCAAAATCCCTATTTCGAGAAGCGCAGCGCCTGGGAATGCGGCGTGGAGCCTATTGGTGAGGCCAATGTCGGACATTTCAGGGTGCACTTCTTCTTAATCGCAATCTTATTTGTGGTCTTCGACGTGGAGACTTTATTTCTCTTTCCCTGGGCAGTATTGCTTGAGGACAAGAGCATATCCTCTTTAATATTCATAGAAATGATTGTTTTTATCGTAGTCCTTGCAATAGGGCTTGCTTATGCCTGGGGCAAGGGCGCGCTGGACTGGTTTAAGTAGCATTTTTTTTTAGATAAAGCAGCGCTGGTCATAATAAAACACAGAGGTACGGTTAAGCATGATAGTTAATAACAGTTCACATGAAGGGGTTGCCCAGTTTACGACACTCGAAGGCATAATGAGTTTCGTCAGGGAAAACCCTGTTACAGAGGAAGTCGTTAAGTGGGGCAGGACGTCTTCCATGTGGCCCATGACGTTTGGTCTTGCCTGCTGCGCAATTGAGATGATAAGTACTGCATGTTCCCGTTACGACCTTGACAGGATGGGCATAATTTTCCGTCCTTCGCCAAGGCAGTCTGACGTGATGGTGGTCGCAGGGACCATGACAAAGAAGATAGCCCCGCTGGTCAAGAGGCTTTATGACCAGATGGCAGAACCACGGTGGGTAATAGCCCAGGGAGGGTGCGCGTCTTCAGGTGGGCCGTACAATACTTATGCTGTCGTGCAGGGCACGGACCTTGTAATACCGGTTGACGTATACGTGCCGGGTTGTCCGACAAGGCCGGAGGCGTTGATTTACGGTTTCATACAATTGCAGGAAAAAATTAAAAGGGAAAAACCCCAGTTGTTTAAGCAAAGGGGTATTGAGGTTTAATATAGAAGTGGAAATAGAAGAAAAACATAACTTGCTTTTAAGCAAGATAAAGAGCCAGTTCAGCTCGTACGTAGTGGACCACTACACCTGCCGCGATGAGCTTACCTATGTGGTGAAAAAAGACGCCGTACCGGGTATCTTCCACACCCTTAAGAACGATCCTGAGCTTAAGTTTACTTTCCTGGCCGACGTTATCGGGGTTGACCTGTATCCAGCAGAGAAACCCAGGTTCGAGGTTGTCTATCAGCTCTTGAGCATGAGCAAGCACCTCAGGCTCAGAGTGAAGGTAAGGCTTGAAGACGGCGAGAGCATAAGTACGGTTACCAAGGTCTGGAGGAGTGCCGGGTGGTTGGAGAGAGAATGTTACGACATGTTCGGCATCGTGTTTGACGGCCATCCCGACCCAAGGCGCATATATCTGCCGCTTGATTGGGAGGGTTTCCCGCTAAGGAAGGACTATCCTCTTAAAGGATACAAAGATGAGTATAATCCAAACGGCGTAGAAAAAAAGAAATAGCTAAAGAAACATAATTGAAGTCAGAAAAAAGCGGATTTATTAAATTTAAAAAAATAAAAAATGACTTTTGATCAAGATAAAAAAATAGACGATTCGCAGGTCGTAACAACAAAGGAACTGACCCTTTCTCTCGGCCCTCAGCATCCATCTGCTCACGGCGTTCTGCACCTTATCCTTGACTTGCAGGGTGAGCGCATTACAAAGGCCGACCCTGACGTAGGATACCTGCATCGCGGGACTGAGAAAATAGCCGAAAATCTCCTTTACCCCCAGTTCGTGCCTTATACGGACAGGCTTGACTACATGTGTGCCATGAGCAACAACCTTGGCTACGTGCTTGCGGTTGAAAAGCTCCTTGATATTGAGGTGCCGAAAAGGGCCCAGTACGCAAGGGTAATAGCGGCTGAGCTTTCAAGGGTTGCAGGACACCTTGTGTGTATCGGGGCGTGGGGGGCTGACCTTGGCGCCCTGACGGTTTTGCTCTACGCCTTCAGGGAAAGAGAGATGGTCCTGGACCTCTTCGAGATGCTCTGCGGGCAGAGGATGACGCTTAGCTACATGAGGATTGGCGGGGTTCGGTGGGACATAACAGACGAGTTTAAGAAAAGATGCCAGCACTTGTGCAAGCTTCTGCCAAAGCGTATAGACGAGTACGAAAGGCTTCTTACGGGAAACAGGGTATGGATTAAGAGAAATCAAGACGTGGGAGTCGTTACGGCTGAAGACGCAATAAACCTTGGGCTTTCCGGGCCTAATTTGAGAGCAAGTGGCGTAAAGTGGGACATAAGAAAAGACGAGCCGTATCTCATATACGACAAGCTTGATTTTGTAGTGCCGGTTGGTGAGGTCGGGGATTGTTTTGACCGTTACCTGGTAAGGATAGAGGAACTCAGGCAATCAATTGGCCTTATAGAGCAGTGTCTTGACAATCTGCCTCGAGGCCCGTTTGCCATGGACGACATGCCGGACGTAGTGCCTCCGAAGAAAGAAGACGTATACAAGAACATGGAGAACCTCATACATCACTTTAAATACGTTTCTGACGGGTTCAAGGCTCCTAAGGCTGAAATATACAGCGCAATAGAGTCCCCGAAAGGCGAGCTTGGTTTTTACATAGTCGGCGACGGCACGGAGAGGCCGGCGAGATTAAAAATAAGGGTACCGAGTTTCTGTAACTTGCAGACGACCGACCATCTTTCAAGGGGCGAGTACCTGGCCGACGTAGTTACTATTATCTCAAGCCTTGACCCTGTGTTTGGAGAGTGCGACAAGTAGGCGGCGTTAAGTGCGGACGCTTTAAGGCCAGCATGGTCATGGATTGCCCTGTCTTTGTCATAAAGGGCTTTTTAGAAAACGGGTAGAGTGCGACAAGTAGGCGGCGTTAAGTGCGGACGCTTTAAGGCCAGCATGGTCATGGATTGCCCTGTCTTTGTCATAAAGGGCTTTTTAGAAAACGGGTAGAGTGCGACAAGTAGGCGGCGTTAAGTGCGGACGCTTTAAGACCGGCAAACGTATAGATTATTTATTTTTTTAAATTTTATTAATTAACACGGTAGATAAACGATACTAAAAAAATGCTTTCAGAAGACGCAAAACAAAAAATAAGCAAGCTTCACGTTAAATACGCAACGCGTAAGAGCGCCTGTATGGTGGCCATGCAGATAGTGCAGCGCGAGGTCGGTCAACTCACGGAACAAGACATGTGCGAGATTGCGGACTTGCTCGGTATAAAGCCAATCGAGGTCGATGAAGTAGGCGGGTTTTATTCAATGTACAACGTGGAGAAAACTGTAGGCAAGTACCATATAGAGGTATGCAGAAACCTCTCGTGCGCGTTGCTTGAAGCTGAAGCGATTATCGCGTTTATTGAGACCAGGCTTGGCATCAAGACAGGGCAGACAACGGCTGACAACAAGTTCACTCTCTCAACGGCCGAGTGCCTGGGTTCTTGCGGCACGGCTCCGATGATGCAGATAAACGACGACTATTATGAAAGCCTGACGGAAGCCAGGGTGGCCGAGATAATCGACGGCCTCAAATAGCATGAAATAGCACCACAAGTGGCGCAGATTAGTTATAGTCGGCATGTGGTATTAAAAAAATGGAAAAAATACTTCTAAAAAACGCAGACAAGCCGGGCAATCACGGCATAGATGCCTACATCCAAGATGGTGGTTACTCGGCTCTGAAAGAAGCCCTTGCGATGCGCCCTGACCATATAATACAGATGGTCAAGGATTCGTCTCTGCGCGGGCGCGGCGGCGCTGGTTTCCCGACAGGGCTTAAGTGGAGTTTCATCCCCAAGGATCCGACGCTTCAGAAGTACCTTTGCTGCAACGCTGACGAGGGGGAGCCGGGCACGTTTAAGGACCGCGCCATAATGGAGTGCGACCCGCACCTGCTGCTCGAAGGCATGGCCATAACGTGTTTTGCCATAGGCGCGGACGCGGGCTATATATATATAAGAGGCGAATTTGAGTTTGCAGCCCGTCGTCTTGAGGACGCAATAGAAGAGGCGCTTGCAGCCGGATGGCTTGGTGATAACATTCAGGGCTCCGGGTTTAAGCTTAACCTGCACGTTCACAGGGGTTACGGCGCTTACATATGCGGCGAGGAAACAGCCCTTATTGAATCGATTGAAGGTTGCCGCGGTCAGCCAAGGAAAAAACCGCCGTTCCCGGCTCTGGCCGGACTTTACAATAAGCCGACCGTTATCAATAACGTTGAGACACTTTCGTGTATACCGGCTATCATCAAAAATGGCCCTGAGTGGTTTGCCAAGATAGGGCCGGAGAAAAGCCCCGGGCCCAAGATATACGGCGTTAGCGGTCATGTTAAAAAACCGGGCCTTTATGAACTTCCCATGGGCACCTCGCTTCGTGAGATTATTTACGAATATGCCGGGGGGCTGAAAAATGGCAAGAAGTTCAAGGCGGCAATCCCCGGAGGTGTTACCGCCCCCATGCTGATTGAGGACGAGCTTGATACGAACATGGATTTTGACTCACTTGCAAAGATAGGAAGCATGTTAGGTTCAGGCGGCGTAATCGTAATGGACGAGACCACCTGTATGGTAAAAGTCTCGTACATAATAAACAGGTTTTTCAGCCACGAGTCGTGCGGTAAGTGCACTCCGTGCAGAGAGGGTACGACCTGGCAGACGCAGGTCTTGAAACGCCTGGAACACGGCGAGGGCCGCGACGGTGATATAGAACTTCTCGAACGCCTTAACGAGAATATTTTCGGCAGGACGTTTTGTCCGCTTGGAGACGGCGCTGTAATGTCGATTCGCGGAGTGCTCAAGCACTTCAGGCACGAATTTGAATATCATATAACTCATAGAAGGTGCATGGTTTAGATATGACGGATTTACCTATTAACGATAACGTAACGGTTAAGATAAACGGCATGGAAGTTACAGTGCCTATGGGTACGCTTATCCTTGACGCTGCCGAGGCGGCCGGGGTCACTATACCGCGCTTTTGTTATCAGGCGCGCCTCTCGGGTATTGGCGCGTGCAGGATATGTCTTGTGGAAATTGCAGGGCAGAAAAAATTGCAGCCTTCGTGCATCACCCCCGTGATGGCGGACATGGACGTCAAGACCGATAGCGAGGACGTTGAAAATGCCAGAAAAGGCGTTATTGAGTTCTTCCTTAGCAACCACGCCCTTGATTGCCCTGTGTGTGATAAGGGCGGGGAGTGCGAGCTTCAGGATATGGTCTATGACCACGGGTCAAAACAGGGATGTTTTGATGAGGTAAAGGTACGTCAACACGAAAGGGACTATCCGTTAAGCCCGGTCATAATTAAGAACTCAAACAGGTGTGTGCAGTGCACAAGGTGTGTGAGGGTATGTAAGGAAGTTGTTGGCCGCGGTGTTTTAGGTTCCGTCGGTCGCGGCGCGCATCAGGAAGAGACTTCTTTTAGAAAAGGTGAACTTGACTGCGACCACTGCGGCATGTGTATAGAAGTCTGCCCGGTCGGTTGTTTCATGAGGCGTCCTTACAGGTACACGGCAAGGCCGTGGGACATAAACGGAGCAAAGACTGTGTGCTCGTATTGCTCAACCGGTTGTACCATGACGGTTGAGGAAAGAGACGGCGTGGTTGTAAGGTCAAAGGCATCTATGGGGGGCGGGTTTAACGACAACCTGCTTTGCTCAAGGGGGCGCTTCGGCTACGACGTGATGAACAGTAAAGAGAGGTTGACTACCCCTCTTGCGCGGCGAAACGGTCAGCTTGTGCCGATTGGTTGGGACGCTGCGTTTTTAATGCTTAAAGAGGCCTTTACAAGGGCTGAGCCGGACAGTGTAGGCGCGATTGTGTCGGCAAGGTGTACTAACGAAGAGGCCTTCCTTGTTGAAAAGTTGATGCGCACCACCCTTGGCAGCCCTAACATAGACTCGGGCGCAAGGTGGGACGCAAGCGCTTCGCGCGCGTTTGTGCAGGCCGCCGGGATAACAAGTGCTGGTACGGATTTGCAAACACTCCTGGGTTCTGACATTGTGCTTGTTTGTGGCACCCAGCTTTCCGATGAAAACCCTGTGACCGACTATATGGCAAGGTGTGTCAACGCTGTTAAGCGTAACGCCCTTATCGTTGCTTCACCAAGGCCGATGAAACTTGACTCCTCCGCCGTACAGACGCTCCGGCACAAACCAGCCGCTCTTGATGCGTTTTTAACGGCCGTCTCGCTTGCCATGTACAAGAACAATACGAAAGAGCTTGCCGCAAAGGCAGGTATAAAGGCTGCTTTTGCAGGTAAGAAGTTGGGCAGTTTGTCCACAAAGTGCGGGGTGCCTGAAGATGAAATTACGGCCCTGGCCGGAAGGTTTGAACGTGCAGGCAGCGTAGGTATCCTGGTCGGGACCGATATGCTGAGGCAACAAGAAGGATTTTCCGGTCTCGCTCTTTTAAAAGCCGTGGTTTCAGCTCTTGGCAAAACAGTCGATACCCTTCCGGTGCTTGACAGGTGTAATCAGAGAGGCGTATGGGACATGGGAGTTCATCCGACGTTCGGCGCGGGTTATGGTGAATTGCCGGAGACGGGGGTTGGTTGTGGATTAGATAGCGCGGCTATGCTTGCAAAGGCGGCAGAGGGCGGGCTTGACGCATTGTATATTGTTGGTGAAGACGTTGTCAGCACTCACACGGACCGCGCCATTGCCCTTGATGCTATTAAAAACGCCGGGTTTGTGGTGGTGCAGGATTCGTTAATGACGGAGACAGTCCTCAGGGGGGCCGACCTTGTGCTTCCGGGCGCAGGTTTTGCCGAGAAGTCAGGGACTTTCACCAACCAGGAGGGCAGGGTTCAGTGCCTATCCTCCCTTATGCCGCCGCCCGGAGAGGCCCGTGCGGATACAGAAATTATTTCAGCAATTGGCGGAATGTTCAATAAAGATTTTCCGGCCGGCGACAGCAAGGCCGTCTTTGAGATGATACGGAACGAAGTGGATTCATATGCCGATATTGAGCTTTGCACGGAAAATAAGAACAGCGCATTTGTCGGCGCAAGTGCATCCACGGAGCCTTCAAGTAAGTCCGTGCCGAAGTCAACGCCGCAAGCAGTCAAGCCGAGTACCGAGTACCCGTATTTGCTTATCACCGGTTCTCACCTGTTTCATTCAGGCGAACTTTCGAATTTCTCCGAGATTCTTTCAGGGCTTGAGGAAAAAGTGAAAATAGAGATGAGCGAAGCCGCAGCCCTTGAAATGGGCATAAAAGACGGCGACGTCGTTCGGGTCTCGACTGAGAGTGGAAAGTCGGCCCGGTTCCCTGTAAGCACTTGCAGGGGGGGGAGGAAAGAAGTCGTATATATTCCGGAGAACTTCGGTGGTTTTGCGATTAACTCAATTGCCGGAGCAGGCGGCATGGTTGAGAGGATTAAGATTAACGCCTGCTGAGCAGGTAAGGAGTAAGTGCCATGATAGATTTGAAGGAATTAAGATACATGCAGTTTTTCTCGGAGCTTGACGATGCCGAGCTTGAGGCGGTCTCCAAGATCATGGTCAGGAAGAAATATAAGCCCGGAGATCATGTCTGCAAGGAAACGGACAGGGGAGATTCCCTTTACATAATCAGGAAGGGTGAAGTAAAGGCCTGCAAGATTGCCGCGGACGGCGAACTCTTTACCTTGACCGTTATGCATGACGGGGATATATTCGGCGAGATGAGTTTCCTTGACGACAGGCCTCATTCGGCCTCTATAGTTGCCATTTCGGACTTAGAGGTGCTCGTCATGACCAGGAAGGAATTTGAGACCCTTGTGGACACAAACCCATGGGTCGTGTATAAGCTGCTTAAAAACATCGTCTACACGGTGCACGCCATAGTTAAAGGCATGAACACCAGGTATATGGAGATGCTCAACTACATGTGGGGCAGAAAAAGAGGTTAGTCGGGGCAGTTGGGGCAGTCGGGGCGGATCAGTAAACAGGCTTTTTGTCGGACGGAACGAATAGATGCTCAACTACATGTGGGGCAGAAAAAGAGGCAGAGTCGGGGCGAATTTGGTAAACAGGCTTTTTTGCTCGATAGAGCTAAACAATTATAAATAAACATTGCATTGTTTGACCTGTGCAAGTACTTGCGCATAACACAGATTAATTATTAATTAAGGCGTTAATCGAAAAAACTATGGATTTTGGACATATACTGGACATAATTTTAATAGTAGTCAAGGTCTGGGTGGTGACCGTTATCATCTTCACCCTTCCTCTGCCTCTTACCTGGATTGAGCGTAAGGTTGCCGGACATCTGCAGGTACGCCTTGGTCCCTTCAGTGTAGGTCCGCACGGACTGCTTCAGCCGTTTGCCGATATGGTAAAGATGTTTGTTAAGGAAGACACCATACCGATCGGCGCGGACAAGTGGTTATTCAGGATGGCGCCGATTATCGCCATGGTACCGCTCTTTGCCGTGTTCGTGGTAATACCGTTTGGCGACGACCTGACCATACCGTTTCTTGAAAGAAAGTTTACCATGTATATCTCCGACATGAACGTCGGTGTGATTTACGTACTTGCAGTTTCAGGGCTTGCGGTTTACGGGATAATATTTGCCGGCTGGGCGTCGAACAGCAAATACGCGCTTCTCGGAGGTCTCAGGGCCGGAGCGCAGATGATCAGCTACGAAGTGGCAATGACCTTTGCCGCAGTCGGCGTTGTAATGATAACAGGCTCAATGAGCCTGGTCGATATAGTGCAGCATCAAAACCACGGAATTTTCAGCTGGAACATCTTCTACATCCCGGCAGGACCCATATGGTTTGTCATATTCCTTATAGCAGGGCTTGCCGAAATAAACCGTATACCGTTTGATATGCCCGAAGACGAGGGTAGTCTTGCCTCGGGTTATACCGTTGAGTTCAGCGGCATGCGTTTTGCGTTTCTGGCCCTCGCCGAGTACGTGGCGATGGTCGGTGTCTCGGTACTTGCCGTTGTGTTTTTCTTCGGCGGGTGGACAGAGCCGTTTACAATAGGGCTGCCCCCGATACTCTGGTTTCTTGCCAAGGTATCGTGTTTCATATACTTTTTCATGTGGTTAAGGTTCACGATCCCAAGATACCGTTTTGACCAGTTAATGACTATAGGGTGGAAGATACTTATTCCGGTTGCCCTTGCAAATCTGCTTTTGACAGGTATTTTAAAGATATACGTGTTTGGATAAGAATAAACTATGAGCGATAACGATTATAAAGTCATAAAAAGACGAGTGCCGAACTTCGTTGATAAAGTGAAGAAGGTTGCGTTCGTCGATATAATAAAGGGTCTTAGTCTGACGTTTCGTTATACAGTAACGCCTTCAACGGTAGTTACCATGCGTTACCCATACGATGAGACCTGGATACCTTATCCCCGTTACAGGGGCACGCACACGCTTAACAAGAACGAGGACGGAAAAGAACTCTGCGTTGCTTGCGAGTTGTGCGTGAAGGCCTGCCCGACAGATTGCATTACGGTTGTGCCGGAAGAGGATGAGACGGGCAAGGGCATTAGTGACAGGGTTGCGAAGATATGGGAAGTAAACCTGGTCAGGTGTCTTTATTGCGGGTATTGTGAAGACGCCTGCCCGACCACTGCCGTGAGGCTTGGGCGACATTTTGAGACGGCTTGTTTCAAGCTTGAAGACGCTGTGCGCACAAAAGAGCAGCTCCTGAAGCCGCAATTAATACCGGAGAGTTTTGACGGCGGCATTATTGTAAAGGCATCGCTTCAAAGGGGCAGGTCGGGCATTAAGGTGAGACCTGAGTTGTGGAAACAGAAAAAGGACTGGTGGCCGGAGAAGTAGCAGGGCGGTTGGGCAAGAATGCGTAAGATAGATTGCGCCGGAGAAGAAGTTGGTAAGACCGCGCAAGGCCGGGTTGAACAACACCAGGATAATTAAATCCAACTTGATGGGCTTAAACCCGCTGGGCGGGAAAAAGAGCAGGACAGATTAGATGATCATAGAAAAAATATTTTTTCTCTTATTTGCAGCCATAGCAATTGTTGCGGCCTTCGGGGTTATAAGTTTTAAAAACCCGGTGCATAGTGCGTTATCTCTGATAATGTGTCTTTTGCAGGTGGCTTGCATCTTTGTGCTTTTGCGCGCGCCGTTTCTTGCAGTAGCGCAGGTGTTTATCTATGTCGGTGCGGTTATGGTGCTTTTCCTGTTCGTAGTACTTGTGTTGGATTTAAAGAAGGCGAGTATGGAAACCCTGCCGTCCGGTAAAAGGTGGTTTGTTTACCTGATCTCTCCACTCGTACTGATTGAGATGTTTATTATAATATTTGGCAGGAGCTTTGCCGGATTTGTTGCCAAGGGGCCAAACGATGGTGTTGAGATAAAAGTACTCTCGAAGTTCCTTTTTACAAAGTATTTGTTGCCGTTCGAGGTCGTCTCGCTCTTATTGCTTGCAGCGATGGTCGGGGCGATTATAATGGCAAAGAAAAATTGGGAGTAACCCGGGCAGTAGTCCGGGAGTAACCCAGGAGTAAACAGATGGTTCCAATTACATGGTTTCTGGCGCTCGGCACAACGCTCTTTATGATAGGGGCGGCCGGCGTGCTGCTCAGGAAAAATATAATAGTGATGCTCATGGGTATCGAACTCATGCTGAACGCGGTTAATATTAACCTGGTTGCTTTCTCACATTATCACGGCAACCTGGACGGGCAGATTTTTGCCATATTTACGATTACGGTTGCAGCGGCCGAGGTGAGTGTTGCCCTTGGTATACTTATTGCCCTGGTCAGGAACAGGGGTGTATTTAACTCTGACGAAATTGACACGATGAGAGGATAGGGAATGTCGAATTTCCTGGATTTATTTCTGTTTAACAACCACATACTGAGCATCGTAACGTTCCTTCCTATTGTCGGGGCGATATTCGTGTTTTTTGTCAAGAACGCTGCCGCGGCGAAACGTTTAGCCCTTGCCGTGGCCTTAATAGATTTCCTCCTGATGATCCCTCTTCTGCTCAAGTTCGACAAGAGCACGCACATGATGCAGTACGTCGAGAGGTACGAGTGGATACCCTCGCTCAATATAAACTACGTGATGGGAGTGGACGGCATAAGCGTGCTGTTTATATTCCTGACCGCCCTTATTGGCTGGATTTGTATACTCGCCTCCTGGACCTCGGTGAACACGCGCGTTAAGGAATACATGGCAGCCCTGCTTGTGATGCAGAGCGCTATGATTGGCGTGTTCTGCGCCCTGGACTTCTTTATGTTCTATATTTTCTGGGAGATGATGCTGATCCCGATGTATCTGATAATAGGCGTGTGGGGTGGGCCGAAGAGGGTTTATTCGGCGCTCAAATTCTTCCTTTATACGCTTGTGGGAAGTATCTTGATGCTCGTCGGTATAATCGCGCTTTACCTGGAGGCCGGAAGTACCTTCGACATACTCGAACTCATGAACCATTCTTATTCCTTTGGTTTCCAGGTATTCGTGTTCGTCTTGTTCTTTATAGCTTTTGCGGTAAAAGTACCTATGTTCCCGTTCCATACGTGGCTGCCCGATGCCCACGTACAGGCCCCGACTGCCGGAAGCATCATTCTTGCCGGTGTTTTACTTAAGATGGGTACCTATGGATTTCTGCGCTTCTCCATGCCCATGTTCCCTGATGCAACGCAGTATTTTGCCTTCCCGATCATCATACTCTCTATAATAGGCATAATTTACGGCGCATTTTTGGCCCTGTCCCAGACAGACATGAAAAAGCTTATTGCCTATTCAAGCGTCAGTCACATGGGTTTTGTAACGATGGGACTGTTCCTCTTTAACGTAAACGGCATGGAGGGCGGCATATTACAGATGTTTAACCACGGTATTACGACCGGCGCGCTTTTCCTTTGCGTCGGAATGATATATGAAAGGACCCATACAAGGGACCTGACTCAGTACGGTTGGGGCGCCAAGCTAATACCTTTTTATTCGTTCTTTTTGTTTTTGTTTACAATGTCCTCGATCGGTTTCCCCGGTACAAGCGGCTTTATCGGGGAGCTCCTGATACTGCTTGGAGCCTATGAGGCCAACAAGATTTATATAATATTCCTGCTTGTAGGGGTAATTGCAGGCGCTGGTTATATGCTCTGGATGTACAGAGAGATTGCCTTTGGGGTGTTGCCTAAGGGGCACGTAAGCCACGGCGGCCACGACGATGATGCCGACGACGGAGAACATCCCCGTCGCTCGTACCCTGACTTTAAGGTGAGCGATGTAAACGCCAGAGAGGTTGTCGCCATACTCGCCTTACTTGTGTTTGTATTCTGGGTCGGTTTCCACCCGATGGACTTTTTAAGTTATATGCATGAGTCGGTAAACCACCTGATAGAGCAGGTCACGGGCAATGCGCCGGTTGTGTTGGATAGCGTTAAAGCTATAAAGTGATGGAGGAATTTTAGACTGAAATGATGCCTGGAATTAGAGACATACTTGGAATAATGCCGGAGATTGTTGTGGCATCGGCGGCCTGCGGCTTGCTTTTGCTTAACTTTGCCGTGCCAAAGCAGGCAAAGTGCGCGATAGGCTGGATTTCAATTGCAGCCGTTGTTGTCGCTGGTTTTATGACTATCTACGCAACGGCCATGTATATAGGAGACCCGCTGGTGTTCTCGGGCCTGTTTTCCGTTGACGGGTTCTCGGCGTTTTTCAAGGTAGTGCTTTATATTGCTACTATCCTGGCCATTTTGCTGTCGCTTAATTATATAAAGACCGAAGGCATGAACGCTGGTGAATATTATATACTGATGTTGTTTTCCCTGTGCGGCATGATGGTCATGGTGTCGGGGACGAACCTGCTTTCCATCTACATAGGGCTTGAGCTTATGAGCATACCCATTTACGTGCTCGCAGGGTTTAATAAAACAGACAAAAAATCTAACGAAGGCGCTATGAAGTACGTGATACTCGGCGCATTTTCCTCAGGTATTTTGCTCTATGGCATATCGTTTATTTACGGGCTTACCGGAACGACCGATCTTGCAAGTATCGCCACGGCCCTTGGTGACAGCTCGACCCGTGTCCCGGCCCTTAGCCTGGGTGTTGTGATGATAGTTGCTGGATTTGGCTTTAAGGTTGCGGGCGTACCATTTCACATGTGGGCGCCGGACGTATATGAGGGCGCGCCGACCCCTATTACGGCCTTCATGTCGGTTGCCACAAAGGCGGCTGCTTTTGCCGTAATACTTAGAGTGCTGCTTTTTGCCCTGGCCCCTGTGTATGATCAGTGGTACATATTGATTGCCGTAATAAGTATTGCAAGTATGGCTTATGGTAACTTCGTCGCCATTTCACAGAAAAACATTAAAAGGATGCTTGCTTACTCAAGTATCGGGCACGCGGGGTACGCATTGCTTGGAGTGGCCTCGGGTACGGCTGAAGGTATTGCAAGTGTGATGTTCTACATGCTGGTCTACGTCTTTATGAACTTCGGCGCTTTTGCCGTTATTATAATGCTTAAAAAAGGCGGAAGAAGCGGGGAATGTATATCGGACTACACAGGGCTTGCCAAGAAAAATAAAGCCCTTGCCTTTATGATGCTGATATTTTTATTCTCACTTGCAGGTATTCCGCCGCTTGCAGGATTTATGGGTAAGTTCTACGTGTTTATGGCCCTTATACACACGGGCATGATACCGCTTGCCATTTTCGGTGTCTTAATGAGTGCGGTGGCTGCGTATTTCTACATTCGAATTGTGATGCTCATGTACATGAAGGAGCCGGAAGCCGAGTTCGAGCTTGCCTGTTCAAGGGGGCTTTATTACGTATTGGGTATTTCTACTATAGGTACTCTCTGGCTTGGCATATATCCGGGATTTTTCCTGGACCTGGCCATGAAGGCGTCGCAGATTTTATAACTAGATAATTTTTAAGGAAAAAGATGGAACCAGAAATCTCAAATTCTATAGTACCGCTTCTGGCAATACTTGTTTCGGCCTTCGGGGTGTTCCTTATCCTGATCTCAAGCAAGCTGCCGAACATCCGTGAAGGCGCGTCAGTCCTTGCAGGCATTGGTAAGTTCCTCCTGGTACTCTCGATGTGGCCCCTTATATTAAAGGGCGGCATAATTGAGTACACGGTCTTTCACGTCTTACCGGGTATTGACTTTAAGCTTCGTGTAGACCCGCTCGGTCTTTTCTTTGCCACAACTGCGTCTTTACTCTGGGTTGTGACGACCTTCTATTCCATCGGTTATATGAGGGCCGAGAAAGAACACTCCCAGACCAGGTATTACGCGTGTTTCGCAATTGCCGTATCGTCGGCCATAGGGGTTGCGTTTGCGGCAAACCTCTTTACGCTTTATTTTTTCTACGAAGTGCTTTCGATTATGACCTACCCGCTGGTTGCGCATCACGAGGATAAGGTGTCGTGGGAGGGAAGTCGGAAGTACGTAGTCTATCTGGTCGGTCTGTCGAAAACACTTTTGCTCGCAGCGATTGTCATGACCTACATGATGACCGGTACGCTTGATTTTGCTCAGGGCGGGATTTTCAATACTTCCCTGCCTTCCGTGCTTGTAATAATATCTTTTGTTTGTTTTATATTCGGGCTTGGCAAGGCAGGGATTATGCCGGTACACAACTGGCTGCCTTCGGCAATGGTCGCGCCAACGCCGGTTAGTGCCTTGCTTCACGCGGTTGCCGTTGTTAAGGTCGGTGTGTTCTCGGTAATAAGGGTTATGATATACGTTTACGGGTTCGACGTGATGGGAGAATACGGGCTTGGCACCATTGCAGCAATTTTTGCCTCTATTACGATAATCGTCGCCTCTGTGATTGCGCTTACTAAAAACGACCTTAAGGCAAGGCTTGCTTATTCGACTGTTAGCCAGCTCTCTTACATAGTGCTCGGTGTGGCGCTTCTTAGTCCAAGCGGGCTGCTCGGAGGGGTGCTGCATATAGGGAACCACGCTTTTTCAAAAATTACGCTGTTTTTCTGCGCAGGCTCCATATACGTTGCAACGCATATAAAGAAGATTGACCAGCTTGACGGCATAGCGCAGAAGATGCCCTGGACCATGGCGGCCTTTACCATAGGCTCTCTTTCTATGATAGGCGTGCCGCTGTTCGCAGGGTTCTCGAGCAAGTGGTACATGGCCGTAGGCGCGCTTGAGTCCAACCAGTCAAGCTACATGTACGTGTTGCTTGCAAGTACGGTACTAAACGCAGGATATTTCCTGCCTATAGTCTTCAGGGCGTATTTCAAGCCCTTGCCGGATGACGAGTTCCATCATAATATAAAAGAGGCCTCGCGTTTCGTATATGTACCGCTTGTTTTCACGGCCTTTGTAACGGTATTAATTGGTATTTTCCCTAACTTATTCAGCTTTGTAGACTTGCTTAAGCTTATAAAGGGTTA